>JBBQAG010000001.1:0-84484 GCA_038315875.1 Sphingomonadales bacterium | reverse complement strand
TTGGCACGGCGCGGCGTGGACCTGGCTTGGCGCCGGTATCGCTGCAGGGGTGTTGATCCTGATCGAGGCAAGCGTGCGGCGCAACAAGGCGGCAGCAAGGGTGTTGCGCACCGCGATCGGGCGCGTGGGCCTGGGTGATCGAACGGCGGTGTTCGTGCAGGATAGCGCCAACCGAACGGTGCTTTGGCTGTTCCTGATCCTGCTCGGCACCATGGTAAATGCGCCCAGCATCGGCCAGGCAGTGACGATGTGGCGGCGGATGACTTTGGTGCCGGTGAATTTATTGACCGGCCAGATGACGGTCACCGGGATCGATCAGCTCTCGCAGACCATCGTCGTGCTGCCCTTTGTGATCCTGACGCTCGAGCTGTTCCAATCGATCGAGGCTCGCCGACCCGTATTCGATAGACTGTCGGCGCGTGGCCCGGCGGTTTCCTGGGGTTTTTATTTCGCGCTTGGCGCGGCTATTTGCGTGCTTGGTGCTTTCGATCGACCCGATTTCATCTATTTCAATTTCTAGGAAAGTGGCGGGCGTGGGATCGATCATGCGGTTTGCGGCATTGGGTGTTATCCTGCTGTCGCTGCTCAATCTCGCCAATCAATGGCCTAGCGCGGTTCGCCAAGAGCAGATGGCGGCTCGCGCTGCGCTTGCAAAGACAACTGGGCGGCAGGCCGTCGTGATCGGTGGCTCAACCGGGGTTAGTATCGATTTTGCCGCGATGGAGCTCGACGGCGCGCCTTTCTTCTTTTCGGCTTCCGATTTGTTCGAGGCCGCAGCGATCGGCGAGTTGATTTTCGATCGACCCAAACCGCCCTGCTACCTGTTCTTGATGATCGCGCCGACCGCGACGTCTGTTAACAATGGGTCGCCCGGCAGCGCCTTTGCGCCGCGCCGTCGGCTTGCCTATCAGATTTTGTGGAGCGCTGGACGCTGGCGTCTGATCGATGGCGATTGGCGGCAACCACTGGTCGAACTCTTTGCCCCATCGCTTGGGTTGACGGCGTGGCGCCCGCACATCGCGGCGGCCTTGTCGGCGGTCGGTGTCGCGCTTGCGCCCGATCCTGATCTTGCCGCGCTCAGCCTAACGCGGCTCGATCGGTCAAAGGCACCGTCGCTGGCTGTCGAGCAAGCGCTCGACCGGGCAGCATTGATCAGGAAAATCGGATATTATGATCCGCAGGTCGTCGATCGAGCGACGTCGGCATTGGAAACGTTGAACGCCCATGTCCGCGCCCGGGGAGGGATTCTGATCATCACCTCTCCCCCGTTGACGGGTTCTGCCCGTGACGCAACGAATCGTTATGCCCACCGGCAAATATTGGAGCTCGCGGCGATCGAGTCGAAGCTTCGACAGCAAGGTGCTATTATTGCAGATTACGGCGCCCTGCAGATGACCGGCCAACGCCTCGACTTGTTTTATGACAATATCCATTTGAACCAATGGGGTGCTTCTGCTTTCTCCCGGTTGCTTGCGGGCGATCTTCGGGCACAAGGCGTGTTTTCGGGGACGCGTTGCCTAGCAGTTGGCTCACGAAATTTGCCTAACGCCCAATCGCCGCATAGATAACGGCGCGATTAGGAAGGCCACTTACCGAAATGGTGCAAAGCGATCAGCGGGCTCGAATCGCTCGACTTCAGGCATTGCTTGAAGAAGCGCCGCAGCTGACCCAGCGCTACGGTGCCGCCAAGGCAATCGTCCGCGCTTTTCGCCGGCCCGCCTTTTACGAAATTGCGACGCGGTGCAATCTCTTGTGCGAGGGGTGTTATTACTTCGCTGACGGTTTTGCGCCGACAAAAGACGAGAGCGACATCGCGACCTGGAGCGCTTTTTTCTCAGCAGAAGCCGCCCGTGGCGTGTCGATGGCCTATTTCGTCGGTGCGGAGCCGGCGCTCGAGCAGGAACGGCTGATCGCGGCAGCTGCCCATTTCCCCAATGGCAATATCGGCACCAACGGCACGATCCGTCTCGATCCGGCCATTCCGTATCGCATCGGCGTATCGTTATGGGGTGTCGATGCCGAAATCGATTCCAGCCTGCGCGGTGCCGGCACCTTTGCCAAGGCTATCCGCAACTATGCCGGCGATCCACGTGCGATCATGCTTTATACCGTTACGCGCACCAATATTGGCGATCTGCCGCGGCTCGCAGCCATCTGCCGCGATCATGCGCTCCCGCTCACCTTCAACATGTATTCGCCGACGGCAACCTATCTGCGCCAACTGGCCGCCTTTGGCGGGAATGACGATCGCTATTTTCGGATATCCCGGCCCGGTGCCAATCTTTGCTGGGACGATGCGAGCCTCGCTTCGGCACGGAATGAGATTGCCAAGCTGATAACTGCTTATCCCGATACTGTCGTCTATTCGCGCGCTTATAATGATTGGGTGACGAGACCCGGCCCGCTTTACGATATCGATGCCGAAACCGGGATCGCGCGCGACTGTCATTCGCGGATGACTGGCCATATGCGCTATTTCACGACCGATCTGCAGCGCGGGGCCGCCAAATGCGGGACACCGGACGCTGTCTGTGATCAATGCCGGATGTATAGCGGTGGCTGGTCGAGCCGGTTTGAGCCGCGCGCCGAGGATTTGCGAGACTTGGCAAGTTTTGAAGACTGGCTGGATATGATCGCGACGCTCGGGCGTATTTTCCTAATCGATCATGCGTCCGCGCTCAACGAATTGGCGGTCGCCTAGGCCGCCCGGCGGACGCGGGTCATCGGCGGCGCCGGCATCAAGGCGAGCTCGGGATCATAGGTGCCGGCTTCGACATGTACGGCGAGCGAAAGCAGCCAGCTGGTGGTCACATCGGCAAGATTGTCGCGGATATCGGGGCGTGATCGCATCAGCTCGTTCGTCAGCATCAACGTCCGCGCGACGTCGGGGTGGCGGCGCCCCATCGCGCGAATGGTGCGGGTGAAGTGGCGGTTCGCGCGTTCACGACCGGGTGCTTCATACAACCGGCCAGTGCCGCGCGCGCGCAGGGGATTGGGCCCGATGATGTCGGCGATGTGCTGCAGCCGCTGCCAAAAGGCGCTGGGGCTGGAAAGCCGGCTGATCAGCCACTTGGTGCCAAGGAGGAGTTCGGCCTTGCTCATCTGTGCGGGGATGAGATTGGTCTGCAGATTGGCGCCGGGAAATTGCGACTCGGCATCGCTAAGATCAAGCCTTCCGGCCTTGTGCATCTCGTCGTAGAAAGGCGTTGCCTTGGGTGCCATTAGCGCCGAAATCTTGAACACGCCCACCGGCATCTGCATGCTGAATTCATATTGTTGATCGAAGATACGCTTGGTGTCCGAATCGAAGCCGACCATCAGCGCGGCTTCCACTTTCAGTCCGTGCGAGACGATCTTGCGCAACTGCGCCGTCATATCGGTATTCAGATTCTGTTTTTTGTTTGCCGCAGCGAGCGCCGTCTCGTTGACCGTTTCGACGCCGATAAACAGGTTGGAAACGCCTGCGCTGGCACAGAGCCGCAAGATGTCGTCATCGCGCGCCACATCAATCGAGACCTGGGTCGCGAAGATCACGTGATCGCGCCTGTCATGGCCGTTCCAGGCAGTGAGCGCTTCCAGCAGGCTTGTCGCGCGCCGGCGATAAACGGTGAAATTATCGTCGGCGAGCGCGATCCGGTTATAGCCAAGCTCATAGAGCCGCTGCACCTCTGCGATCACCTGATCGTTGGTCTTGTGGCGCTGAACTCGCCCGAGATACTGGATGACATCGCAGTAATTGCACGAAAATGGGCAACCGCGGCTCGTCTGGACCACACCGACCAGCGCGCGCTCATTGTCATATAATTCCCATGCAGGAACCGGTGAGTCGGTAAGGCTCGGCCGGCCGCCCTCGTAATGCGGCTTGAGTGTCCCGGCGATCATGTCGGCATAAAAAGTAGCGGCAATCGCCTCGAACTCACCCGTCACCGCCACATCGCAGGCACCCGCAAATGCCTCGGGATCGAGCGTGATATGTGGCCCGCCGATGATCACCGGGACCCCACGCGAACGAAATTGCGCCGCGATCTCAAGCGCTCGCTGCACTTGCGACACATTGGCGGAGATGCCCACATAGTCGGCTGGCTCGTCGAAATCGATCGGATCGAGCGCTTCGTCGCGCAAGACGACATCAATCTGGGGAGGCGCCATCGCCGCAACCGTCGCAATGGCGACTGGCGCCACGCGCGCGATCGACCCCCCGCCGTCGCCTGCGAGACCACGAAGATCAGCGCCGCCATGGGGGTTGGGTGCGATTAGCAAGAATCGTGGCAATACGACCTCCAAAGACATCAATGGCGCACAGCATGCCACCTTTGTGCGGGGTCACGCCAGCCTCCCGCTCAGCATCGCCGTTAAGCGCCGCTTTCATCCAGCATACGCAAAGTTTAATCGAGGCGAGGTCCGGGCCCTTGCAATCACCGTGTCGCATCCGCACCTCATGGCTACCTGTGCAGGTGCAGCATTCTTGCGCAGCTGGCGGTTGGCGATCGGGGTCAGAGGCTCCTTTGCCGGACAAAGGGGTCAATGAATGCCGAATCGGTCGAAGCTCATTGGGCTGGCGCTTGCGGGTGGCCTTGCTGGATCGGTTGCCGGATGCTCGAGCCCAGCGCCACCGGCCCCCCCACCAACGGCGGTAACGGTCGCGACCCCGCTGCAGCGCGATATCGTCGATTGGGACGAATATATCGGGCGCTTCGAAGCAATCCAGGATGTCGAGCTTCGCCCGCGCGTATCGGGAGCGATCGATCGGGTCTTGTTCGCCGATGGGCAATATGTCCGCCAGGGGGAAGCGTTGTTCATCATCGATCCGCGTCCCTATCGCGCCACTCTTGCGCAGGCGCAGGCGCAACTGGCGAAGGCCCGGGCATCGATTGCCAACGCCAACAGCGAACTCGCCCGCGCCAAGACGCTGCTTGATGCGCAGGCGATTTCGAGAGAGGAATATGAAACCAAGCTTGCCAATGTCCGCACCGGCGCTGCCGATGTCGCGGCCGGGCGGGCATCAGTCAGCACTGCGAGCCTGAACCTTGGCTTCACGACAGTGCGCTCGCCGATCAGCGGCCGAATTTCCGATCGCCGGGTGAGCAAGGGCAATCTCGTCAGCGAGGGTAGCACCGTGCTGACGCGCGTCGTCTCGACCAATCCGATCTGGTTTTCGTTCGACGGCGCAGAGAGCTTCTATCTTAAGTATCTGCGGCAGGACAAAGCGGGGACGCGCGGATCATCGCGGAGCACGCCCAATCCCGTCGAGATCCAGCTTGCCGATGAAAGCGGCTATCGCTGGCACGGGCACATGGAATTTGTCGACAACGCGATCGATCCCAATTCCGGGACGATTCGCGCGCACGCCGTCGTTTCCAATCCCGATGGTTTCCTGACACCGGGCTTGTTTGGCCGCGCGCGGCTGCTGGGCTCGGGCACTTATCATGCGATGTTGGTGCCCGATGAGGCGATCATCACCGATCAGACGCGTAAACTCGTCTATGTGGTGGGGAGGGACGGAAAGGTTGCGCCGCGCCCGATCGTCACTGGGCCGCCGGTGGAAGGGTTGCGGGTCGTGCGTGAGGGCATTGCGCCGACCGACCAGGTGGTGATCAACGGCCTGACGCGATTGCAGCCCGGCATGCCGGTGAAAGCGACGCGGATCGCGCTGAAGCCACGCGCGGCGAATACGGCGCCTGTCTCGTTGCCGCTGACCACGCCGCCCGCCGCTGAAGCGCAGGCGAAGTAAGCATGCGCTTTCCCCATTTCTTCATCGACCGGCCGATCTTTGCGGCTGTGCTGTCGGTGCTGATCATCGTGTTCGGCCTGGTTGCCTATCCGGGCCTTCCCGTCGCGCAATATCCGGAGATCGCGCCACCAACGGTGGTCGTGAGTGCCAGTTATCCTGGTGCGACAGCCGAGACATTGGCGGAAACCGTCGCTGCCCCGCTGGAGGAATCTATCAACGGCGTGGAGGGGATGATCTACATGTCCTCGTCATCGACGGGCGACGGATCGCTGGCAATCACGGTGACGTTCAAACAGGGCGTCAATGTCGATCAGGCGCAGGTGCTGGTGCAAAACCGGGTTTCTTCGGCCGAGCCGCGCCTGCCAGCGGAAACGCGCCAAATCGGCGTGACGGTGCGCAAGAACTCGCCCGATATCCTGCTCGTTGCAACGCTCTATTCGCCCGACAAATCGCTCAGCCAGCAATATATTTCCAACTATGCGACGACGCAGATCATCGATCGGCTTGCCCGTATCCAGGGCGTTGGGGGTACCCGCACCTTTGGTGGCCGCGATTACAACATGCGGGTCTGGATCGATCCCGATCTGGCGGCGGCACGCAACCTGACGGTGGACGAGATCACCAATGCGATCCGGGCGCAGAATGCCCAGGTCGCGGTGGGCTCGGTTGGCCAGCCGCCCTTCAATCGCGGCGGCACGGCGTTTCAGCTCGGCATCCAGGCCGAGGGGCGGCTCAGCACGCCCGAGCAGTTTGGCGAGATCATCATCAAGCGCGACACCGAAGGCCGGCTGACGCGGCTTCGCGATCTGGCGCGGATCGAACTGGGTGCCCAGGATTACGGGATCAACGCGTTTCTGAGCGGCCAGCCGACAACAGCAATTGCAATCACCCAGCTGCCGGGATCGAACGCGCTGACGACCGCGGAAGCCGTGAAGGCCGAACTGAAACGGGCCTCTGCCAGCTTTCCGCCGGGGCTCACCTACCGCATTCCCTATAATCCGACCGAATATATCCAGGCGTCGATCGAGGCGGTGTATCACACGCTGTTCGAAGCGCTGGTGCTGGTCGCGCTCGTCGTCCTGCTGTTTCTGCAAAGCTGGCGTGCGGCGCTGATCCCGATCATCGCCATCCCGGTGTCGCTGGTCGGCTCGCTGGCAGCGCTGGCGGCGTTCGGGTTCTCGATCAACAACCTGTCATTGTTTGGGATGGTGCTGGCAATCGGCATCGTCGTCGATGACGCGATTGTTGTCGTTGAAAATATCGAGCGGCTGATGGCGGAAAAGGGCCTGTCGCCCCGGCAAGCCGCGCACGAGACGATGGACGAGGTATCGGGCGCGCTGATCGCCATTGCGCTGGTGCTGTGCGGCGTGTTCATCCCGACGAGCTTCATCCCTGGCATTTCGGGACAATTCTATCAGCAGTTCGCGCTGACGATCGTTTCCGCCACCGCGATTTCGGCGTTTGTGTCGCTTACGCTGTCGCCGGCCATCGCTGCTTTGCTGCTGAAACCCAAGCATGAGACCGCACCCGCGCCGGGATGGCGTGGTGCCGGCGCCCGGTTCGCGAGCGGATTCAACCGGGGGTTCGACTCGCTGTCGGATCGTTTCGGCAAGTTTACTGCGCGCGCGATACGGGCGTTGGGCGTCGTTGTGGTGTGCTATGCGGTGTTGATTGGGCTGGCGGGCTGGCGCTTCAGCGCAACCCCGACGGGCTTCATTCCCGCACAGGATCAGGGATATCTGATCATTGCCGCCCAGCTGCCGCCCGGCGCATCGCTCCAGCGCACGACAGAAGTGTTGCAGCGTGCCCAGCAGATCGCCCTGCAAAACAAGGCGACCGAGGCCACCGTCGCCTTTGCCGGCCTGGACGGCGCCACCTTCTCCACCGCGCCAAATGCCGCGGCGATGTTCGTCGCCCTGAAGCCAAGCGGCGACCGCAAATATGCCGATGTCGTTGCCAATGAAATTCGCCAGGCGCTAGGCCCGATTACCGATGGCGTGTTGCTTGTGATTCCGCCACCGCCGGTCCGCGGAATCGGCACGGGCGGCGGCTGGAAGATGCTGATCGAAGATCGCAGCAACGCAGGCTATGCAGCGCTGGAGCAGGCGGCCTTTGGGATGATGATGAAGGCCAATCAGGCCAAGGGCATCACCAGCAGCTTCACGACTTTCAACGTGCGCACCCCGCGCCTCTATGCCGATATCGATCGCCCCCGGGCGGAGCAGCTTGGCGTGCCGGTGCAAAATGTGTTCGCAACGCTCGGCACCTATCTCGGCTCGACCTATATCAACGATTTCAATTTTCTGGGCCGCACCTACCGCGTTACGGCCCAGGCCGATGCGCCTTATCGCGACGAAATCGCCGATGTCGGCAAGCTCAAGACCCGCTCTGCGTCGGGCGCGATGGTCCCGCTCGACGCGGTGATGACGCTCAAGAACGACAGCGGACCCTATCGTGTGGTGCGGTATAATCTTTATCCATCGGCCGAATTGCAGGGCGACACGATGCACGGGTTCTCGTCCGGCCAGTCGTTGACAACGATGGCGCAGATTGCGGGCCAGGTGTTGCCGCAAGGGATGACCTTCGAATGGACTGAACTTGCGTTCGAGCAGGAACAGGCCGGGAGTACGGGCACGTTGGTTTTCGGTCTTGCCGTGCTGTTCGTGTTCCTGCTGCTCGCGGCCAATTACGAGAGCCTGGTGCTGCCGTTTGCGGTGATCCTGATCGTGCCGATGTGCCTGTTGGCAGCGATCGTAGGCGTGAACATCATGGGGCTCGACAATAATATCCTGACCCAGATCGGCCTCGTCGTGTTGATTGGTCTGGCAGCGAAAAACGCCATTCTGATCGTCGAATTCGCTAAGCAGAATGAGGATGCAGGGATGGAATTGCGCGCGGCAGCCGAACATGCCGCCGCGCAGCGCCTCCGCCCGATTCTGATGACCTCGATCGCTTTCATTCTGGGCACGTTGCCGCTGGTGATCGGCTCCGGGCCAGGGTCCGAGCTGCGTCGGGCGCTTGGCGTCGCGGTGTTCTTCGGGATGATCGGCGTCACGACCTTCGGCTTGCTGTTCACGCCAAGCTTCTACGTCATCAGCCGCCAGTTGGGCGATCGGGCAAGCGGTTGGATCAATCGTCGGCGCAAGAGCGATCAGCCGCCTGTCGGGCCACCCAATGTCCCGATAGCGGAGGTAAAGGCATGAAGCGCGCGATGCTGATCGCACTGGCGGCGCTTGGCCTGTCGGGCTGCGTTGTCGGCCCCAATTACAAGCGGCCTTCGACGCCCGATACGGCAGCGGGCCCGCTGGCGGAGGTGGTGCGCGCGCAAAGTGCCGCCAATGCCAGCACGCTGCCCGATCATTGGTGGCGTTTGTACAACGATCCCGTGCTCGATCGGCTGATCACCGATGCGCTCGCGCACAATACCGATATCCGCGTTGCCGCCGCCAACCTGACCCGAGCGCGCGCGGTCCTGTCCGAACAGCGCGGCGCGCGGCTCCCCGAGACCAACCTCACGGGCTCCTATCAGCGTCAACAGGGCAACAGCGCGAATTCGGCAGCGTTCGGCGGCGGCGCCGGCCCTGCGCAGACCTTCCAGTTCGATCTGTTCCGGCTGGGGTTTGATGCATCATATGAAATCGATCTATTTGGCGGGGTGGCCCGTGCGACTGAGGCCAGCCGGGGTGATTTCGAAGCATCGGTCGCACAGCTCGATGCTGCCCGCGTCTCGATCGCGGCGGAAACCGCGAACGCCTATGTCACCGCCTGTTCGAACGCGGCGCAGCTGACGGTCGCGCGTGAGACGGTGGATCTTCAGCAGAAGACGCTGAAGCTGACCAACACCTTGTTCGATGCAGGGCGTGGCACCAAACGCGATGTCGAGCGCGCCGATGTGCTGCTGGCGCAAACCCAGGCGCAATTACCGGGCTTCGAGGCTGAGCAGCGTGCGGCGCTTTATGCGCTGGCGACGCTGACTGGCCGGCCACCTGCCGAAATCGATGCCGATGCTGCCCGTTGCACCCGGCCGCCGCAGTTGACGACGGTGATTCCGGCAGGCGACGGGGCCGCCCTGCTCGCGCGGCGCCCCGATGTTCGCGCCGCCGAGCGCACGCTCGCTGCGGATACTGCGCGGATTGGCGTGGCGGTGGCAGACCTTTATCCCACGATTTCACTCGCGGGGAATATCGGCCTCAATTCGACGCGCGGCAGCCAGTTGTTCAAGCCGACATCGATCAATTACGCGATCGGCCCGCTGATCAGCTGGAGCTTCCCCAACCAGACGATCGGTCGCGCGCGGGTACGCCAGGCGCGCGCTGGGGCGGATGCCTCGCTCGCGCGGTTCGACGGGGCGGTGCTGACGGCGCTGCGCGAAACCGAGCAGGCATTGGCGCGCTATGCAGGGGCGCTCGATCGCGAGTCGGCGCTGCAACGCGCAGAGACATCGAGCGGCGAGGCGGCCCGGCTTTCGCGCCTTCGGTTCGATAATGGCGCCGATAATTTCCTCCAGCTGATCGATGCCGAGCGTGATCGCGCCAATGCCCGCGCTGCTCGTGCCCAAGCAGATGCAGGGGTGGCGGACGCGCAAATCAGCCTGTTCAAGGCACTGGGCGGCGGCTGGCAAGACGCGCCCATGCCCCTGCGCCGCGAGCAGGCGACGCTGCCGGCCATAACGACACCCGAGCAGAAATAGGACTGCGACCATGACCGATCAGCGCCCCGTCCCCTCCTCCCGCGAGCAGCTATGGGCGATCCTGTTCGAAGCTGCCGAGATCGAGCACAATCTGATGTGCTGCTATCTCTACGCGATGTTCAGCCTGAAGGACGCGTCCGACGAGGATTTGAGCGAGGCCGAGCTTGCCGCAGTGCGCCGTTGGCGTGGTGAAATCCTCGATGTCGCGATCGAGGAGATGGCGCACCTCGCCATCGTTTCCAACATATTGTCCGCGCTTGGCGCCCCGGCGCATTTCTGGCGGCAGAATTTCCCGGTCGCGCCTGGCTATCATCCGGCAGGCGTCGTCGTGAAGCTCGCGCCCTTTAACGTCGAGACGCTCGATCACTTCATCTATCTTGAACGGCCGGAAAGCATCGAGATGCCCGATGGCGATGGCTTCGCGCCGGACCGCGCCTATAGCCGGACGATGGTCGCCGATCGGCTGATGTCGGGGACGTTTGATTACGCGACGGTCGGCCAGCTTTATGCCTCGATCGAAGACGGCATCAGCGCGCTTGCCGCGACGATGGGCGAAGACGCGCTGTTCGTCGGCGATCCAATCCACCAGATCAGCCCCGAAATCGTCGCGCTGCCCAATCTGGCGGTCGTCCGCTGCGTAAAGACGGCGATCGAGGCGATCGATGCTATCGTGCGGCAGGGCGAGGGCGCCGGCGCCGAGACCGAGGGATCGCATTATTGCCGTTTCCTGAAAATCCGCGAGGAATATCAGGTGCTGCTCGCCGCCCGCGCCGATTTCCGCCCTGGCCGTGCCGCTGCGCATAATCCGGTCATGCGCAAGCCGCCGCTCCCCGAGGGCAAGCTGTGGATCAGTGCTGAGCCGGCCGCAAGCCTGCTCGATCTTGGCAACGCGATCTACAATCACAGCCTGCGCTGCCTGGCGCTTGGCTATGCCGGGGTCGATCAGGCGGCGCAGCGCGGGCTGGTGGATGCGGCGATCGAGCTGATGCGGATACTTACCCCGGTGGCCGAGCGGCTGACCGCCTTGCCGGCCAATCCAGAGGCGCCAGGTTGCACCGCCGGCCTCAGCTTTGCGACGTTGCGATCAGCATCGGCACTCCCGCCCGAGCCGGGGGCCATCGCGGTGCTGGTGGAACGGCTCGAACAGATTGCCGTGCGGGCAACGTCGATTGGTGCCGGTGATGTCGATGTCGCTGAACTCACCGAGCGCGCCGCTGCCGAATTGCAGGCGCTGGCCACCAAGGTCGCGCGGATCACCATTTCCGACCGGGTCGGCGTGGCCATCACTGAAACGGTCCCAGCAGCGTTGGCAGTGCCCGCCGAGCAAGCAGCATTGCCGCTCGCGGCGTCGTCAGCGCCGATGCCTGTCGATGAGGGAGAGGGTGTCGAACGCATTCCCGGCGAGGCGATCGATCTGATCTTTTCAGCCGAGCGATGCATTCACGCGCGCCACTGCGTGCTGGGTCAGCCAGCCGTATTCAAGGCCAATGTCGAGGGGCCATGGATCGATCCTGATGCGACGAGCACCGAAGGCCTGGTGACGGTGGCGCATATGTGCCCATCGGGCGCGATCCAGTATCAGCGACACGATGGCGGGGCGGAAGAGGCGCCGCCGCCGGTCAACCTGGTGCAACTGCGCGAAAACGGGCCAATCGGCGTGCGCGCGGATATGCTGCTGGATGGCGAGGCGATCGGCTATCGGGCGACCTTGTGCCGCTGCGGCGCATCCAAGAACAAGCCCTTTTGCGACAGCAGCCATCTCGCCATCCAGTTTGCAGCGACGGGCGAACCAGCGACCCGCGACTCTCAACCGCTTGCAGTGCGCGGGGGCACGCTGGCAATCGATCCCGAGAAAAATGGGCCGCTGGTCGTGACCGGCAATCTGGAATTGTGCGCAGGCACAGGCCGGACCTTCGACCGCGTGACCTCGACCCGGCTGTGCCGCTGCGGCGGTTCTGCCAACAAGCCCTATTGCGACGGCACCCACCGCCGGATCGGTTTCACCAGCTAGCGCGTGGAGCGTCGACCCTCACGCCCTGGGCTAGCGTGGCAATCCGGCGGCATCAGCGCGGGAGCTGTTGCTCCAGCCAACGTGCCGCCTGTTCGGGGCTCACCTTGTCGGTATCGCGATCGACCATGTAATTGGCTTCGCGCATCAAGGCGACGGGGACACGGCCGACGAGCGGCATCACTGCGTTGAGGAAGCGATCATCACGCGCGTGCGCCGGCCCGACGAGCAGGATCGCATCGTAACCCGGGATCGCGCCGCGCGGATCGGCCAGGACGGCAAGCTTTTGCGCGGCGATCCGCCCGTCTGACGAAAAGGCAGAGATCACATCGGCGCGTCCGCTATCGATCGCACGGTACATGAAGGTGGGATTATATGCCTGCGCCGATTTGAACTTGAGCGGATAGGCACGCTTGACGGCGGCCCATTCGGGTCGCTCCAGAAATTCCAGATCGGCACCGAAATTGAGCGCCGGCGCCTGTGCGACCAGATCGTCGAGCGTGCGAATCCCTAGCCCTGCCGCCTTCTCGCCGTTCATCGCAAAGGCATAGGCGTTCTCGAACCCCAGCGAACCGAGCAAGCGGAGATCCTGCTTCGCCGCCCATTTGTCGATGCCCTGAACGATCGCTGCGCGCGGAGGCACATCGGTGCGCTTCATCTCGTTGGTCCAGATCGTGCCTGAATAATCGACATAGACATCAACATCGCCGCCTTTCAGCGCGGCAAAGGCGACCCCCGAGCCAAGCCCTTCGCGGTAGCTGACGCGGTAGCCTGCGCGTTCGAGCCGGTGGCCGATCAGGCGGGCGAGGATATATTGCTCGGAAAAGCCCTTGGCGCCGACGACGACGCTCTTTTGCCCCGTTGGCAGCATCGGCGTAAGCGCGATGAGGATACCCGCTGTCAGCACGCCGACCGCGACGAACGCCCGGAGACGCTTGCGGTTAGCAATGCCATGCTCGACGACGCCGAGCAGCGCATCGACAACCAGCGCCAGCGTGGCGGCGGTGAGGCAACCGGCAAGCACCAGCGTCCAGTTCTGCGTCTGCAAGCCTGCAAAGATCATGTCGCCAAGGCTTGGCTGGCCGACCGTGGTGGAAAGTGTCGCCGCGCCGATCGTCCATACTGCCGCGGTGCGGATACCCGCCATCAGCACTGGGGATACAAGCGGTGCCTCGACGAGACCCAGTTTCTGCCAGCTCGTCATCCCGACGCCGTCGGCCGCCTCGATGATCGCCGGATCGATGCCGGTCAGCCCGGTTACCCCGTTCCGAAGGATCGGCAGCAGTGCATAGAGCGTGAGCGCCAGCAGCGAGGGCAGAAAGCCGAGCGCGGGGATGCCGCCGCCGACCATCGCCGACAGCGACAGCAGCAGCGGATAGAAGAGCGCGAGCAGTGCTAGGCTCGGGATCGTCTGGACGAGGCTGGCAAAGCCAAGCGCCGCTCGCGCGACCAGCGGGCGCCGCGCTGACCAGATCGCGAGCGGCAGGCTGATCACTAGCCCAAGCGCGAGCGATGAGGCAGCAAGCAGGACATGCGCTGCCAGCAGATCGGGTATGCGCGCCATCGCATCGAAAAAGGGGCTGCTCATGCGCCGTCCCCTTCGAGCGCGCGTAGCCGCCGTGCCTGTTCTCGCGGTACGGCAACCAGTGCATCGGCCTCGGGCCCGCCTTCGCCTGCGATCAGCGCGCGCGGCGAGCAATCGGCGACGATCCGCCCATGGTCCATGACGATCACCCGGTCGGCCAGGATCAGCGCCTCGGCCATGTCATGCGTGACCATGATCGTGGTCAGCCCCAGTCGATCATGGAGCAAGCGGATCGCCTCGCCCAATTGATCGCGCGTGACGGGATCGAGCGCGCCGAACGGTTCGTCCATGATCAGCAGGCCCGGCTCGGTCGCGAGCGCACGGGCGACGCCGACCCGCTGCCGTTGCCCGCCCGAGAGCGCATCGGGGGTGCGGAGCGCGAAATCGCGCGGCAGATCGACTAGATCGAGCAGTTCCCCGATCCGCGCCGCATAGCTTTTGACGCCGGCGATCCGGAGGCCGATGGCAATGTTTTCGGCCACGGTCATATGCGGGAACAGGCCGATATTCTGAAAGATATACCCGATCCGTCGACGCAGGAGGTGCGGTGGATCGCTATCGACGGGCTGCCCGCCGATCAGCACCCGGCCACTGCTCGGCTCGACCAGGCGATTGATCATCTTGAGCAATGTCGACTTGCCCGATCCCGAACTGCCGACAAGGGCCACGAAACTGCCAGCCGCGATCTCGACCGAGACATCAGCCACCGCAATCGTCCCGCCGGGATACACTTTGCCGACGCCTTCAAAGGCGACCGAGGGGCCGGTCTGAGCCCTTTGCGGAACTGGCGATTCTTGTGGCATCGGCTGGCGTGATGCGGGATGACGATGGCGAGGTCAAACGCGGGGGTAGCATGACACAGGCGATTTTCATCACTGGCGGCGGATCGGGCATTGGCCGCGCCGTTGCGCAGCTTTTTGCGCGCAAGGGGTGGCGCGTCGGGCTTGCCGATGTGAACGCGATCGGTCTGGCCGAAACCGCCGCGATGCTCCCTGCCGGCATGGCATCGACGCACGTCATGGACGTTCGCGATCGTGAAGCATGGCGCACCACGCTCGATGATTTCGTGAAGGTCAGCGGCGGGCGGATCGATGTGCTGTTCAACAATGCCGGCATCGCCGCTGGAGGGCAGCTCGCCGACAACAGCTTCGACGAGATCGACCGGGTGATCGGCGTGAACCTGATGGGCGTCATCAACGGCGCCAAGATCGGCTATCCCTATCTGAAGGCGACGCCCGGATCGTGCCTGCTCAACACCGCATCGGCGGCAGGCATTTATGGCGGCGCCGGTATCGGCATTTATGCGGTGACCAAATTCGGGGTGCGCGCGCTCACCGAATCGCTCGATGGGGAGTGGGCGCCCGATGGCATCAAGGTGCGATCGCTGATGCCGAGCTTCATCGATACGCCGCTAATCGAGGCGGGAGTCACCGGCACCAATCGATCGGTTCGCGACCTCGTCGTTGAGCGCGGGATGGAGATCACCCCCGTCGCTGATGTGGCACAAGCGGCCTGGGATGCGGTGCATGGTGAGCGCTTGCACACCCCCGTCGGCAAGACGGCGAAGCGGATGCTGTTTGCCGCGCGCTGGATGCCGGGCGGTCTGCGCAAGCAGATGAGGGCCGGGTCGGCGCGGTAACTTAGTGCGGGATGACTTTAGATTGACTCACCACCCAAACCGTTCGTGTCGAGCGAAGTCGAGACACCCTGCGCAGCGCTCGTGATATGTTTATCGACGGAGCCTGTCCTCGGGATCGGCGAAGCCGATACCCGGGGCCTCGAAACGAACGGGTCAAGGTAAAGTCATCAGGCTCTAGTCCCCAACGATAGCGTCGATCGCCTGGGCAAGATCGATGTCGCGGTGGCTGAGGCCGCCGGCATCATGCGTCGTCAGCGCGATTTCGACGCGGTTCCACACATTGGACCATTCGGGGTGGTGATCGGCCTTTTCGGCGATCAGCGCGACGCGGGCCATGAAGCCGAACGCCTCGACGAAATCGGCAAAGGCGAAGCTGCGCGTGATCGCATCGCGGGCCTCGTCATAATCCCAATCGGGCAGGCCATCGAGCGCTTCGGCACGTTCGGCTTCGCTCAGCTGTTCGATCATTGGTGCCGCTCCCTTGCAGTGGCTTTGCTCCCCGGCCTATGTCGGAGGCGATGACGGGGCAAGCGCCGAGTTTGGGGGATATCGAGCGGCTCGCCCGGGCAACGCTCGCGCGGTTGCCCGCGCCGTTTGCCGCACATCTTGTCGATATCGTGCTGATCGTCGAGGATTTTGCCGATGATCAAACGCTCGCAGCGCTGGGTATCGATGACCCTTTCGCGCTGTCCGGCCTTTATCATGGCCGACCGGTGGGAGAGAAGGATTCAGGCGTGTCGGGCGCGCTGCCCGATCGTATCCACCTTTATCGCCGAGCGATCCTCGACGAATGGGTCGATACCGGCGTCACACTTAGCGCGCTCGTGTCGCACGTGGTGATCCATGAGGTCGGGCATCATTTCGGGCTGTCGGATGCCGATATGCACGCGCTTGAGCACGGCGCGTGAGCGGGCTCGCCTTCGACTGCGTCTCCTGCACGCGGGGCGGGCGACTGTTGTTCGAGGGCGTGTCGTTCGCGATTGATGGCGGCGATGCGCTGATCGTCAGCGGGCCCAATGGCGTCGGCAAATCGAGCCTTATCCGAATTGCTGCCGGCCTGCTCGCGCCGTCTGCCGGGACGGTGACGGCGAGCGTCGCGCGCGGTTTCCTTGGAGAGGCGCATGCGCTCGATTCCGAACGGCGACTGGCGGATTCGCTGTCGTTCTGGGCGCGGATCGACGGGGCCGACCGGCGCGCTGTGGACGCAGCGCTCGACGAAATCGGGCTGGCGCATCTTGCCGACGTGCCCGTGCGGTTGCTGTCGACCGGGCAACGGCGGCGGGCAGCGCTTGCGCCATTGATTGCAGGCGGCGCGCCCGTGTGGTTGCTCGATGAACCAGCCAGCGGGCTCGACATCGCCTCTGTCGAGCGACTGGGAACGATCATCGCCGCCCACCGCGCGCGGGGCGGGGCGGTGCTGATCGCCACGCACCAGCCGATCGCAGTGCCGGGGGCCACAGAGCTCGTGCTGTCGGGAATGGCGGCATGATCGCCTCGCTGATCATCCGCGATGTCCGCCGCGCGTGGAGCGGGGGCGGGGCGATCTTCCCGGTCGCGTTCTTCTTGCTCGCCTGCATCTTGTTTCCATTCGGCATCGGGCCCGATCGCGACCTGCTCGCGCGGATCGGCGGCGGGGTGATCTGGGCGGCGGCATTGCTGGCGGCATTGCTCCCCGTCGATCGGCTGGTGGCGCCCGATGCCGATGCCGGGGTGCTCGATCAACTGGCGGTGCGCGGGCACAGCATGATCGCGGTGAGCGCGGCGAAGATCGCGGCGCACTGGCTGAGCTTCGGCCCGCCGCTGATGGTGGCCGCCGTGATCGCCGCCGGGTTGCTGGGGATCGACGCGCCGACGCTCGGCAAGATCGAGCTTGGGCTACTGATCGGCACGCCGGGGTTGGCGGCACTGGCGGTCGCAACGGGCGCTCTAGTGGCGGGGTTGCGCGGCGCTGGGGCGGTTGCCGGGCTGGTGATGTTGCCGCTCGCGGTGCCGCTGCTGATCTTTGGCGCAGGCTCGATCGATGGCGGGGCAGGAGCGCTCAAGCTGCTTGGCGCTGTGACGTTGCTGCTTGTGGTCGGCGCGCCTGTGGTCGCGGCGGGGGCGATCCGGGTGGGGCGGGATTGAGGAAGATTTTGGTTCACGCGGAGGCGCTGAGACGCGGAGAAGAAAGGGAGAGAAAGCGCCAAAGGGCCAGTGATCGGAAGACAATGATCAATTGGCTGATCGGCAGCCGATGATTATCTGAGCGCTCGCGCGCACGCCTCTGCTTCTTCTCTCCGCGTTTCAGCGCGGCCGCGTGAGCGCAATTCTTCTCCTATCCCGCTGCCTTCGACCAGCGCGCAAAGATCGCCGTCGGCAGCAACAGCCCGCGCGCTTCCTCGCGCACCGCCATCTCGCCGACCTCCACCGTCCCGCCAAGATCGGCCGTCGCCTGGCGCAGCAGCTCGCCAATCGCGAGCGCCGACATCCGCACTGCATAGACCGTCAGCACCAGGAACTTGCTGTCGGCATCGAGCAGCATCCGGCAATCGGCGATGAGCCCCGGCAGATGCTCCTCGAGCCGCCAGATTTCGCCCGTCGGGCCGCGCCCGAACTTTGGAGGATCGAGGAAGATACCGTCATAGCGCTTGCCCCGCCGCACTTCGCGCGCGGTAAATTTGGCGGCATCGTCGACCATCCAGCGGATCGGTCGATCGGCCATGTCCGACAGGAAGGCGTTGGCCTTGCCCGCCTCGACCGATTTCTTGCTGGCATCGACATGCGTCATCCGCGCGCCCTTGCCCGCCAGCGCGAGCGTGCCGATGCCGGTGTAGCCGAACAGGTTCATCACCTCGTCACCCTCGGCAACGCGATCCCGCATCCACGCCCATTGCGGGGCCATATCGGGGAAGAAGGCGAGATGGCGGAAGGGCGTATTCTGGGCGGTGAACAGCAATTCCTCCCATCGGATATGCCAGCCGCCGCGCGGTACATCGGCCGAAAGGTGCCACTTGCCGCCGCCTTCGTCATCGGGCGCGCCGATGAAATCCCCATCGGCGTTCCAGCTTTCGGATGCCGGCGCCCACATCGCCTGGGGCTCGGGGCGGATGAAGCGGAAGCGGCCATAGCGCTCCAATTTGCGACCATCGCCTGAATCGACCAATCCGTAATCGGCCCAAGGCTCGGCGATCAGCGTAACCAGTGTCATCGCGTCGGCGTGGCTCGTCCGGCGATATAGCCGGTTACCGCCTCAAAGGTCGCTGGCAGGCTCGCATAGCGCTCCTCGCGGTCGAACAGATTGCCGATCCGGGCCGGCAATGCTGGCCGGGCACCCGTTGCCCGCTCCACCGCGTCGCGAAATTTCGCCGGGTGAGCGGTGGCAAGCGTGACCACCGGCACGTCGCCCAAATCGGCCCGGCGGGCTGCTGCAAGGCCGATCGCGCTATGCGGATCGATCACCTGGCCCGCCTCGGCATGCGCCCAGCGCATTGCCAGCGCCATTTCGTCGAGATCGACGCGATCGCTGCTGAACAATGTCGCCGCACCTTCGCGCTGGCTGTTGGTCAGCCGCATCGCCTTGCTCGTCTCGAAGCCACGCATCTGGCCAGCGACCGCTGAGCCGTCGCGCCCGCCAAGATCGAACAGCAGTCGTTCGAAATTGCTCGAGACCTGGATATCCATCGACGGCGTGGGCGTCGCAACGACCGTTCCTTGCGCGTAATCGCCGGTCGAGAGCGCGCGGTGGAGTATATCGTTGACGTTGGTCGCGACGATCAGCCGGGTAATCGGCAGCCCCATCTTGGCGGCGACATAGCCAGCGAACACGTCCCCGAAATTGCCCGTCGGCACCGAAAAGGCGACTGATCGCTCAGGCGCGCCGAGCCGGACGGCGGCGTAGAAATAATAGACCACCTGCGCCATCAGCCGCGCCCAATTGATCGAATTGACCGCCGACAACGTGAAGCGGCTCGCGAAGGCCTTGTCGTTGAACATCGCCTTCACCAGCGCCTGCGCATCGTCGAAGCTGCCGTCCACCGCGATATTGTGGATATTGGGTGCGAGCACCGTCGTCATCTGCCGGCGCTGCACTTCCGAAACGCGCCCGGCCGGGTGGAGCATGAACACATCGATCCCGTGCCGCCCGGCCAGCGCGTCGATCGCTGCCGAGCCGGTATCGCCCGATGTCGCGCCGACCACGGTCAGATGCCGGTCGCTGCCGGTAAGAAATCGTTCGAACAACAGCCCCAGCAATTGCAGCGCAACATCCTTGAACGCGAGCGTCGGCCCGTGGAACAGTTCAAGCAGCCAATGCCGTTCGTCGAGCTGGACGAGCGGCGTGACGGCGGCATGCGCGAAGGTGCCATAGGCCTGGACGCACAGCGCCCGTAGCGCCTCGATCGACAGCGTGCCTTCGACAAAGGGCGCCATCACCGCGACAGCGGTGTCGACATAGGATGCGCTGCGGAGCGCGCTTATCTCCGCTGGGGACATGCTCGGCCAGGTCGCGGGGAGATACAGGCCACCATCGCTCGCGAGCCCAGCCAGCGTCACCTGTTCGAAATCGAGGATCGGCGCTGTGCCCCGGGTGCTGAGATACTCCATCGCTGAATCGATACCGCTGCCCCTCAAGCCGCACAAGCGCGGCTTAGCGGCCGTTGCTCCGCCGCCGAAGCGCAAGCGCATAGATACCCAGCGCAATCGCTGCGAACACGAACCACTGAACGGCATAGGCCAAGTGATTGTTGGGGATCGATTCGGGGCTTGGCCGCGATGTCGGTCTCAGGCCCGGCAGCGCGGTGTCGGAGACGATCATCAGCGTCTTTACCTCGCGGCCGAAAAGCCCGCCGATCAGGCTTTGATGCGATGGGGCCTGGGCGATCGTGCCGCTCACCTCGCCGCCGCGCCATTGCGGCTTGTATTTCAAATCCTGCGATGCGCCCATGTCTGCCGCAAAGCCCGGCCCTTCGGCGCCGGTGCGACACTGCGCGATGTGCCGCCAGCCACGGCTGCCAGCGCCCTCGATGCGCCAGCTCGTGGGGGTGAGGCAAAAGACGCTGGTGCGCCTGTACAGCAGCGAATCGCCGATCGGGATTGCCGGAAACGCCACCGGGGGTAGCGTTGCGTTCTGGACATAGCGGGTAAGCGCGGCCTCCTTTTCGCCTTTGCGCTGGAGCTGCCAGACACCAAGCCCGATCATCGCGGCAACCGCGAGGAGGACAAGGATCGTGGGGATGGGGGGGAGCTTCTTCATGCGTCGTTGCGCGGAACAATCCGGCCTTCGCGGAGCGCAATCCGGTATTCCACGAGGAGCAAGGCGGCCTTGGCGATCCTGAGCGATCCGATCACACCTGCAGCCGTCACCGGAATCCAGATCAGCATATGTACCCATAGCGGCGGCGACAGGGTGAGTTCGAGCGTGATCGCCATGATGACCACGAGCGCGCCGAGGATCAGCGTGAGAAACGCTGCTGGCCCGTCGCCGACATCGAACGCCGAAAGGTCGAGCCCGCAAACGGTGCATTTGTCGGCAAATTTCACCATTCCCGCAAACAGCGTTCTGCTGCCGCACCTTGGGCACAGTCCCCGCAACACAATGGCGATCGTCGCGGGCGGGTTGGGGTCAGGCGTTGCCGACACACCAAGGATCAGGCTGCATATCGATTGGCGTGCCGGAAATACCCGGCGCCGGGAACCGTGCCTTGAAGGTGAAGGCGTGATCGGTCGGCCCATAGCGATCGAGCCGCCACAACCGTGAAAATGCCTCATCGACCGATGGAATATGGCCCGCCGGGATCCACCACAGCGCCTGATAGGCACCGTCGAACCGATCGAAATAATCGCGTCTTTTCGTCATCACTGGCGTGTGGGCGCTGCGATAGACGAAATCAAACAAGGCCTCGGCATGGCGCCACACCGACATGTTGACGGCAAACAGTGGATCGGGGGTAGGCCGTAACGCCGTCGCATTGCCGCTATCGTCCTGGAGCCGCCAGATGAATCCCGGGGATACATCTGCCAGCGCGTTGATCCGGTCGAGTGCCGCCATGAAGGGCTCAACGCGCGGATCGCCGGGCGGCGCCACCAGCCGCCCCACATTGACCTGGGCGAGATGCCAGTCGGTCACCCGTCAGCCAGCGTGGACAGGCGCGCCTGCACCGCCCCAAACATAGATCGAGACGAACAGGAACAGCCAGACGACATCGACGAAATGCCAATACCAGGCGGCGGCCTCGAACCCGAAATGCTGACGTGGGGTGAAGTGGCCCGAATAAACGCGCGCCAGGCAGATCGCGAGAAAGATCGTGCCGATCATCACGTGGAAGCCGTGAAAGCCCGTTGCCATGAAGAACGACGCGCCGAAATTCAGCCCGCTGAAGTGGAATGGTGCATCGGCATATTCATAGGCCTGGATCGAGCTGAAGATCGCGCCCAGGATGATCGTGACCCACAGACCTTTTTTCAGTCCCTCACGATCGCCATGGATCAGCGCGTGGTGCGCCCAGGTGACGGTGGTGCCCGAAAGCAGCAGGATGATCGTGTTGAGCAGCGGGAAACCGAACGGATCGATCACCTCAATGCCTTTTGGTGGCCATTGCCCGGCCACCGCCTTCACGGTTTCTGCGATCCGCGTCACTTCACCGCCGACGACCTCGACGGGGGCTGGGAACAGCGAGAAATCGAAGAAGGCCCAGAACCAGCCAACGAAGAACATCACTTCTGAGGCAATGAACAGGATCATCCCGTAGCGCAGATGGAGCTGGACGACGGGCGTGTGATCGCCCGAATGCGCCTCTCGGATGACGTCGCGCCACCACAGGAACATCGTCGCGAGTACGCCGGCAAGGCCGATGAAAAAGACAATCGCCGATGGATCGGCCTTGTGCATCCACATCAGCCCGCCCGACGCCAGCAGCAGCGCCGACATCGCGCCGAGCAGCGGCCAGAAGCTGGGGGCAAGGATGTGATAATCGTGATTTTTGGCGCCGGCCATGGTCGTCATTTCCCGTCAGAAGCTGTTCGGTTGCGCTCTAGCCTGCGGCCTTTGCGGAATCCACAGGGTAAAAAGTGTAGCTGAGCGTGATCGTATCGACATCGGCCGCGTCGGGATCCTTGAGCATCTTGGGATCGACGAAGAAGATCACCGGCATACGCACGGTCTCATGCGGTTTCAGAGTCTGCTGGGTGAAACAGAAACACTGGATCTTGGTGAAATATTTCCCCGCCTGCGCCGGCGAGACGTTGAAAGTCGCCGTGCCGGTGATCGGGTGATCCGCATTGTTGGTCGCGGTAAAGAAGGCCATGTCGCGCGCACCGACATCGACTGTTTCCGATCGGATTTCGGGGCGGAAGGTCCAGTCGAGCTTTGGGCTGACATTGGTATCGAAATCGATCCGTACCTGCCCGTCGACGGCGCCGGGCGCGGCCTCGCCACGCTGGGTTGTGCCGTTCAGCCCCGTTGCCTGGCAGAACAGGCGGTAGAGCGGCACGCTGGCATAGCCGAGCCCACCCATGCAGCATACGCCGATCCCGGCGAGCGTCGCGGTGCGCAGCTTGCGGTTCATGCATGCCCCGCTTGGATTTTGGCGATGGTGACGACGAAGAAAAGCACGGCAAGAGCGCCGAGGATCAGAGCCATCACGAGTGCACGCGATTTCTGCTTGGCACGGAGCTGGGTCTCTTCCTCGGGCGTCATGTGAACCACTTGTCGGCAACGAGGGCGGCGAACATCGCCAAAATATAGCCGATCGAATAGACGAACAGCGTGCGCTCGGGCTTCATTTCCCTGGGCGTCGGCGCAGCGGCGATGACGACCCAGGCAGTGAGCGCGACAAACACGACCGAGGCCGCCGTAGCAACGATGCCGTACAGCGCGCCGGCAAGGCCAAGCGGCCAAGGCGCGACCGCGACGATTGCCATCAGCACGGCATAGCCAAGCATCTGCCACCGCGTCGTCCGCGCGCCGGCGACGACGGGCATCATCGGCACGCGGCCCTTGGCGTAATCGTCACGAATGAGCAGGGCCAGCGCCCAGCTGTGCGGTGGCGTCCAAAGGAAGATCAAGGCGAACATCAGGATCGGCAGCAGCGAGATGCTGCCCGTCGCCGCCACCCAGCCGATCAGTGGCGGGAAGGCGCCCGCCGCGCCGCCGATGACGATATTCTGCGGCGTGTAGCGCTTGAGCCCGATCGTATAGACGACGACGTAAAAGAGGATCGATGCCGCAAGGAACGCTGCCGCGATCAGGTTGACGAACAACCCCATCAGCAGGACGCTGAACACGCCGACACCCACGCCGAACTGGAGTGCAGTCTCGCGGTCCATCCGACCAGCGGCGAGCGGGCGATTGGCGGTGCGCTTCATTAGCGCATCGATATCGGCTTCATACCATTGGTTGAGCGTGCCGGCCGCACCCGCAGCGAGCGCGATGGCGAGGATAGCCGTGAAGCCGATTGCAGGCGGCAGGCTAACGGGTGCAACCAGCATTCCGCACAGACCGGTGAAGACGACCGAACGCATCACCCGCGGCTTGGTAAGCGCAAGGAAATCCTGCCAATCGGCGGATATCGGAGCAGTGAGCGTCGTCGTTGTCATCTTTTCCTCCCCTCCCGCTGGCGGGAAGGGCCGGGGGTGGTTGTCCACTCCCGGCCTGGGTTGTTTAGGCGGGACGTTCCCACCCCTGATCCCTCCCGCAAGCAGAAAGGTGGAGAACATCAATGCCCGTGGCTGTCGTCGATCACTGGCAGCGTTTCGAACTGGTGATAAGGCGGCGGGCTGGACAGCGTCCATTCGAGCGTCGTCGCGCCTTCGCCCCACGGATTGTCGCCAGCCTTGCGCCCAGCGGCGAGCGACATGATCAGGTTGACGAAGAACACTACCATGCTCGTCGCCATGATCATGTAGCCGACGGTCGCGACATAATTATAGGTCGCGAACTGATCGGAATAATCGGGAATGCGGCGCGGCATGCCCTGCAGGCCCAAAAAGTGCATTGGGAAGAACAGCACGTTCACGCCGACAAAGAACATCCAGAAATGAACCTGGCCAAGCGCCTCGTTGAGCATCTTGCCGGACATTTTCGGGAACCAATAGGTGAAGCCCGCGAACAGGCTGAACACGGCGCCGAGCGACAGCACATAATGGAAGTGCGCGACGACATAATAGGTGTCCTGCATGTAATCGTCGATGCCGCCATTTGCGAGCACCACCCCGGTCACGCCGCCAACGGTGAACATGAAGATGAAGCCGATCGACCACATCATTGGCGTCTTGAAGCTGAGCGAGCCGCCCCACATCGTCGCGATCCACGAGAAGATCTTGATGCCGGTCGGCACCGCGATGATCATCGTCGCTGCCGTGAAATACATCTTCACGTTCACGCTGAGGCCGGTGGTGAACATGTGATGCGCCCACACGACGAAGCCGACAACGCCGATCGCGACCATGGCATAGGCCATGCCGAGATAGCCAAAGATCGGCTTCTTCGAAAACGTGGAGATCACCTGGCTGACGATGCCGAAGCCCGGCAGGATCATGATATATACTTCGGGGTGGCCGAAAAACCAGAACAGATGCTGGTAGAGAACGGGATCGCCGCCGCCGGCCGGATCGAAAAACGTCGTGCCGAAATTACGATCGGTGAGCAGCATCGTGATGGCCGCCGCCAGTACCGGCAGCGCGAGCAGCAGCAGGAAAGCGGTGACGAGCACCGACCACACGAACAGTGGCATCTTGTGCAGCGTCATGCCGGGCGCGCGCATATTAAAGATTGTGGTGATGAAGTTGATCGCGCCGAGGATCGACGATGCGCCGGCAAGATGGAGCGACAGGATCGCCATATCGGTCGATGGCCCGGGCTCACCATAGGTGGAAAGCGGCGCGTAGAGCGTCCAGCCATTGCCAGCGCCCCCGAAGAAGGGCGAAGCGAGCAGCAGCGTGAAGCTTGGGATTAGCAGCCAGAACGAAATGTTGTTCATGCGCGGAAACGCCATGTCGGGCGCGCCGATCATGATCGGCACGAACCAGTTGCCAAAGCCGCCGATCATCGCCGGCATCACCATGAAGAACACCATGATCAGGCCGTGCGCGGTGATCAACACGTTCCAAAGATGGAGCGAATGATCGAGGCCTGCCTCGCCACCCGGCAGGAAAGTTGCCCAATAGGTGAGGTACTGGATGCCCGGATGCGCCAGTTCGGCGCGCATCAGACCCGAGATCGCGCCGCCGATGATCCCGGCTGTAATCGCGAAGATCAGATAGAGTGTGCCAATATCCTTGTGGTTGGTCGACATGAACCAACGCGCGAAAAAGGCCGGTTTGTGATCGGCATCGTGATGATGCGCGTGATCGCTATGCGCCTGGAACGCCGAAGGATTTAAGGCAGTATCTGTCATGATCTTACTTCTTCAGCGGGGCGGCAGCGGCCGCAGGTTCGGTTGAATTGACCAGCAGCTTGGTCTCGGCGGTCGCCACACCCTTGGTTTCAGTAGGCGTGGCGGGCAGCGGCGTCACTGCGGCAGGCGCCTCCGCCGCCGGGGTACCCGGCGCTGGCGAGATACCGGCCGCGACCGGTGCCGCGCCCTTCATCGTGCCACCCTTGGCCGCTACCCATTTGGCGAACACGGCCGGTTCGACGGCCGCAACCGTGATCGGCATATAGCCGTGCCGCGCACCGCACAGTTCAGAACATTGGCCGAAATAGACGCCTGGCTTGTCGATCGTGAAGCTCGTCTCGTTGATCCGGCCCGGAATCGCATCGAGCTTGATCCAGAATGCCGGCATCGCCCAGCTGTGGATAACGTCGTTGGAGGTCGTGATCAGCCGAATCGGCACGCCGACGGGCAGCACAATCCGGTTGTCGGTTGCCAGCAGTCGGGGGCCGTCGGCATCGGTGCGCGTCCGCTCGGTGCCGGGGGCGTCGCCCTTTTCCTTGAGCATGTTCGACGTGATCTCGAACCCGCCATTGTCTGGATATTGATATGACCAATACCATTGGTTGCCAATCGCCTTCAGCGTGATCGCATTCGACGGGGCAGGCTTGTATTGCGCCTGCAGCAGGCCAATCGAAGGCACCGCGATTACCACCAGAATGATCACGGGCGCCAACGTCCAGATCACCTCGATCAGCGTGTTGTGGCTGGTCTTGGAAGCGACGGGATTGGCGGCGCGGCGATACCGAAACGCTACCCACATCAACAACAACAGTACGAAGACGGAGATCACAGTGATCACGGGCACCAGGATGACATCATGCATCCAGGCGGCTCGGCGACCGGTGGGCGTGAATTGAGGCTGGACGCCGATTTCCTTGTCAACCGGCTGGCCAACCGATGCCGTCGGCAACATCATTGGCCCGCCATCAAGCGCGAGCATTGGATCATTGGCGGCAGTGGGGGCGGGGGGCGCGGTCGGCGCCGTGGCGGTGGGTGTGCCGACGGTAACACCTTGCGACGCGGTGGTCTGGGGCGCAACAGGCGCCTGTGCCACTGCCTGGCCGCCACAGCCGACCAGCAGGCTCGCTGCCAGCAGCAACGGCTTCAGTCCCGATATACGCCCTGTCATTCGCATCTTGATCGTTTGTCCTGTTGCAGTGCGGCGGTCGATTGTGCGTAGCAGCAAATCGTCCCGGCACGCGATCCATATTATGCTCTTTTGCCGGGCGCTATACGCACGAGAGGCTGTACTCTCAAGCGTTCACAACGCTTTTTTGGCTCCAGCGTTGCATGGCGGCGGACGCAATCCTATCAGGCCGCTCTAACCAATAGCAGGGCCGATCCGACTATGACCGCAGACGAGGTGCTCGCCGAATTCCGGGACGCGGATGCGTTGCTGGAGGGGCATTTCATTCTTTCATCGGGGCTTAGATCGCCCGTCTTCCTTCAAAAAATGCTGGTTTTTCAAGATCCCGTTCGCACTGAACGGCTTGCTCGGGCGCTGGCCGAGGCGATTACGGCGCGCTTCGGGGAAGTCGATCTGATCGTTTCGCCCGCCGTCGGCGGGATCATCCCAGGCTATGAAACGGCCCGCGCGCTTGGCTGCCATGCCATCTTCGTCGAACGCGAAGGCGGCGAATTCCAGCTGCGCCGCAATTTCGAAATTCCTGAGGGCGCGCGCGTGGTGATGGTGGAGGATATGGTGACGACTGGGCTGTCGTCGCGTGAGTGCATTGCTGCTATCCGCCAGCACCCTGGCATATTGCTCGGCGGAGCGTGCATCATCGATCGTTCGAACGGCAAGGCCGATATCGGCGTGCCACTGGTATCGCTCTGTACGCTCGATATCCCAGCCTATCCCGCTGATGCATTGCCGCCGGAATTGGCCGCCCTACCGCCGATCAAGCCCGGCAGTCGGGGGCTGGCGGCGATATGAGCATCACCGATTATCTGCGCCTGGGCGTCAACATCGATCACGTCGCGACGGTGCGCAACGCCCGCGGCGTCGGCTATCCCGATCCGGTGCGCGCAGCGTTGCTGGCGGTCGAGGCCGGCGCTGACGGCATCACAGCGCATCTGCGCGAGGACCGGCGTCACATCACCGATGATGATATCGCGCGGCTGATGGCCGAGCTTTCGGTGCCGCTCAATCTGGAGATAGCAGCAACAGAGGAGATGCTGGAAATTGCGCTTTCGCACCGCCCGCACGCGGTGTGCATCGTGCCCGAAAAACGCGAGGAACGCACCACGGAGGGCGGGCTCGACGCCGCAGGCCAGCACAATCGGCTGGCACCGTTCGTTTCCGAATTGCAGGCGGCCGGCATCCGCGTCAGCCTGTTTGTCGAGCCCGATCCGCGCCAGATCGAGGCGACGCTGCGGCTCTGCGTGCCGGTGCTTGAACTGCATGTCGGGCGCTATGCCGAACTCGATGGTCCGGCTCAGGCGGATGAGCTTCGTCGGCTCGCCGATGCAGCAGCGCTTGCCGCCAAGAACGGGATTGAGGTCCATGCCGGCCACGGCATCACCTTTGCCAATGTCGCACCGATCGCGTCGCTCCCGCAGGTGCGCGAGCTCAACATCGGCCATTTCCTGATCGGCGAGGCGTTGTTCCTGGGTCTGGGCGAAGCAGTGCGCGAGATGCGGGTAGCAATGGATGCGGCCCGTTGATCATCGGCATCGGCTCTGACTTGTGCAATATCGAGCGCATCCAGGCGTCGCTCGACCGCTTCGGTGATCGCTTCGAAGCGCGGGTATTTACAGAAACCGAGCGTGCCAAGGCGGCACAGCGCCCGTTTACCAAGGCCGGGACACTTGCAAAGCGCTTTGCTGCAAAGGAAGCTTTTTCCAAGGCGGTAGGGACCGGATTCAAGCGCGGTGTGTTCTTCCGCGATATCGGCGTCGTGAATATGCCCGGCGGCGCACCTACATTGGCGCTGACGGGCGGTGCCAAGGCAAGGCTTGACGCGATCACCCCCGAAGGCCACGCCGCGGCCATATATTTGTCGTTAACCGATGATCATCCCTGGGCGCAGGCATTTGTGATCATTGAAGCGCTGGCGATTTGAAGAAGGCAAAGAGACCGATGGCAGGCGAGGAGTTGGCGTTGGACGGTGGGATCGACGGCGAGAAGCAGGACGATAAGTCGGCTTCGATGCCGACGAAACCGGGCACCGACTGGCTGGCAGAAGTGCGCGGCATCTTCTGGCTGGTGCTCGCCGTGCTTGGTTTCCACAGCTTCATCGCCAAGCCTTTCTATATTCCATCGGAATCGATGCTGCCGGGCCTGCTGATCGGCGATCGACTGGTCGTCACCAAATATCCCTATGGCTTCTCGTTCGTGTCGCCCACCTTTCATCTGCTGCCGTTTTTCCATGGTCGCCTGTTCGGTCGGCTGCCGACCCGCGGCGATGTTGTGATCGTTGCCCCACCGGGTAAGAATGAAGATTACATCAAGCGCGTGATCGGCCTGCCCGGCGATCGGCTGGAGGTGCGCGACGGCGTAGTCATGCTGAACGGTGTGGCGGTGAAGCGCGGTGCGATCCACGACAAGATCATCCCGGTCGACGAAAATGCCCGTTGCGAGCCAAGCGAATATGGCGATGCCCGCCGCACGGGGCCCGATGGCAAGCTGTATTGCTATCTGCCGGTCGTGACTGAAACGCTCCCCAATGGCCGCACCTATGATACGGTTGAACTCGGTCGCAGCGAGGGCGACTTCTATGGGCCAATCACCATCCCCGCCAATCATGTATTCGTGATGGGCTACAATCGCGATCGCAGCGCCGATAGCCGCTTTTCGATCGCCAATCTGGGGCTGGGCGGGCCAGTGCCATGGGAGAATATCGGTGGTCGCGCCGAATTCATCACCTTTTCCGTTGACGGTAGCGCCAGCTGGAACCCGCTGACCTGGCCCGGCTCGCTTCGCGGCGGCCGCGCAGGCACGTCGCTCCATCCGGCCCAGGCGCAATAGTGACAGAGCCTGCGGAGATCGTCTCCGGGCCAAGCCCAAGCGACGTCAGCGACCCGGCGATCCGGTGGGAATTGAAGCGCGCGGCGGTGTGGCTTGGGCTCGCAGCGGCGATGGCGCTCGTTGTGTTGCTCATTCAGCCGCTGCTGATCATCTTCGGCGGGCTGGTGTTCGCGTCGATGCTTGATGGCGGCGTCAGATTGCTAGGGCGCATCCTGCCGATCGGGCGGGGCTGGCGGCTGACGATCGTCGTCTTGTCGACCATCGCGTTTATTGCCGCAGTGGTGTTTTTGACAGGCGTTCAGGTTGCCGACCAGTTCGCCCAGTTGCGGGCGACGCTGGAGGTGCAGGGCAACCGTGTGATCGTCTGGGCGGGACAGCACGGCATGATACCCGGTCGCGCCGATATCAACGGCCTCATCCAGCAGGCTTTGGGGTCGTTCGGACGGCTCACATCATGGGTCGGCACCGCGATCGGCGCGGTTGCCAGCCTGTTGATGATCCTCGTCATCGGCCTGTTTGTGGCGATGGAGCCGCGGCTTTACGAACGCGGGCTGCAATGGCTGATCCCATCGGACCTGCGCGGCGAATTCGCGATCACGATCGACCGCATGGCTTACACCATGCGCCGGCTGCTCGCGGGCCGGCTGCTCGGCATGCTTGTCGAGGGCATTCTCATCTGGTTCATGCTTTGGGTCGGTGGCGTACCGATGGCGCTGCTGCTTGGCATCTTGGCAGGCATGCTGGCCTTTATCCCCAATATCGGCGCGATCGTGACTGGTATCCTGATGGTCGCCGTCGGCTTCAGCGCTGGGCTGAACACGGGCTATTGGGCGATCTTCACCTATTTCTTGGTGCAGAATTTCGATGGCTATGTCGTCATTCCGATGGTTGCGAGGCGTACCGTCGATATGCCGCCCGCGCTCACGCTGTCGTCGCAGATACTCGCCAGCACGTTGTTCGGGGTGCTCGGCCTTGCCCTGGCCGATCCGATGGTGGCAATGATCAAGGTAGCGTTGCAACGCGGCACTGAGGGGCCGAGCGACCCGGCTTCAGGCTGATGACGATAGTGCTGTATGATTATTACCGGTCGTCGGCGAGCTACCGGGTGCGGATCGCGCTCGGACTGAAGGGCGTCGCTTATGACCGGGTTGCCGTCAACCTCGTCGCAGGCGAACAGCTGACTGCCGAAAATGTCGCCCGCAACGCGCAAGGGCAGGTGCCAACGCTGGAGATCGACGGGCGCACCATCATCCAGAGCCTTGCGATCATCGATTATCTCGATGCGACCTACCCCGATCCGCCGTTGGTCCCGGCCGATCCGATGGCCCGCGCACAGGTGTTGTCGCAAGCACTGGTGATCGCCGCCGATACCCACCCGATCGACAATATGCGCGTGCTCAAGCGGCTTGAATCGCAATTCGGCGCAGATCAGGCGGCAAAGGATGGTTGGTATCGCCACTGGGTCGACAATGGTTTGACCGCGCTTGAGGCGATGGCGTCAGGGCTTGGTCACGACGGGCCCTTTCTGGGTGGCGACGCGCCGAACCTTGCCGATGTAGTGCTGGTGCCGCAGCTTTATAACGCTAGGCGATTTTCGCTGCCGCTCACGCGCTTCCCCCGGCTGGTCCGCGCTGATTCGGCTGCCGCCGGATTGGCTGCGTTTGCGGATGCCCATCCCGATCGATTCGCGCCGGAGCCTGTCACGTGATGCCGATCTACCCCGATACCAGACTGGCATCCAGCAAGGCCGGGTCGTGTTTTCGACCTGGATCGTTCTCTTAAGGCCACCATATCACCCGTTTCCGATCCGACGCCGCGAATGCAGGAAAGAATGACGTTTCAATGAGTACCCAGCTTGCCAATGCGCCGAGCGCCGCCCCCGATATTGCCGGGCTGGAGCCGATCGAATCGATCAAGCGTCGTTGGCCGATGTGGCTCGGCGGTTTGCTCACCCTGGCGATGATCCTCGGGCTGGCGCGCGAATTGCTAGGATCAGGGCTTGCAGGGCTTTCCCGCGCGGTGCCCGGCGATCCCGCATTCTATCTTGCCTTTACGCTGCTCTATTTCACGCTGCCTGTGGGCGATTTCATCATCTTCCGGCGTCTTTGGGGCGTGCCGATCGCCGGCCTGGCGGCGCTGATCAAGAAGCGGATCGCGAACGAGGTCGTGCTCGGTTATTCGGGCGAAGCCTATTTCTACGCCTGGGCCAGGCAGCGCTCGCAAATGGTGGCGGCACCCTTTGGCGCGGTAAAGGATGTGAGCATCCTGTCGGCGGTATCCAGCAACACGCTCACACTGGCGATGATCGGGCTCGCGCTCCCCTTTTGCTACGGCTTGTTGACGCAGACGCAAGTCAAGGCGCTGATCGCCTCGACCGCCGTCGTCGCGGTGATGCTGCTGCCCTTCCTGATCTTTTCGAAACGCGTTTTCTCCCTCCCGCGCGCAACCCTGTGGTGGATTTTCATGGTCCACAGCCTGCGGGTTGTCGCAGGCACGGCTTTGCTGGCGGTTTGCTGGCATTTCGGGATGCCACAGGTATCGATCGAGATGTGGTTGCTGCTGACGGCGGGGCGCCTGCTGGTCTGGCGGCTGCCGCTGGTGCCGAACAAAGACCTTCTTTTCGCCAATTTCGCGATCCTGTTTATCGGCCAAGATCAGGCCCTGTCCAATCTAGTCGCCATGACAGCAGCGCTCACGCTGCTTGCCCATGTCGGCCTGATTGGCGCGTTCAGCCTGTATTCGCTGGTTAGGAATCGATCATGACTGCCCGTTTGTTGCTTATCCCCCTCTCGCTTGGCGTACTGGCGATGTCGCAAGCCGCACTTGCAGGCCGAGCCGTCGGCAGCGATGCCGCTGCCTGCGATGCGGGCGAGGGCCCTGCAATCGATGCCAGGATCACCGGGCTGAAGGATCGCAAGGGTCGGCTCAAGCTCGAGCTTTATCCCGCCAACGACAAGGATTTTCTGCGCGACGACCGCGATCTGATCAACGAGGGCAAATTCTTTCGCCGTGTATGGGCAGACACGCCCGAAAGCGGCACAGTTTCGGTGTGCATCAAGGCGCCCCGACCCGGCCGCTATGCCCTGTTTTTTACGCATGATCGCGACGGTAAGAACAAGTTCAATTTCTGGGTCGACGGGGCCGGGCTGCCCAGCAACATGAAGATGGGGCGCAGCCGGCCCAAGCTGGCGGACGCCCAGATCGACGTCGGCCCGGGGGTGACAGACACTATCATTCAGGCGCAGTATCTGCGCGGCTTCAGCGGCTTCGGCCCAATCAAGACCGACAGGTAACGCAGGTGAAAATCGTCGACGTCAACGAATTCTATTCGCCTACGGGCGGCGGCGTTCGCACCTATATCGATCGCAAGATGACGATCATGGCGGAGATGGGGCATGAACTCATCGTCATCGCACCGGCGCTTGCCGATTCGGTTGAAGAGCGACCCGGTGGCGGGCGGATCATCTTCATCAAGGCGCCACCCTTGCCGTTCGATTCGAACTACGGGCTGTTCTGGGACGGTGAACCGATTACCCAACTGCTCGACGCGCTTGATCCCGATGTCGTCGAGGTATCGTCGCCGTGGCGCCCCGCCTGGATCGTCGGGCAATGGCAAGGGCGCGCCGCGAAGATATTCTTCATGCACAACGATAATGTGGGGGCTTATCCGCAGCGCTGGTTCGAAGGGGTGGCGAACCCCCAGCGCATCGAGCGCGCCTTTGCCTGGTACAGCCGCTACATGAACCGCTTTCTCGCGCATTTCGATGCGGTGGTGACGAACGGTCCGGCGCTGCAAAAACGGCTGACGCGGCGCGGCGTGCGGATTGATGCGGCGATGACATTGGGCATCGAAAAGGGGCATTTCTCGCCCGATATGCGCGATGAGAAACTGCGCGCGGCATTGCTTGCGCAGTGCGATCTGCCACCCGAAGCGCATTTGCTGCTCGGGCTAGGGCGGCATCATCCCGAAAAGCGTTGGCCGCTCGTTATCGACGCCGTGTCGAGGGCAGGGGCCAAGCTGCCTGTTGGACTGTTGCTGATCGGTGATGGCATCGAGCGACGCACGATCGAGCGACGGGTGAACGGATCGCCGCATATCCGGATGTTCCGCCCGGTCTATGATCGGATGCGGCTCGCGCGGATCATGGCGAGCTGCGATGCGCTGATCCATGGCTCCGAAGGCGAGCCCTTCGGGCTGGTTGCGTCCGAGGCGATGGCATCCGGCCTGCCGCTGATCGCGCCCGACGAAGGCGGGTGTGCAGAGGTCGCTGATCCGCATTGTTCGGAGCTTTACCAGGCGCGTAACGCGCAATCGGCCGCGCAGGCGATCGAACGGATGGCCTCCCGCGACGGCATTTTGCTGCGCCGGGCAGCGATCGTGGCGGCGGGCAAGGTCCGCACCGATGTTGAGCACACCCGCGAGTTGATGGCCTATTATGAAGGACTGGTGGCGGGCGCCAAGCGCGCGGCGGCCTGAGGCGGTGCGTAGAGCCTGAACCGTCCCCCCGGCACGCCGATCCGGCGCCAGCGCAAGCCAATCGCATAGGCTTCAAGCGCATTGTCGTCGCCGGAATCGCCGCTCGTCCAAGCGCCTTCGCCGCCAATGAGGATGGCAGCGGGCGGTAAGTTGGTGAGATCGATCCGGGCGCGCGAAACGACACGCAGGCGGGGCTCCATTGCGGGCGACAGCAGCGACCGGCTCCTGAAATAATAGGGCCCGGCTGCAAAGCGTGGATCGATCGTCAATTGCGCCGCGGGCAGGAACTGCGGCGACAGGGTGGCGATTGGTCCATCGATGCCGGCCCGGCGTGCAGCCAAGCCGATTGCATCGCCTTGTGCCGTTGCCTCAATCATCGTCATGCCCCGATTGTTGATCAAGCCCTCGGCAGTGGTTGCCAAGCCCGCGCCGACAAACACCGCAACTGCGATCCGCCAAGGGCGGCTCGGCGCCCGCGCTTCCCACACCATTGCCAGCCGGATGAACAGCGGCGGCAGGATCGGCAACAGATATTGGCGCCACGTCGGCTCGGGCAGCAAAGCAGCGACTGCGCCAGCGATAATCAGCACAAGCAGCATCCGCGAGGTACGATGGCGATCCGCATCGATGGCGACGAGGATCAGCGCGACCAGCGCCGGGCCCAGCGCCAGGAATTTGAGCGTATCGACCGCCTTTGCCGCCGCGGTCAGCTTCCAGGGATTGGCGGCGCGATACCATTGGGCAGGCGCCTGCGCCGGAAAAGTGAAAACGCCGAACATGAATCCATCGGGTGCCTGCGCGTATAGCCACATAAGCAGCGCCACGGCAGGCAGCGCGCCGACCGCGAGCGCGATCGGGCGGTGTCGGCGATCCCACAATGCCCATGCGCCATAAGCGGCTGCGGGCAGCGCGAACGAGATTTTCGCCGCCGCTGCCGCTGCGAGCAGGAATCCGGCCAGCAGCGCACTGGCAACGTTGCCAGTGCCATTGGCGGCGCGAAGAGCAAGCCAGAGCGCGCCGGCCAGGCAGGCAGCGGGCAACGCATCGTTGCGGGCGACCGCGGCGCTGAACAGGAAAATGTCACAACAGCCCAGCAGCGCGGTGGCGATCGTCGCCATCCGCACACCGACGCCGGCCTCGCGCGCCGCCGCATAGCAACCCAGCAGCATCAGCGCCCCGAAAACCGCATTGGCCAGTCGCAGCGCCGGCCACGTCAGCGTACCCGCCAACGCCGCCAGCGGTGCCAGCAACATTGGCTGGAGCGGCGTCTGCAAATAGGCGAAATCGCGATAGGGGAGCCCGCGCCACGCGAGTATCGTCGCTGCGACATACTGGCTTTCGTCATGATCGATCGGCCGGGCCAGCGCCAGCAGGCAGAGCAGCACGGTCGCGCCGGCGAACATCGCCTGCTGCCGGCGCAATCCGTACATCCTTCGGTCCCCTTGCAGCCAGCGCGATAGGGGTAGACGATGCCCCTGTAACAATGCGGCCATATCACGGGCGCAGGGATGATGTGCAACAAGCGTGCAAAGCGCGCGATTAACCAGGGGGCAAAGCCATGACGATCAGGATCGACCGACGCTCATTCGTGATGACGGGTTCACTTGGCATCGGTGCCTTCGCTATTCCGGGCTTTGCACAGGCGGCAAACGTGTCGACCGTGCGCGGGTTCACCCATTCGGTCGCGAGTGGCGAGCCGAGCGGCGATTCGATGCTGCTATGGACGCGTTATGTGCCCGCCACTGGCGATTCAGCGCATCTGCGCGCAGAGATTTCAGAGACAGCCGATTTCACGAGGGTAGCATCGGGTGGCGCGCAGATCACGGGGCCGTGGCGTGACTGGACCGCCAAGATCACCGTGGGCGGCCTGAAGCCCGGCACCGTCTATCATTTCCGCTTCGTAGCCCCCGATGGCAGCTTCTCGCCCGTCGGCCGCACCAAGACGCTGCCCGCAGGTCCAGTCGCGTCGTTCCGCACCGCGATCTTCTCCTGCTCGAACCTGCCGTTCGGCTATTTCAACGCCTATGCGCACGCCGCGCTTAGAAACGACATCGATCTGGCCATCCACCTCGGGGATTATTTTTACGAATATCAGACGGGCGATTATCCCGCCGTCAAGGATTCGGTGGAAGGTCGCCAGCCGCTGCCGACGACCGAGCTCATTCATCTCGCCGACTACCGGTTGCGCTATGCCAGCTACCGCAGCGATCCGGATTTGCAGAAGCTGCACAGCCTGGTGCCGATGATCGTCCAATGGGATGATCATGAATCGTCGAATGACAGCTGGGAAGGCGGCGCCGAAAACCATCAGCCCGAAGCCGAGGGGCTATGGAGCAGCCGCCGCGCCGCCTCGATCCAGGCGTACCGCGAGTGGATGCCGGTGTCGGACGAGCCTTGGAAGGCCTATGACATCGGCACGCTGGCGACGCTGTTCCGCACCGAAACGCGCGTGCTTGCGCGCACCAAGCAGCCAGATATCGCGCCGCTGTTCAAGAATATGGATGTCGCCAAGGCGCTGGTCGCGTTCCGAGATGGCGCCTGGCAGGATCCGGCGATGACGATGATGGGATCGCAGCAGGAGGATTGGCTGGGGCACGCGATGCGCGCTTCGGTGCGCGCCGGGCAGAAATGGCAGGTGGTTGGCTTCGGCACCATCATGGGCAATACATCCGCGCCGCTCGACGCCGCGAGCTGGATCACGCCCGACACGTCCACGCGTTCAAAGACCTATATCCTGGCAGGCGTCGCTGCCGCCAAAGCTGGGCTGCCCTCCAATTATGACAGCTGGGGCGGCTATCCCGCCGCCCGTGCCCGCTTCCTGAAATCGGCGCAGGGCATGGGGGCAAATCTCGTCGTCATCTCTGGCGACAGCCACAACGCCTGGGCCTATGATCTGGCACAGGACGGTAAGCCCGCAGGCGTCGAATTCGCTGGCCACAGCGTCACCTCGCCAGGCTATGAATCGGGTATCGGCATCGATCCGAAGCTCGTTGCTGCGTCACTCGTCAAGGACAATCCCGAGCTGAAATGGTGCGACACCAGCCGACGTGGGTATATGGCGATGACGATCACGCCGACAAAGGTGACGAATGACTGGGTGATGCTCGATACGATCAAGCAGGCATCGACCACCGCCAGCATCGGCCACACGACGACGGTGATGCGCGGCCGCAACCTGATGGGCTAGGCGCGCACCGCCGTCATCAGATAGTTGAGCTTGACGTCGTCGCCGGTGGCGAAGCCGCGTGCTGGGGAAAAGCCAAGTCCCCGGGTATCGACGACGCGTAGCCCCGCCCCCTCGACGATTTCAGTCAGCTCGCCGGGCATCAGGAACTTGTCCCAGTCGTGCGTTCCGCGCGGAATTTGGCCCAGCCCCTCGGCGACCGAGATCAGCGCGACCCGCGACAGCATCGTGCGGTTGGGGGTCGACAGGATCAGCAGTCCGTTCTCGGCGAGCGCCGCTGCGAGGCCAGCGACGAAGGCAGTCGGATCGGTGACGTGCTCGATCACCTCGAGCGAGGTCACGAGATCGAAATGCTCGCCGCGCAGGGCCTCGACGCTGCCCGCGCGGTAATCGATCGACAGGCCTGAAATCACGGCGTGCGCCTTGGCGGCTTCGATATTTTCGGGCGCTGCATCGAGCCCCGTCACCGCCGCGCCCAATCGCGCGAGCGGCTCACACAACAGCCCGGCGCCGCACCCGACATCGAGCGCGGTCTTGCCGGCGAGCGGGGTGAAGCTGGCCGGATCGAGCTGCCAGTGCGCATCGACGGTGCCGCGGATATAGCCAAGCCGCGCTGGATTGAGCCGGTGGAGCATCGCCGATGATCCCTTGGGATCCCACCATTCAGCGGCGAGCTTGCCGAAATGCGCTGCCTCCTTCGGGTTGATCGTGGTGGGGGTCGTCACCGGGGTCGTTGCGGAGTCGCTTGCCATCTTCATGCCCCCCACTTATCAGCCGCCCCTTTCCAACCCAAGGAATTACGTTTCCCCAATGGCGCGTATCGTGATGAAGTTCGGCGGCACATCGATGGCCGGAATCGAGCGGATCCGCAGCGTGGCCGCGCGGGTGAAGCGCGAGGTCGATGCCGGGCATCAGGTCGCGGTCGTCGTTTCGGCAATGGCGGGCGAAACCGATCGCCTCGTCAATTTCTGTCGTGAAGCCTCGTCGCTTTACGATGCGCGTGAATATGATGTCGTTGTCTCGGCGGGCGAGCAGGTGACGAGCGGGTTGCTGGCAATCGCGCTGCAGGCAGCGGGGGTGCCCGCCCGCAGCTGGCTTGGCTGGCAATTGCCGATCCAGACGAGTTCGGCGCATGCCTCTGCGCGGATAGAGGATATCGACATGGTCGCGCTCGATGCTTCGCTTGGCAAAGGCGAGGTCGCCGTCATCCCCGGTTTCCAGGGCGTCGCCGATGGCGGACGGGTAACGACCTTGGGGCGCGGCGGCTCCGATACGTCGGCGGTCGCGGTCGCGGCGGCGATGAAGGCCGATCGCTGTGACATCTATACCGATGTCGACGGCGTCTATACCACCGATCCGCGGATCGTGCCGCGCGCGCGCAAGCTGGCGCGGGTCACCTATGAAGAAATGCTCGAGCTGGCGAGCGTCGGCGCAAAAGTGCTGCAGACGCGCTCGGTCGGCCTCGCCATGAAGGAAAATGTCCGTATCCGCGTGCTTTCCTCCTTCCTGGATACAGATGGCGAGGAACAGGGCACGTTGATCGTCAGCGAAGAGGAACTTGGGGATATGGAACGCCAGCTGATCACGGGCATCGCGCATGACAAGAACGAGGCGAAGATCACGCTGACCGCCGTTCCCGATCGCCCCGGCGCGGTCGGCGCGATCTTTGGGCCGCTGGCCGATGCCGGGATTAATGTCGATATGATCGTGCAGAATGTCGCGCATTCGACGGGCTCGACAGACGTCACCTTCACCGTGCCCTCAGCCGATCTGCCGCGGAGCCTGGATGTGCTGAACAATGGCCGCGACGCGATCGGCTTTGGCAGCATCGTTCATGATAGCCGCGTGTCGAAAATCTCGGTCGTCGGCGTCGGCATGCGCAGCCATGCAGGCATCGCTGCAACGATGTTCCAGACGCTTGGCGCCCGCGGTATCAACATCCAGGCGATTACGACGAGTGAGATCAAGGTAAGCGTGCTGATCGAGGAGGATTACACCGAACTCGCCGTCCGCGTGCTCCACACGGCCTATGGGCTGGATGCGGAGGATGCGGTCGCCTGAGCGGCGTGGCAGGTGGACGGCTAGCGCGGTTCCCCGAACCGGCTGGCGCCGGCCTGGCTGACCGCATCATCGAAGGGCGTGTCGGTCGGTATGCAGATAGACCGCGAGCCGATCATCTCGGTAATGGGAGAGATGCCGAGTCGGGCTGCGTCCTGTGTCACCTGCCATACGATGATGTGGCTGAGCCAGGCGGCATAGCGCGCGTTTTGCAGGGCGCTGCGCAGCACCGCATCCTGTTGCGGGGTAATGCGGGGATGATCGGCGATCTGGCGCAGCTGCGCCCATGCAAGCTGCTCGGTCGTCTGGTTGCTCTGGAAATCGCGGATATTGGCGTAAATGGCGCCGTAGCCGCCTTGTTCCTTCGATGACAACAGGCTCGCTTTGCCGGCGCTGGCGGTTGCCGACCAGCGGCTTTCGAGCATTGGCCAAACCTGCGGCCGGCCTATCCAGTGGAGTACCGGGAGCCGTCCGCGCTCGGCGGCCCGGTCTAGATAGCCGCCCAGCTCGTCCAGGCGGCGGTCAACGCAGTCGCGCGTCAAGTCGCGCTGCTGCATCCGTCCGAGATTTTCAGCGAGCTCGTCGCGAATCGTGGCGCGCGCTTCGATCGACCCGCTACGGTCCCGCAGCGAGGAAACGACGCTATCGGCGCCCAGCGCGATCAACACGCCGAACACGACAATCGAGATTTCCTCGAAAAAGTTGCGCCAGCGTTGCCACAGCGTTCGCAACCGATGCCCACGGCCGGCGGCAAGCGCCGTCACCAGCGTAGCGGACCGTACCGATCGGTCGGTGCGGGCAGGCGATCGCCGCATCATGCACGGCTACTTGCCTCAAGCCCGGAGCCAAGGCTAGTGGCCCTGTAATGATCCAGACCAACACCGACGGCGCGCGCCGCCTCGCCAACCGCATGGCCCGTGGCACGCAGTTTCTCGGCAGCGAGACCGCCATCATCTGCGGGGCGATGTCGTGGGTTTCGGAACGGCACCTTGTCTCCGCCATTTCGAATGCCGGCGGCTTCGGGCTGATCGCTTGCGGGGCGATGTCGCCAGCGCTGCTCGATACCGAGATTGCCGCGACAAAATTGCTTACCTCGAAGCCGTTCGGCGTGAACCTGATCACGATGCACCCCCAGCTCACCGATCTGATCGCGGTGTGCGCGAAGCATCACGTCACCCATGTCGTCCTCGCTGGCGGCCTGCCGCCTTCCGGCGCGCTCGATGCGATCAAGGCGGGTGGTGCGAAGGTCATCTGCTTTGCACCCGCGCTTAGCCTGGCCAAGAAGCTGATCCGATCGGGGGTCGATGCGCTGGTGGTCGAAGGAATGGAGGCCGGCGGGCATATTGGCCCCGTCTCGACCAGCGTCCTCGCCCAGGAAATTCTGCCCGAGGTGGCCGCCCAGGTGCCAGTGTTCGTCGCTGGAGGAATCGGCCGGGGGGAGGCGATCGCCGCTTATCTCGATATGGGTGCCGCCGGTGTACAACTCGGCACTCGATTTGCCTGCGCGACTGAAAGCATTGCGCACCCGGCGTTTAAAAAGGCTTTTTTTCGCGCTTCGGCGCGCGATGCGGTGGCGAGCATCCAGATCGATCCGCGCCTGCCCGTCATCCCGGTACGCGCGTTGAAGAATGCGGGTGGCGAGCTCTTCACCGCCAAACAGCGTGAAGTGGCCGCTTTGCTCGATGCTGGTTCAGTCGAAATGGCCGAGGCGCAGCTCCAGATCGAGCATTATTGGGCGGGCGCCTTGCGACGTGCGGTGATCGACGGCGATATCGAGCATGGCAGCCTGATGGCTGGCCAGTCCGTTGGCATGGTGACCCGCGAGGAACCCGTTGCCGAGATCATCGCCCAGCTGATGGTGGAGGCAATCGCCGCGCTTGAGAAGCGCGCTGCCTGAATCGTCCCGACGGCCACCCGGCCGGGCTCGTGGCTAACGAAGCCTTAATACCTCTGAAGCGAAGGTCGGCCCGCTGGTTGGCAGCAAGAGGATTGGGGCATGATCGATCGTCGCTTGGTAGGAATGACTGTGGCCGCGCTAGGCGTCATGCTGGCGGGATGCGCCACGCGGCAGCCGCCAGCTGTGGCGACCGTAGCTTCCCCCGTCTATGCCCCAGGCCTGACGGCCCCCGGCGGGGCCGCCGCCAATCTCTCCATTCCACTGCGCCGCGTCGATGGCAGCTATCCAACGCCGAATGAAAGCCTGTCTGCGGCGGCGTCGATCTGGCATTTGCGAGCGGCGTTGAACGTTGCGGCACTCGGGTGTCGCGGGCCGTTCGAGCAGGTGCTGGTTTCGGGTTATAACCAATGGATCCGCAGCCGGGCAGCATCGCTTGCCGCCGCCGAGCGCACCCTGATTGCCGAATATCGCGGCGGCGGCGCAGCGGGCGAGCGCGAAGCCTATGACGGTGCGATGACCAAGTTGTATAATTATTTCGCGCAGCCTCCGGCGCATGCGGGCTTCTGCGCTGCCGCAGCGCAGGTCGTCAGCGGAATCGCGAACGTGCCTGCTAGTGGACTTGCCGATTTTGCCGCGCGTTCGGTGCCGTTGCTCGATGCACCCTTTGTCGATTTTTACCGCGCTTATGATGTTTACCGCGAGGCGCGTGATCATCCAGTGACGGTGCCTTATGCGCGCGCCGGCCAATCGATCGCGGTGATGGCGGCGACGCCAACTGGTAAAGCGCCACGGATCGGGATCGATCCAACTGTCTTCAAAGTACCCTGAACACCGCAACACACGACCCTTTCAGGTGACGGGGGCGGTGAATTAGCCGACGCTCCGTGATAGCACGGGCAATGGACATGACCGGGCTTCAACGGGCGGCTTATGTGCCGATCACCAATCGCCGCCGGGCGTTGACGATCGTGATCGTTGCCGGGCTTTATCTGGCGGTGATGCTGGCGCTGCTGACATTCCGGCAGCGCATCTCCCGGCCGGTTGCGGACGCCGCCCCGATCACGGTCACATTGCTGCCGTCACCCGAACCGACACAGCCAACCCCGCGTCGCGATCCCGCCATCGCCAAGCCGCGCGCCCAAAGCCCAAAGCCCGCGATCGCGCCCGTGCCGCTCCCTACCGTGCCCGTCACTGTCGCGGCGCCGCTTGCCTCGCCGCCACCAGCCGCGACCGGGCCGATCAAGGCGGGGGAGGGCGATGCCGTCTATGATCTCGATAATGGCGGTGGCGGCGGCGGCGCAGGCTTCGTCCCGCCGCATTGGGTCCATAAGGTGACCGACGATGAATTTTTTCCGCTCGTCGATGAAGACCTGATGCGGCAATCATTGGAGGTCGATTACCGGATGCAGTGCACGATTGCGCTCGACACGCGCGTTCAGTGCCGGGTCCTGCGCGAGGTTCCCTTCTATCCTGGCCTGCGCCGAGCAGTGCTGGCGGCGGTGCCGATGCTGCGAATGGCGCCGGGCAAGCGCGACGGCCGGGCGATCGATGACCAGCGGGTGGAATTTTTGTGGCGCATCGTCGTCGATCATGGCGGCGTGACGCTGCGATAAGCATTTGCGTTGGGTAGGCCGCGGCGCTGTTCTCGCAGAGGCCTTTCTGATAGCTCGGTTTCATGCCTCTTTCAGCCGCCGCTTCCGCTCGTGAAATCCTTGTTGGCCTGCACGATGTGATGGCGGCGCGGACGACCGCGCAGGCCAAGCTCAACAGCGTCGTCCAGATCATCGGCGAAGCGACCAACAGCGAGGTGTGCTCGATCTATCTGTTGCGCGAGGGCGTGCTGGAGCTGTTCGCCACACGCGGGCTCGATCTGGCGGCGGTCCACGTCACCAAGCTGGCGCTGGGCGAGGGGCTGGTCGGCACGATCGCCGAGGATGTCGAAACGCTCAACCTTGCCGAAGCTGCATCACACCCCGATTTTGCGTATCGGCCGGAAACCGGCGAGGACAAGTTTCACAGCTTTGCCGGCGTGCCGATCATCAGGCGCGAGCGCGCGGTTGGTGTGCTTTGTGTCCAGCATGTCGAGCCGCACCGCTATGACGACGTCGAGGTAGAGGCGCTGCAGACCGTGGCGATGGTGCTTTCGGAACTGATCGCCAATGCCGATCTGATCGATGACACCGGCGCCATCACCACGCGCCCACAGTCGACCGCGCCGACCCGGATCGACGGGCTGAAGCTCGTCGACGGCATGGCGCGGGGGTCCGCGGTGTTCCACCAGCCACGCGTGACGGTCGAGCATACCGTCGCCGAGGATGTCGAAGCCGAGCGCCACCGTGTTTATGGCGCGTTCGACAAGATGCGCGAACAGATCGAGCGAATGGCGGCGCAGGCCGAATTCGGGGTCGGCGGCGAACATGTCGAGGTGCTCGAGACTTACAAGATGTTCGCTTATGACGAAGGCTGGAGCCGCCGGATCAACGAAGCGATCGACAGTGGCCTGACCGCGGAGGCAGCGATCGAACGTGTCCAGCAACGCACGCGGATGCGGATGCGACAGATCGACGATCCGCTGCTTGCAGAGCGGATGCACGATCTGGAGGATTTGTCGAACCGGCTGCTGCGGATCGTGTCGGGCCAGATGGGCACGGCGGCGCAGCTTGGTCTTCGCCAGGATTCGATTCTGATCGCCCGCAATCTCGGCCCTGCAGAGCTTCTCGAATATGATCGACGTCGGCTGAAGGGCGTGGTCCTCGAGGAAGGATCGCTGACGGCGCATGTCACGATCGTCGCGCGGGCAATGGGCGTTCCGGTGCTGGGACGCGTGAAGGATGTCCGCAGGCTGATTGGCGAGGGTGATTTTCTGCTGCTCGATGTAACGGCTGGGAACGTTTTTGCCCGCCCGACGCCGGTGATCGAGGAAGCGTTCGAGGGCAAGTTGCTGCTCAGCCAGAAACGTCGCGCCTCGTTCGCCGCGATGAAGGAAATGCCGCCGACGACGAAGGATGGCAAAAGGCTGACGCTGATGGTCAATGCGGGGCTTCGCGATGATGTTGCCGCGCTCGATCTGACGGGGGCCGACGGGATCGGGCTGTTTCGCACCGAATTTCAGTTCCTCGTGTCGGCCACGCTGCCACAGCGCGAGCGCCAGCAGCGGCTTTACCGCGATGTTCTCGACATGGCAGGCGATCGCCCGGTGATCTTCCGCACCGTCGATATCGGTGGCGACAAGGCGCTCCCCTATTTGCGAGACGATACCGCAAACGAGGAAAATCCGGCGATGGGCTGGCGCGCGCTAAGGCTTGCGCTTGAGCGCGACGGGCTGATGAAGGCGCAGGCGCGCGCGCTCATCGAAGCGGCCGGCGGGCGCACCCTCAACGTGATGTTCCCGATGGTATCGGAGCCCTGGGAATTCGACGAGGCACATGCCCTGTTCGAGGCGCAGCGTGCCTGGCTCGCCTCGCGCAATCGCAAGTTGCCGATACAGATCAGATATGGCGCGATGCTGGAAGTGCCAGCGCTTGCCGAAATGCTCGATATCCTGCTGCCCAAACTCGATTTCCTGTCGATCGGCACCAACGATCTGACGCAATTTCTGTTTGCCGCCGATCGCGCCAACCCCAAGCTTGCCGAACGCTATGACTGGCTGAGCCCCTCGATCCTCCGCTTCATTGCGCGGGTTGTCGCGCCGACGCACGCGGCCGGCGTCGATCTGGCGGTGTGCGGCGAAATGGGCGGACGCACGCTTGAAGCGATGGCGCTGATCGGGCTGGGGATCGAGCGATTGTCGATCACGCCCGTGGCCGTTGGCCCGATCAAGGCGATGATCCGCTCGCTCGATCGGGCACGGCTGATGAATGACATGGCCGTGCTGATCGCTGCCCCGCCGCGCGACATGCGCGCCACCCTGCTCGCCTGGGCGGTCGAAAATAACGTCGAACTGGCCTAAAGACGTGCCCAAAACGAGGCCCGCCTGCGTTGACACTGGCGTCGGTTTGCGGGCAAGCCGGTGCTCGCCAAGCCGGAGCGGAAAATGACTGAAGCTGATCCCGCGGAAGAGGCCACTCTTTTCCCGAAAACTGCCGGAGAGAGACTGCGCGATGCACGGGAGGCTGGCGGCCTCTCGCTGGCAGAAGTTGCTGCCCGTACGCGGGTGCCAACCCGTCATCTCGAGGCGATCGAGCGATCGGATTATTCCGGGTTGCCTTCGTCGACCTATTCGATCGGTTTTGCCAAGGCCTATGCGCGTGCGGTGGGCATCGATGAGGTGGCGATCGGGCGCGATGTCCGTGGACAGGCGGATGCGACGCATCGCCCCGCGGAATATCAGCCCTATGAGATGCAGGATCCGAAGCGGCTGCCGCCAAAGGGTCTTGCGACCATGGTCGCGATTATCGCGGTGATCTTGGTTGTCGCGGTTGGTCTTTGGTATGGCACCAGCCTGTTCCGGGGGGGCGAAAACCCGGTGCCAGCGGAGGCGGTAGCCTATATGGCGCCGCCGCCCGAGGCCGTCCCAGCGGCGCCTGCGCCGACCGGGGGAGGACAGGTGGCGATTACCGCGACCGACGTCGTCTGGCTGCGGATTTATGACGCAACTGGCAAATCGCTGTTCGAAAAGGAACTGCAGACGGGCGAGCGTTATGAGGTGCCTGCCGATGCCGATCATCCAATGATCAATGTCGGCCGGCCCGACAAGCTTGAAGTCACCGTCAACGGTTCGGCTGTTGCGCCGCTCGGCGATGGTGCTCGCGCGATCAAGGATGTCGGGATAAGCGCCGAGGCGCTGCTTGCGCGCGGTGCTAGTGCCACGGCCGCCTTATCGTCGGGGGCGCAATCGTCTGACACCCCATCATCTGCCAGTTCGCCGACTGCAAGCGATGCGGGCAGCGGCAGGGATCGGCCCTCGAGGCGCTCCCAGGCGCCGACCAAGCCAAATCGCAGCGACCGTGTCTCTCCGTCCGCGACGTCCTCTCCGCGCAGCAGCGATAGCGATGAAACCGCGCGCGCCAATGCAGCCTCTGCCCAGCCTGCTGCTGCGGTGCCAACGCCGGCCACGCCCCCCAATCCTTAAGGCTGGCGACAACGCGCGAGATTTGGGTATATCTCGATAGCGACAAGGCACCGGGGGAGTAAAATGCGTAAACAGTTGATGGTGGCGATCTTGTTGGGCGGCGTTGCGTTCGGCCCCGGGATCGCGGTGGCGCAGAGCGCGATCGACGGTCGTGTCGATCGTCTGGAGCGCGAGATGCGGGCGGTTCAGCGAAAGGTGTTTCCAGGCGGGAACAGCCAGTATTTCCCGCCGCAGATCGCGCCGGCGGATGCGACCAGCGGGCCTGGTCCGGGCACGCCGGCGACGAACCCTGTTACCGATCTCAACGGCCGGGTGAACGCACTTGAATCGCAGATGACGACGTTCACCGGGCAAATCGAACAGGCGCAGCATAAGCTCCAGCTGATTGACGATGCCTTCACTGCCTATCGCCGATCGACTGACGCCCGGCTAAAGGCGCTTGAGGAAGCCGGCAGCACGAGCACAGGCGTCGCCAAGCCACTGGCGACGGGTATCGCGCCGATTTCGGCAGATCAACCCCGCCCGGCGCTGGCTGCCGGCCTTGCCAAGCCAAAGCCTGCATCTACCGGCGCCGTTGCCGCCATGATGGCGGTTGATCCGGCACGAGCGAAGCTCGTCGCAACAGTCGAGCGACCCGCAACCGATGATCCCGCCGACGACGGCTATGTCTATGGCTATCGGCTATGGCAGGCCAAGCTCTACCCTGAGGCGGAGGCGCAGCTAAAGCAGGTCGTCGCCAAATATCCAACGCATCGCCGAGCGAGCTGGGCGCAGAATCTGCTTGGGCGCACCTATCTTGATGAAGGCAAGCCATCGCTCGCCTCGCTCGCTTTCTACGACAACTACAAGAAGTTTCACGATGGCGAGCGGGCGCCGGACAGCCTCTATTATCTGGCGGTATCGCTGAAGAAGCTCGGCAAGCCTGCAGCCGACATCTGCCAGGTTTATGACGAGCTGAGCGAGGTCTATGCGGCCAAGATCACGCCGACGATGAAGGACGATATCGCGCGCGGCCGGGCTGAACAGAAGTGCAAGGCCAGCTGATCCAATGAGAGCGGCGGCGCCCGGTGCGGCGCTGGTTGCGCGCTTCAGGGGCGATCTTGTTGCCGTGCTCGACCGCGATGTCGCGGCGGACGAACCTATCGCCCTTGCGGTGTCTGGCGGGCCGGACAGCATGGCGATGCTGGCGCTCGCCAGCGCGGCGTTTCCGGGACAGCTGATCGCAGCGACGGTCGATCACCGGCTGCGCGCCGCATCGGCGGACGAAGCCGCGATGGTGGGCGATTATTGCCAGTCAGTCGGCGTGCCGCATGAGGTTCTGACGCCCGATGTCCCGATCGATCCCGCCAATGTCCAGGCCGGTGCGCGGGCAGCACGGTATGATTTGCTCACGCGGTGGGCGATGATGGCGGGGGCTGGCATCCTCGCGACCGCGCACCACAGCGATGATCAGGCAGAAACATTCCTGATGCGCGCGGCGCGCGGTTCGGGGGTATCCGGCCTTGCCGGCATCCGGGCGCGGGTGAGACTGGTCGAGGCCCCCCCGTTCGATCTCGTTCGGCCATTGCTAGGCTGGCGTAGCGCGACCTTGCGCGGGCTTTGCAGCGCAGAGCAGGTGCCTTTCGTCGATGATCCAAGCAACGGTGACCCTCGATTCGACCGAACCCAGTTTCGCGCGCTGTTGGCCGAGGCGCCCTTGCTCGATGCAGTGCAACTCGCGCGTTCGGCAGCGCATGCGGCTCAAGCCGATTCAGCGATGCGTGATATCGAGGCGTGGCTCTGGGGAACGCGCCGCATCTTGCATGACGGCACGAACCCCGGCGAAGCGGTTTCGCTGGACCTCACCGGCGTGCCACGCGAACTGAAGCGCCGTCTGGCGCGTGCCGCGATCGCGGCCGTGCGAAGCAGCAACGCCATCACGCGGCCCGACTTTGGCGATGCAAGTAACATCGAGGCTCTGCTCGATGCGCTGGAATCCCGGAAATCGGCCACCCACGCCGGCGTTATCGCTTCGTCGAAGGGTCCGATTTGGCATTTTTCCAAAGCCCCGCCCCGCCGATCACTCTGATGGACTTAATGCCGTAACTTGTTCCATTGCCATTAACCTGCGGATGCCTATCTTGGTGACCTGAAAGGTATCGAGCGACCATGAACGATAACGACAAGCAGCAGGGCCCTGAAAACGGCGGCAATCCCTGGATGAAGAGCCTGATGATCTGGGTCGGCATCCTCGTTGCGCTCGCCTTGTTCGTGACGATGTTCGAAAGCGGGACACAGACCGTCACTGCATCGAACGGGCTCAGCTATTCGGCTTTTCTCGGCAAGGTGAAAGAAGGCACGGTCCGCGAGGTCAATGTCGCGGGCGATGTGGTCACCGGTACGCTCACCAGCGGTGAGAAATTCCGTACCTATGCCCCCGCTGATCCGCAGCTTACCGATCGCCTGCTGTCCAAGGGCGTGACGATCAACGCGCGGCCCGAAGAGGGCCCGTCGATCTGGATGGTGCTGCTCTATCAGTCGCTGCCGTTCCTGCTGTTCCTTGGGATCGCCTTTTTCGTGCTGCGGCAGATGCAGAAGAATTCGGGTTCGGGCGCGATGGGCTTTGGCAAGTCGCGCGCGCGGATGTTGACGCAGAAGGAAGGTCGCGTGACCTTCGATGATGTCGCCGGCATCGACGAGGCTCGCGAGGAGCTTCAGGAAATCGTCGAATTCCTGAAAGACCCGACCAAATTTGCCCGGCTGGGCGGCAAGATACCCAAGGGCGCGCTGCTGATGGGGTCGCCCGGTACCGGCAAGACCTTGCTCGCTCGCGCGATCGCTGGCGAAGCGGGCGTGCCGTTCTTCACGATTTCGGGCTCCGACTTTGTCGAAATGTTCGTCGGCGTCGGCGCCAGCCGCGTGCGTGATATGTTCGAGCAGGCCAAGAAATCGGCGCCCTGCATCGTTTTCATCGATGAAATCGACGCCGTCGGTCGGCATCGCGGTGCTGGCCTCGGCAATGGCAATGACGAGCGCGAGCAGACGCTCAACCAGCTGCTGGTCGAGATGGACGGTTTCGAGGCGAACGAAGGCATCATCATCATTGCGGCGACAAACCGTCCGGATGTGCTTGATCCCGCCTTGTTGCGTCCGGGCCGGTTCGATCGCCAGGTCGTTGTCCCCCGCCCAGATATCGAGGGCCGGATCAAGATCATCCAGGTTCACATGAAGAAGGTGCCGCTTGCGCCCGACGTCGATCCCCGGGTGATTGCGCGTGGCACGCCGGGGTTCAGCGGCGCTGACCTCGCCAATCTTGTCAACGAGGCAGCGCTGACGGCAGCGCGCAAGGGCAAGCGCCTGGTGGCGATGGCCGAGTTCGAAGAGGCCAAGGACAAGGTCATGATGGGTGCCGAGCGGCGCTCGATGGTGATGACCGACGACGAAAAGCGGATGACCGCCTATCACGAGGCCGGTCACGCAATCGTCGCGCTCCACGAGCCGGCATCCGATCCAATCCACAAGGCGACGATTATCCCGCGCGGCCGTGCGCTTGGCATGGTCATGCGGCTGCCCGAGCGCGACAGCTACAGCTATCACCGCGACAAGATGTACGCGAACCTGGCGGTGTCGATGGGCGGTCGCGTCGCTGAGGAAACGATCTTCGGCTACGACAAGGTATCGTCCGGTGCTTCGTCTGACATCAGCTATGCATCGGGCCTTGCCCGCGACATGGTGACGCGCTGGGGTATGTCCGATGCGGTCGGGCCGCTCGAATATGCCGAGCCCGAGGGCGAGACCTATCTTGGCTATTCGTCGGCGCGTCCGGTGCGGATGTCGAACCAGACGGCCCAGCTGATCGACACCGAGATCAAGCGGATCGTCGACGGTGGCCATGAGCGGGCCAAGCAGTTGCTGACCGAGCATGTCGATCAGCTGCATCTGCTTGCCGCTGCGCTGCTCGAATATGAGACGCTGTCGGGTGACGAGATCAAGCGCCTGATCGCGGGAGAAGAAATCGGTCGGCCAGATCTGGGGCCCAAGTCTTCGGCGCTTCCAGTCGGTGGTACCTCGATCCCGAAGACGCGTCGTCCCAAGGGTCCGTTTGGTACGCCGAGTCCCGCTGGGGCCTGACGCCCGCGTATCTCGGCTGGCTCGGGATTTTAGCGGCTCGGCCAAGCGACCAATTTCGCGACGGCCTAGTGGTGCGCCGAATCCACTTTCCCTCAGCGTGTCGCCCGATTATGGCGCCCGTTGCCAGGACGGGAAGGGACATCGGATGCGCAAGAGCTTGATGGCGACGATATTGTTGACAGCGATCGTGCCGAGTGTCGCGCAGGCGATGACGGTCAACGAGTTTCTCGCCAAGGCGGCCGCGCTCAAGCAACAGGGGGTGCTGGCAATCGCATCGCCCGATATTGGGCTGATGACCGAAGAGGTGAAGGGTGCAGGCGCTGAGTATCGCAAGGCGCTCGCCGCTGAAGCAGCTGCCGGCAAGCAGCCAAGCAGCTGCCCGCCGCCGGTCGGCAAGACCGGAATCGGTAGTGCCGATCTGATCAGCTATTTCTCCTCGATTCCTGCAGCAAAGCGCACCGTCAGCGTCAAAACGGCATTTGTCAGCCTGATGAAGCAGCGTTTTCCCTGCAAGGCGTAAGGCGCCTTCAGCCGGCCTTTCAGCCAGCGATGATCGTCAGCACGACGACGAAGAACAGCACGGCGGATACGAGCGAGAACAGCATCAATGCAGCGGTGCGCCAGATCGCTGCAAACCGGCCAATCCGGTAAGCGCCGCGCAACTGCTTATACATATGGAGCGGGGGGCCGAAGGCGAAGAGTGTCGCAATCATGCCGCCGGGGAGTCCGATTGCCTGGCCAACGCTCAACAAAACAGCGCCAAGCGTCATCGCCGATAGCGAATAGATCGCAAAAATCGTATGATCATAGGGGCCGACATCGCGCCGGAACGGAAACAACAGCCAGATGAAGGGGAGCGAGATCGGGATCAGCGCCCAGCTATATTTATAAGCGCTCGACTGTAGCTTGTAGAGAAACAGCTTGGGCTCCTTGAGCGCATAAGCGAGCCGATGGTCGAACGCGGGGATGCCCGTGTGAATCTTGCTGGTGATCTTCGGATTATCGAATTTGCCCGATGTGATCGCCTCGGCAGCTTCGAGCGCGTCGATATCTTCGTCGAGCCGATCGATCCGCTTATCGATCCGCTCGATGCGTGTGGCCACCTGATCGCTGCCGTCGCGGGGTGCGCGAAGAGCATCGATTTCAGCCGTCAGGCGCGTTTTCTCGGCCTGCTTGTCGCGGCGTTGCTTCGTCATCTCGGCCGGAGTGAGCTTGCCCGCAGCGGCAACGGCCCTGGGGTCGTTGCCACCGAAGGGGCCGCCAATCGTCTCAAACGTCGCTACCATCAGGAAGACGGAGAAAAGGAACAGCGCGAGCGGCGAGACGAAGCGCACGCGCTCGCCCGCGATATAGCGACGCGTGAGGGTGCCGGGGCGCGTGAACAACATTGGCAGGGTGCGCCAGATCTTGCCCTCGAAATGCCAAACGCCGTGGAGCAGATCATGACCGATCGACGCAAGCGTCCGATGAATATGTACCGCCTGGCCGCAATTGGCGCAAAACTCCCCGGATAGCGCGGTGCCGCAATTCAGGCAGATCAACTGGGCTGTATGCCGATGCGATTTTCGATGCCCGGCTTCGCCCGCATCGGTCTCAATGGCGCGCGCAAAGACGCCGCCGGTGGCGATGTCGCCTGCTGCTTCGAATTCCCCCTGCACAGGGTCACGATAACGATTTCGAGCGGCGCACGATAGAGGCACGCGCCGCACAAAGTTTGGCGCCCGCCAAACACGCTGCTACGCCTGTTGACGATGACCGACATTGCCGACAGCGCTGATCACATTATCGACGAGATGGCCGCGCAGGCGCGCGCTGCGAGCCAGATGCTCGTGCGGCTGCCGCCCGCTACGAGGATTGCGGCACTGGAGCGCGCAGCGGCGTGCCTAAGGGCAGCGATGCCCGAAATCCTGGCGGCGAACGCCGATGATATGGCGCGCGCCCAAGCAGCAGGATTGTCGCCGGCGATGCTGGATCGGCTACGGCTGGACGCAGGCAGGATCGAGGCGATGGCGGCAGCCGTAGCGACGATTGCGCGCCTGGCCGATCCAGTCGGCGCCGTGATCGATCAGCGCACGGCGCCCAGCGGCATCGCGCTTGCCCGCGTGCGCGTGCCGATCGGGGTGATCGGGATCATTTATGAAAGCCGCCCCAATGTGACCGCCGATGCAGCGGCGCTGTGCGTCATGTCTGGCAACGCGGTCATCCTGCGCGGCGGATCGGAAGCGCGGGAGAGCAATCGGGCAATCCATACTGCCTTCGTCACTGGTCTCGGTGCGGCCGGCGTGTCGCCCGAAACCGTGATGCTCGTTGCCGATACCGATCGCGCGTTGGTCGGCGCGATGCTGACAGCGGAGGGGAGCATCGACATGATCGTGCCGCGCGGGGGCAAGAGCCTCGTCGCGCGTGTGCAGGCGGAGGCGCGGGTGCCCGTGCTCGCGCATCTCGACGGGATCAACCATGTCTATGTCGATGGCTCGGCTGATCCGGCGATGGCGCAGGCGATCGTGATCGATGCAAAGCTGCGGCGGACAGGCGTGTGCGGCGCGATGGAAACGCTGCTGATCGATCGGCGTTTTGCCGGCGGCGGCGCGCTGATTGCGGCGCTGCGTCAGGCGGGGTGCGAGGTCCGCGGAGATGGTTCTGCGCAAATCCTCGATGGCGGTGTCTTGGCAGCCAATGACGCCGATTGGGATACCGAATATCTCGATGCGGTCGCCTCGGTTGCGATCGTCGACGGCGTCGACGGCGCAATGGCGCATATCGCGCGCCACGGATCGCATCATACCGATGCCATCGTTGCCGCCGATGCGGGCGTAGCAGAACGGTTCCTCGCCGAGGTCGACAGCGCCATCGTGCTATGGAATGCCTCCACTCAATTTGCTGACGGCGGCGAATTCGGCCTGGGCGGCGAAATCGGCATCGCAACGGGTCGGCTGCACGCACGCGGGCCGGTCGCGCTCGAGGGATTGACCACGTATAAATGGGTTGCTCGCGGCACGGGGCAGGTGCGCGGTTGAGAGGCGCGACAGCCACGCGCATCGGCATCCTTGGCGGCTCGTTCAATCCCGCGCATGCCGGGCACCGATCGATCAGCATGGCCGCTTTTGCCGCGCTCGATCTCGACGAGGTGTGGTGGCTGGTGTCGCCGGGCAATCCGCTGAAAGAGACGGCGAGCGACATGGCGCCCTTTGCCGCACGCTATGCCTCTGCCCTGCAAATGGCGCGCCACGCGCCGATCCGGGTAAGCGCGATCGAGCAACGGCTGGGCACCCGGTTTACGGTCGATACGATCGACAAGCTGACCAAATTATACCCCAAGAAACGCTTCGTCTGGCTGATGGGCAGCGATAATCTTGCCCAATTCGATCAATGGCGCGGCTGGCGGCGGATCGCCAAGCAGGTTCCGATTGCAGTCATCGCGCGTCCGGGATATGAAGGTTCTGCCCGCGCGGCCCCCGCGATGGGTTGGTTGCGGCGCTTTGTCCATCCCGCATATCAGGCTCAAGGCTGGACGAGGTGGAGATTGCCGGCACTCGTGCTGTTGCGCTTTCGCCCTGATGAGACGTCCGCGACCCGGCTCCGAAAGGCCGATCCCGCCTGGCAGGCCCGTTTTTTGGGCTCCGATACTGACACTGACGCCCCTTCAACCGCACCCGGCGGCGCTACCGACGCGCCTTCAACCTAGGAGTTATCTTGGCCTCATCCCCACAAAGCTATCGCTCGTCCGACACTGACGGTGTCGAGGCGCTGCATCGTCTCGTTCTGGCATCGCTCGACGATGATCAGGCGGTCGACGCCATCTCGATCCCGCTCGCGGGCAAGAGCAGCATTGCCGATCACATGGTGATCGCCAGCGGTCGTTCGACCCGGCAGGTCGCGTCGATGGCGTCGAAGCTCACCGAGAAGATCAAGGCCGAAACGGGCCGCAGCGCGCGCGTCGAGGGGTTGCCGACGGCGGACTGGGTGCTGATCGATGCGGGCGACGTGATCATCCATCTGTTTCGCCCCGAAGTGCGCAGCTTTTATAATCTGGAGCGGATGTGGGCATTTGGTGACGCACCGGTGGCAGTGGCCGTTGCGGAGCCGGATCCGACGCCAGACGACTGATCCGCGTTGCTGCTCCACATTGTCGCGCGCGGGCGCATCGGGCGCGGGCCCGAGGCCGAACTGGTCGATCGCTATGTGAAGCGGCTCGGCTGGCCGGTGCGGATCACCGAACTGCCCGATAACGGCGGACGCGTGCCGCTGCGCGAGCCGCAGACGAAGCTGGTGCTGCTCGATGAAACCGGTGAGATGCTTCCATCGAAGACCTTTGCCGAGCGGCTGGAGCGTTGGCGCGATGACGGCGTTCGTGAAGCGCGTTTCATGATTGGTGCAGCCGATGGCTTTGGCGAGGCTGATCGCGCCGATGCCGATCTGCTGCTCTCGTTCGGGCGGGCGACTTGGCCGCATCTGCTTGCCCGCGCGATGCTTGCCGAACAATTGTGGCGCGCCACCAGTATCCTTGCCAACCACCCCTATCACCGCGAAGGATAGGCAGGATGAAGCGATCGGCCTTCTTGATCGCCCCTCTCGCGGCGTGCCTGGCGATGGCGGGGACCGTCGCTGCGCAGCTACCGTCAGGCGGTTCGGACGACCGCGATCGCCTCCGCGAGGCGAAGGTGCAATCGGCCGCTGCCCAAAAGCGTGCCGATGCACTTGAACGCGCTGCAGCGGGTGAGCGCGACGAGGCGCGGCAGGCACGGGCGCAGGAAGCCGCGGTCGCTGCCCGTATCCAGCGAGCAGAGGCTGATATCGCCGCGGCACAGGCGCGGATTGCGATCGTGCGACAGTTGCTCGATCGCCAGCGCGCGACGCTTGCCGAAAAGCAGGCGCCGATCGTTCGGCTGCTCGCCGCACTGCAATCGCTCGCCCGCCGGCCGATGATCGTCAGTCTGGTGCAGCCGGGCTCGGTCGACGATCTGGTGCATGTGCGGGCGGTGTTGGGCACGGTTATCCCGCAGGTAAACGCCCGGACGACCAGCGTGCGTGCGGCGCTTGCACGGACTCGGCGACTGCAGGCAGCATCGGCGCTGGCGGTGCGTGCCCTTGGCGACAGCCGGGGCCGACTCGAGACCGAACGCCTGGCGTTGACCCGGCTCGAAGCCGAACATCGGCTCAAATCGCGCGCTTTGGGCCGTGATGCGCTGTTCGAATCGGATCGGGCGATCGCGCTTGGCGAGCGCGCGCGCGATATCGTCGATCTGATGGATCAGCTTGGCGATCAGGCAACCACCCGCGCCGATCTGGAATCGCTACCCGGGCCGTTGCCGCGCCCGCCCCGGCCGGGCGAAGTCGCCTCGCCCGTCGATACGCTTGGCTGGTCGATCAGTGCGCCGCCCTATCGCCTGCCCGTTGCCGGCAAGGTCGTGACTGGGCTGGGCGAAATCTCCGAGGCGGGCGTTCGTTCGCGCGGGCTGACGATTGCGCCCCAGCCGGGGGCTCAGGTGATCGCACCTGCCAAAGGCCGGATCGTGTTCGCGCGGACGTTTCGCGCTTATGGCACCGTCGTGATCATCGATCACGGCGGGGGCTGGACTTCGCTGATCGCCAATCTCGCCTCGACATCGGTGGCGACGGGCGAGCGCGTGGAGCAGGGCGCGCCGATCGGTCGGGCGAATGAAGGCGATGCCCCGCGCGTCACGATCGAACTCAGGCGGCGCGACCGGCCCGTAGACATGACGCGGTTGCTCGGCTGATCGCGTCCAGCATCTGTTCATCTGTTCAGCGCTTTGATTGGGCACTGATCCTCGTTACACTGCTGCGGGCACGCTCATCCGCCGCCCATGATCTTTCGAAAGTTTTGCGTCCATGTCCCGTTCCGCGCTGCTCCAGGCCACTGCGATCGTCGTCGCGCTCGCGCTCGTGCCCGTTACGACCGGCGCGATGGCACAGGTCGATACCGACACCTATCGTGAGCTCGATCAGTTCATGGACGTGTATAATCTGATCAAAGCGAACTATGTCGACAAGGTCGATAACAAGGTGCTGGTCAAAGGCGCAATCGACGGGATGCTGGCAGCGCTCGATCCGCATAGCTCATTTGCCGACGGCGTTGATTACGACAATCTGCGCATCCAGACCGAAGGCAGCTATGGCGGCCTTGGCCTGTCGGTGACGATGGAAGACGGCGCGGTGAAGGTGATTGCCCCGCAGGAAGATACGCCGGCATTTCGTGCCGGCGTGAAATCGGGCGACTATATCACCCGCCTGAACGGCAAGCTGCTTTACGGCCTGACGCTCGACGAGGCGATTTCGGAGATGCGCGGCAAACCCGGCACCCGGATCACGATCACGCTGGTGCGCAAGGGCCGCGACAAGCCGATCGAGGTATCGCTGATTCGCGAAATCATCGTCCAGAAACCTGTGAAGTGGGACGTGAAGGGCGATATCGGCATCATCAACATCAACACGTTCTCCGATCGCACCGGCGCCTACACGCGCGACGCGATCGCGCAGATCCGCAAGAAACTGGGGCATGATCCGCTCGGCTATGTCGTCGATCTTCGAGACAATGGCGGTGGCTTGCTCAACGAAGCGATCGAGGTATCGGATACCTTCCTCGATCACGGCGAGATCGTCTCGCAGCGTGGCCGGGAGAAAACCGATATCGAGAGCTACTTTGCCAAGCCCGGCGATTTCGCCAATGGCCTGCCGATCGTTGTCCTCGTCAATTCCGGCACCGCTTCCGCATCGGAGATCGTCGCCGGCGCGCTGCAGGATCATCACCGTGGCCTCGTCCTAGGCGAGCGCAGCTTCGGCAAGGGATCGGTCCAGTCGTTGTTGAAGATCGGTGCCAAAACCGAAGTACGGCTGACGACGGCGCGCTATTACACGCCTTCGGGGCGATCGGTGCAGGAAGGCGGGATCGATCCCGATGTTCTGGTGCCGCAGCTGAGCGATGCGGATTACAAGACTCGTCCAACCTTTCGGGAGGACGATCTGCGCCGTCATTTGATCAACGAGGCGAAGGTCGATAATTCGGTGCTTGAGGAAGATACGAAGCCCGATACGCGTTTCGCGGCTTCAATCGATGATCTGAAGAAGCGCAAGATCGACGATTTCCAGCTTTATTATGCGCTGCAAACGATCGCGCGGCTTGGCGGGCCGACCCAGGTCGCCGCGATCGCAAAGCTTGGTACGCCTGGTCCTGCGGCACCTGATCTTGCTGCGCCGCCTGCGCCAAAGCCCAATTGATTCAGTGGCATTGGGGGATTTCCGGGCTGCACGGCTGATCGCCCTTTTGGTGCCGCTTGCGCTGATGGCGGGCGCGATTGGATCGCAGTTCCTGGGCGGGCTTTACCCATGCGAGATGTGCTATTGGCAGCGCTGGCCGCATTATGCCGCGATCGCCCTGGCAGCGCTCTCCTTTGTCGTTCCCGGCGCAGATGCGCGTCGGGTGCTGGTCGCCCTGGCGGCGTTGGCAATCCTGACGAGCGGCGCGATCGGCGTGTTCCATGCCGGCGTCGAATATCATTGGTGGCAGGGGATCACGGCCTGCAGCAGTACCATCACTGGCGCTGGTGGCAGCGCGACTGACATGCTTGCGCGTGTGATGGCGGCGCCGCTGGTGCGGTGTGATGCGCCGCAATGGACGCTCGGCGGGATTTCGCTAGCTGGCTTTAATGCCCTCTTCTCGATTGCCGGCGGCTCGGCCATAATGCTGATGTTGCTGCGAAAGGGCCGCTGATGAGCGATTGGAAGCCGGGAGATGCGAAGCGCCGGACCGATGCGATGATCCGCGTCGATCAGGCTGGCGAATTTGGGGCGACGCGCATTTATGCCGGCCAGCTGGCAGTGATGGGTGATCGCGGCGCGGCGGCGCGCGCGATTGCCGGAATGGCGGCGCAGGAAGAACGGCATCGTGCCTTTTTCGACAAGATGATGGCCACCCGCCGGGTGCGACCGACATTGCTCCAGCCGATCTGGGATGTGGCCGGTTTTGCATTAGGTGCCGTAACTGCGGCAATCGGTCCGGAAGCAGCAATGGCATGCACGGCGGCGGTGGAAACCGAGATCGACAAACATTATTCGGAACAGCTGGTGCAGCTTGGCAATAGCGATCCCGAGCTTTCAGCTGCAATCGCCGATTTTCAGGCCGATGAACTGGAACACCGTGATACCGCTCTTGCATCGGGCGCTGAGCGCGCGCCTGGCTATCCTTTGTTGAGCGGTGCCATTCGCCTGGGCTGCCGCATCGCCATCGCAACGGCAAAACGGATATGAAACCGATGCACGCGCCGGCGCGTATCGGTTTGAGTGCCGGATTTGTATTGTCGCGGTTCGAGCTGGCAGGTGATGTCGCCTGCCTTGGAACTGCTGTAGGGAGATGATGTGATGGCGAAGCTGGCAATTTGGGCGGCCTTGGCTGCAACGGTGGCGGTAGGTGCGCCTGCGTTTGCGCAGGATGCGCCCGTCGGCGGCGTGATCATCCTATATGGCGACAAGGACAAATGCCCGACCGATACCGACGGTAACGAAATCGTCGTCTGTCAGCGTCGCCCGGCGGCCGAGCAGTTCCGCATCCCCAAGGAACTTCGCCAGGGCACGATCAAGCCCGAATATGAAAGCTGGGCGGTGCGGCAACAGTCGGTGCAGGATGTCGGCCAGACCGGGACTGGAAGCTGCAGCGCGGCCGGGATCGGCGGCGCATCGGGATGTCAGAACCAATTGTTCCAACAGTCGCTGCGCGAACGCAAGGCGAAGAGGGCTGCAGAACGGGCGGATCAGCCGCAACGCTGATCGCGCGCCAGCTACGCTGATCCGGGGGGATGATGATGGCGACGATCGCGACACGCGCCGGCAAGGCCCCGCCTTCGCTGGCGCCAGACCGATTTGAGCGGGTGCTGGCGATTGCAGCGGCAATCCTGCTCGCCTTCGTCATTGCTGCCCTGCTGCGTGGTAATCGTCATTGGGGCCAGGTGCCGGTGCTCGTGTGGCTGCATCTGGGATCGATGATGATCGCGCTGGCGCTGACCCCGATCATGCTGTTGCGCCGCCGCGGTGATCGTCCGCACCGGGCGCTGGGCACGATCTGGGTCGCAGCGATGCTGGCCACTGCGCTCATCTCGCTGGGAATCCGCAACGCCAATCACGGCAATTTCAGCATCATCCACATCTTGTCGGCATGGACGTTGTTTCAAGTGCCGCTGATCTGGTGGTCCGCGCGGCACCACCGCCTCGCCGTGCATCGGCGATCGGTGCGCGGGATGGTGACGGGCGCGCTTCTCATCGCTGGGTTCTTCACCTTTCCCTTCAACCGGATGCTTGGCCAGTTCCTGTTCGGTTGATCAGGTGAGCGCGTCGCTTGCCAATCACCAGACAGCGCAGATGGTTTGCTCTGCGCTCGTCGGCGCCGATCAGCTTCGAGAGGATTTGGAGAGAGCGTCGGCAACTTTGCGTGAGATCGCTGGTTGAGACAGTCGACAATCGGAGACTCATGATGACGACTGCGCAGATTTTCGCCGACCTGAAGGCCGATCACGACAAGCACCGCACCTTGCTGCGCCAGATCGGCGAGACCAGCGGTGACAGTGGCGAGCGCCGCGCCTTGTTCGATGCGTTCAAGATCGAAGTTTCGGCACATGCAGCGGCCGAGGAGGAATCGCTCTATGCGACCATGCTGGCGAAGCCCGATCTTCGCGATGATGCCCGTCATTCGGTTTCGGAGCACAAGGAAATCGACGATTTTCTGGGCGAGCTGAGCGAGATCGATATGGCATCGGGTGCGTGGCTGACGCGCTTCAAGGCCATGCGCGATCGTTATGAACATCATATCGATGAAGAAGAGGAGGAGATGTTTCCCTCTGCCGCCAAGGATCTTTCGGCGAAGGAGACAGCGCGGCTCGCGGAGATTTTTGAAGCGCGCAAGCCACGCGAAATTGCGCGCGCCGAGGCATCGCCGCCAGGCAGCGACGAGCGCGAATGATGGTGGTGCCCGGCCAAAACAGCCTGCGGCACTGCAACAAAGCGCTTCCATTCTGCAGCCGCTTCGCGCAATCGCGGTACCATGATCGAGCAAATTCTTGGGGTATTGGCCGGCTTCACCATCTGGGTGATTTCATCCGGCGGCTATCTTGGCATCGCGCTGCTGATGGCAATCGAATCGGCATGCATTCCCCTGCCTTCGGAAATCATCATGCCTTTTGCGGGTTATCTGGTCTCAACCGGGCTGTTCAACCTGTATCTGGCGGCAACGGCGGGAGCGATCGGATGCAATCTGGGCTCGATCCCGGCCTATGAGCTCGGCAAGCGGGGCGGGCGCCCGGCGATCGAGCGCTGGGGTCGCTATCTGCTGATCGGGCCGGGTGAACTTGACGCCGCCGATCGTTTTTTCGCTCGGTTCGGCAATTCGGCGGTGCTGATCGGGCGGCTGCTGCCAGTCATCCGCTCTTTCATCGCCTTTCCCGCTGGTATGGCGCGGATGCCCGTGCTGCCATTCCATATCTACACTTTCGTTGGCTCCTGGCCGTGGTGCTTCGGGCTTGCCTGGGTGGGAATGAAGCTGGGCGAGCAGTGGAACAGCAGCCCGTGGCTGAAGGCCGCTTTTCACAGTGCCGATGCGCTCATCGCAGTGCTGTTGCTTGGTGCTGCGGGCTATTATGTCTGGCACCGCGTGCAAGGCATGAAGTCGCGCGGCTGATCGCGGGTGCCAAGCTGGGTCGACGCGTTGCTTTCGACGTGCCTCAGGGCACCAGCAACGTCGATCCATGGGTATGGCGGCCTTCGAGGTCACGGTGCGCCTGCGCGGCATCTTCAAGCTGATAGCGCTGCCCAATCGTCACCTTCACCTTGCCGCCCGCGATCATCTCCCAAAGCCGTGCGGCGCCCGCTGCTCGCTCTTCGGGCGTGGTGTAATAATCGAACAGCGTCGGCCGGGTATTGTAGAGCGAGCCCTTGGTCGCGAGGATGCCGAGCGCGACCCCCGTCACGGGCGCATCGGCATTGCCATAGCTGACGATGATCCCGCGCCGGCCGGTTGAATCGAGCGAAGCGTTCCAGGTCGCCTGACCGATCCCGTCATACGCCACCCGTACGCCCGCGCCGCTGGTGATATCGCGCACCCGCTTGGCAATGTCTTCGTGGCGATACAGGATGACCTCGTCAGCCCCGGCGCTGCGCGCCAGCGCCGCCTTGTCCTCACTGCCGACCGTGCCGATCACCCTGGCGCCGATTGCCTTCAGCCACTGCACCAGGATCAGCCCGACGCCACCGGCGGCGGCATGCACCAGCACCCAATCCCCCGGCATCACGTGTGCGACACGCTCAGCGAGGAATTCGGCGGTGCAGCCCTTCAACAGCGCGGCTGCCGCTGTCTCGAAATCGATCGAATCGGGCAGCCTGAACAGCGACGTTGCGGGCAGGTTGCGCGCAGTCGCATAGGCGCCCCGTTGAGGGCCAAAGGTTGCGACGCGGTCTCCAACAGCAAGCGTTGTCACCCCCTCGCCAATTGCGGAAATCTCACCCGCGCCCTCCATACCCAGGCCGCTGGGTAGATCGATCGGGTAGATGCCCCGCCGGTGATAGGTGTCGATGAAATTGAGGCCCGCCGCCCGGGTTTCAAATCGCACTTCGCCTGCGCCCGGTGGCGGCAGGTCGATATCGGTCCACTCGATCACCTCTGGGCCGCCCGTGCTTCTGATGATTGCAGCGCGTGCCATCTTTTACATCCTTACCAGATCTTGCCACCGATCCAGCCGCCGGCAGCAGGCACGAACTCGCTGATTTCAAAGCGGGCCCATACGCCTGCCGCAAAATAGGGGTCACCTTCCAGAATTGCACGCGCGCCAGCCTCGTCCTCGGCGGTAACAATTACCAGCGATCCAGTAAACGCGCCGCTTGCGTCTTTCAGCGGGCCGGCGATGGCCAGACGGTCGATGATTGCCTCAGTGCGGGCGAAGTGCGCGTCGCGAGCAGACGCGCGGATCGGCGCCGAACCATGGGCATCCCAGCATATGATCGTGAAATGCTTCACGTCGTCCGCGCCAGCTGCGCCCGATAAGTGCGCGCGATGAGCGGCAGCAACAGCAACGGGACCAGGCCATAGATCAGCGGCACCGATCCCACCGCAGCCCGCAGATTGGCCTCGCCGAAAACGCGCGTGGAAAGCACGCCCACCGTTGTCGGTCCAAGGCCCAGCCCGGCGATGCTGATCAGCATGTAGTAAAGCGACACGATCGTCGCACGCGAGGCGCCTGGCGTGATGTCGAGCAGCGCGATGATCCCGGCTGCGGTTACCGTGCCGATTGAAGCCGAGCTTAGCGCAAGCATCACAAAGGCGAGGGTAGGGGTGGGCATGAACAATGGGACGGCGCTGAGCGGTAGCATCGCGACAAAGCCATAGCTCAGCATCCGGAACGCCGCGTCGCGGGTGCCGTTCTTGCGCCAGCGATCGACGATCGCGCCAGTCGAATAGACCGTTGCTGGCCCAACGACGAGGATGATCAGGCCATTCACAAGCGCATAATCCTTGGCCTCCCAGCCATAGGTGCGGGCAAAGGCAGCGGGGTTGAAGCCTTGCGAATAGGCAATGATCGTCATGACGGCGACCAGCAGCGTCATGCCCCCGAACGCGCCGATCTGCCGGCCGACGAACCCGATCGTAGCGCCAAAGCCCGCTGCCTGGGCATTGCCGGGCCCACGCCGACGCAGCGGCTCCGGTAGAAACAGGAAAGCGATGGCGATCAACAATCCCGGCAGGCCAACCGCGAGGAAGGCAAATTGCCAAGGCTTCACTGCGCCGAGCAATGGCAGCGTCATGCCGCTCGATACTTTTGCCCAACCGAGCACTGCCGCCCCGATGAGCGAAGCGACGCCCGCGCCAAGCGACAACGCTGCCGAATAGACGCCGATCGGCGCTCCGCGCTTTTCGGGCGGAAAACTGTCGCTGATCATCGACATCGCAGAAGGGCTGAGCGTCGCCTCGCCAACGCCAACGCTCATCCGCGCGACGAACAGCCCGCCAAAGCCGCGCGCCATCCCCGAAGCCGCGGTCGCAAGGCTCCAAAGGGTGATGCCTGCCGCGACGATCCACGTCCGTCGCGCCCGATCCGCAAGCCAGCCGAGCGGCACACCGATCGTCGCATAGAAAAGCGCGAAGGCAGGGCCCAGCAGATAGCCGATCTTCTCATCGGAAAAATGCAAATCGGCCTTGATCGGCTCAATCAGCAGGCCAAGGATATAGCGATCGACAAACGAGAAGACGTAGGCAAGCGTCAGCAGCAACACCATCGTCCAGGCGGTGCGCGACGCTGGATAGGGGGCCTCCATTGCCTCGTTCATGCGGCGCCAGTGATCTTGTAGATCACCACCAGATTGTCATCGAAATCGACGATGCCGATCTCCCGGCCAACGCGCCCGTCCTTGGTCTTCAGCACTTCCTCGTCATAAACCCTGAGGCCGAGCGCGCGGGCACCCGCCATGACTGCATCGGGATCCTCTATTTCCAACACGATCGCCGATCGGCGAGGGTGTGGCACCGGGGCGAGAGCAACCGCGGCGATCTCGGTCAATGCCATCACGCGTTCCTGCGTCTGCGTCGACAGCACGCAAAAGCGCATCCTGGCCTCGGGCGGGATATCGAAGACGGGAAAGGAATAGCTTTCCGGGTTGTGCGGCAGCGTGAATGTCACGTCGAAGCCCAGCACGCCCTGATAAAAGCAGAGTGCCCGATCAAGATCGGCGACGACGTGGTTGCCCCGCTGGAACCGCACGCCGCTCAAGCCACGCGCTCGTTCACTTCAAAGAAATAGCCGTCGAGATCGAAGAAGCTTGCGCCGACCATCGCCTGCTCCGTGCCGTCGAATCCCGTCACCGTCCAGTCGCGCGGTTCGCTGTGGATGCGGCTGCCAGCATCGCGCGCGCGGTCAGTCGTCGCGCGGCAGTCGGTTGCCGCCACGACGAAGATCGGCGTACCAAAGGCGATCCGCGTCGGCAATTCGGCTGGTGCTGGCATCGCCGGGTCGACCCATTGAAGCAAGCCGATCATGCCAACCAGATCATCGGCGCATTTCAGGATGACCAGCCGGGTCTTGTCGCCCTTGGCTCCCGCCGCGAGCTGCGTTCCAGAAAGCGTGAAGGGGGTATCCATTACCCGCGTCATGCCGAAAACCTGCTCATACCAAGGCGCTGCCGCCTCGATGTCACGCACGATCAGCGTCGTCCGCTTGATCAGATCGGGCGCGTAATCAGCCATTGATCGTCGGTGCCTCGATCAGCAGCACCTGGCAATCGGCGATGCCTGCGCGCAGTTTTTTCACCTCGGCATAATCGGGCGAGTTCCAGAATGCCTCGGCAGCCGCACGATCGGGCCATTCGGAAATCACCATTGATGCGCCCTCGCCGAAATCGCCCTCCAGCAAGGACACGCCGGGCCCGCGCAGCACATATCTGCCGCCGAATTGAGCGACGAGCTTGGCCGCCGCCTGGCCATAGCCGCCGATAAATGCCTCGCGATCGGCGATCTTGGCGGTCACGATCATGTAGGCGGGCATCGATCGGGCTCCCAATTTGTCCGGACAAGCTACCTAACCGCCGGAACGACGCAAGCGCCAAAGTTTAAAGCCGTGCGGAATCCTCATACAGCCGCCGGATATAGCTGATCGCGGCATCAGGCGCCTCGCACCAGCCAGCAAAACTATCGCCCGCGATCAACGCAACCACATGATTGTCACCGCCCATCGCTCGCCCGGCAACGGCGGCAGGCGCGCTGGTTGCAAAACGGATATCCCAGCGCATCCGCGCGATCAGCAGGCTGAACCGGCCATCCAGCGGGACGGGCATGATATCGGAAAAACCTAGCCGCACGGTTTCATGCATCGCCTCATTGCCGTGCCAGTACCGCTCGACTTCTTCCCAGGTGGTGAAGATATCGGCCACCTCTTCTGCCTTGTAAAAGCGAAATGCTGAACGATCCCAAAAGTCGGTAATCGCCTCTGCCCGGCCCGTGCTCTAGGCAGCGGCATAGGCGTTGAATAGCGCCGTGCTCATTGGGGAGGCCTCCCCTTGGCTCGAACCAAGCCATTCGCCGGCCACTGGACGCCGTTAAAAGGCGGGTGTCGATCCTGCATCGTCATTCCCCTCGCGCCAACGCATTGCCCGGGAGTGGAGTGTAACAGTTCGGCAACACTCCATTCGCTTACACTCTCCAGGACAAGATTTGTCTGGACAAGTTTATGCCGGAATGAAAGTCTACATGACAAGGGATTTAAACTCGGGGGAGATAGTCGATGCGGGGGGTAACTCGAATTGCGCTGATGGCGGCAACGGCCTTGGGCTCCGTTGCGATGATGCCGGGTGCTGCATCGGCGCAGCAGGCGCCGGCTACGACATCGGCAGCGCCGGCCGTCGAGGAGATGCCGGCAGGCCAGTCTGGCCTTGAAGACATCATCGTCACCGCGCGCAAAATTCAAGAAAGCATCGAAAAGGCGCCAGTGTCAGTGTCGGTGCTGTCGGATGCGAAAATCCGGACACTCGGCCTGAACAGCATCGATGATTTCGCCAAGCAGGCGACGGGTATCAGCTTCAGCCAGGCGTTCGGTCGCTCCTCTGATCGCCCGGTAGTCCGCGGCGCCTCCAACGTGCTCGCCAACGTCCAGTTCGGCGTCGAATCGGGCGCTGCCTATTTCGTCGATGGCATTTACTATCAGGGCGACATCCAGGGCTTCGATCCCGAATCGCTGCAGCGCGTCGAAGTGATCAAGGGGCCGCAATCGGCGCTCTACGGTCGCAATACCTATGCTGGCGCGATCAACTTCATCACCAAGGACCCGACCGAGCATCTCACGGTATCGGGCCGTGCTTCGGTTGCCGAGTATAAGGAATACACGGTGTCGGCGTCTATTTCCGGACAGATCATTCCCGGTCTGCTCGGATTTCGCGTTGGCGGGCGTCATTATGAATATGGCGGTCAATATACCAACCAGCTGACGGGCCGAAAGGTGGGTAATGAGCGCACCGACTCGTTCTATGCGCTGCTCAACTTCACCCCGAGCGACGACCTCAAGATCCGGCTGCGCGGCCAATATCAGCAGAACCGCGACGGACCATTGGCGCTGTTCCTGCAAGGGGCGGCCGACAATAATTGCGCACCCGGCTTCCGTTCTGCGCGCTATCGGACCGTTTCCAGTGCGCTGCCCTACATCCCGGCAACGCTTGGCACGTCGACGAATACGAACCAGTATTTCTGCGGCACCATCAAGCCGCAGCCGAACAATATCCGCCTGAATACCGATCCAATCGCGGTGACGATCCCTGGCTTTACCGGCCAGCCGCCAAATTTTCGTACGCCGACGATCAGCGGTGTTTATGACGGCACCGCTTTTGACGGCATCCAGAACGATCAATATTACGGCACGGCGATCGTCGACTGGGATATTCTTGGCTCTGGCTTCGTCTTTTCGAGCCTTTCGGGATATCGAGCGAACAATAACCTGTTCGGTACCGATTCCGATCACAGCGAGTCGTTTTTCTACTTCAACACCAATCCCGCGATCGGCGGTACTGCGCCCAATCCGCTGGTCACCGAACCTGCCTTTGCCAACACCACGCGCAACGACGGCTATGATTTCAGCCAGGAAATCCGGATCGCGTCGCCAACCACCTATCCCGTCCACGGCCTGATTGGCGGCTATTATTTCAAGCAGAAAACCGATGGGCGCGATCTCACCTTCGCCAATCCAATCGTCGGTGATCCGCTCGGCGCAATCGGTTCGAACCGCAACGAGCTGGAAAACATGGCGGTCTTCGGGCTGCTGACCTGGGATATCACCAAGAACCTGTCGATCACCGGCGAAGTCCGCTATGCCGAGGAAACGCGCAAATCGCTTGATTTCGCGTCGGCACCGCTGTTCTGCGCGGGCTATGCCGGCACGAGCAACGTGTTCGGCACATTCACCACCGCCAATTGTCTGCCAGAGAACAAGGACACCGGCACGACGCCGCGCGTCACGATCAACTACACCACGCCCGGCGGCCTCTTGTTGTACGGCATATACGCTCAAGGCCGCAAACCAAGCGGCTTCAATGGCGGTGCCGGCGTGACGGCGAGCACTCAGACCGGGCAGAATTTCGTCAACTATCTGGCGGAAAAATCCGAAGGGTTCGAAATCGGCACGAAATTTTCGCTGATCGACAATCGCCTTCGGGTTCAGTTCTCGGCCTTCACGACGCAATTGACCGATGTCCAGCTGACGACAGCGATCCCGAACCCCAATGGGACCGGGGCGATCACGTCGATCGTCACCAACCAGGGCAATGCGCGCACCAGCGGCTTTGAACTCGAAGTCCAGGCGGCGCCAAGCGATCGGTTGAACCTTGGCTTCGGCTTCTCGTTCGTGGATGCACGCTTCACCTCGGGCTGTGATGCGGATCAGTTCATCCTCAACTCAGGTGGGCTGCGACCCAATTTCGATACCCGCAACCCAACCGCTGCCGCAGCGCCGCTGTGCAGCATCTCAGGCAAGACGCTGCCGCTCGGCTCTCCCGTCACCGTCAATGGCAACGCTACTTACACGGTGCCGCTCCGGGGCAATTTGTCGCTCTGGGCGAACACCAATTTCAGCTATGAAGCGCACAAGTTCGTGCAGGTCGACAATCTGGCAAGCGTTGGCGATGCTTTCGTCGCCAACAGCCGGATCGGCATCCGTTCGGGCCAGTTCAGCATTGCCGGCTTTGTCCGTAACCTGACCGACGAGAGCTCAGCGCCACTTGCCACGCGCTGGTTCGATTATCGCTACGGCGCGGGGACGACCGGATTGCCCGCTGCAGCCACGGTCACTTTTGACGGCCGCCCGGCGCAGATCGAAACCGGCGCGCCACGGGCCTTTTTCACTGCGTTGCGCAAGGGCCGCACCTTTGGCGTAGAGGCGACGTTCAACTTCTGATTGATTGGAATACCATGGCCTTGAGCTCCCCTCGGCAAAGGCCGACGGGAGCTCTTTTTTTAGAAAGGATGCCAAGATGATCAGGCGCACCATCGCTCTTGCGCTGATCGTTTCCGTCCCGGTCTCGGCTTCGGCGCAGGCGATGATCGACGGACGAACGATCCTGGCGCGCGCAACTGAGGCTGCAGGTGGCGAGGCTTGGGCGAAGGCAAAGACGCTCACGCTATCCGGCAATGCGATCTTCTACGGTCCCTCAGGCGCCGCACCACGATCGACCGCGGACGATTACCGGATGTGGCGGGTCTATGATCCGGGTCGCGAAGTCTCCCACGCTGCCGAGGGCAAAGTGCGGATCGTCGCCCTCGCAAAGGGCAAGCCGCTGTTCACGATTGGCTATGATGGCGCCACGACATGGAACGAGCGCGGTCTGGTCCCAAAGGCGGAGGCCGATGCTTATTGGGCGAACAACTTCGGCTTCGGCATCATCCGCCACGCCGCCGACGCCGGCTTCAAGGCTGAGCGCGTGCCCGATGACCGGATCGATGGCCACGCGCTTTACATGGTCCGCCTCACCGATCCGAGCGGGGGCAGCACGTTGTTTGGCATTGACCAGCGGAGCTACGCGATCCGAACGATGGGCTTTGCAACGCCCAAGGGCTGGCACGTCCGCATCTATGACGATTTCGTCACGCTCAAAAATCCGCGCTGGCTTCAGGCGCGGCACGTCACGCTCTATTATGACGGCGTGAAGGCCAACGAAGTGTTCTGGACCCAGACCAAGGTCAACGCCCCCATCGATGAGGCGTTGTTCGCGCCGCCGAAATAATGCCCTTATTTACCGGCGGCTGCCTTGCGGCTGGAGTCGATCTGTTTCTTGAACACCGTCCAGGTCGTATCGTTGGGCCGCGCATCATCGCCGGGCGGGGGCGACGTCCAGGCCGGATAGTTCTTGGCGATCTCATCCTTCAGCAGCTTGGGCAATTCATCGAAGTTTTTCAGCTTGGCGCCCATCGCGTTGAAGACAATGTTGCCGTGGCGGCCGCGCATCTTCATCCACGGCATCCAATCGGAAATCCGCACCCAAGATACCGAGGGATAGGCGGTGGGGTATTTGGTATCGAGCAGTTCGTCAGCGCGCGCGGCGAAATCGAAGATTTCCATCGCGTGATATTTGTTGCCGACATAATCCTGATAATCGCCGCCAAGGGGGTTTTCGTAGAATAGCGGCACTTCGACGGGCATCTGCGCCCAGGCACCCATCCGATTGATCGTCACGGTATAGGGTTTGCCGTCAGCGCCGATCGGAAAGCTCGGCCGGCCGTTGACAGGATCATTGGCGATATGGCCGACGGGCAGCGTTTCACCGGTCCAGGGATTTGCCCATTGGCGCGCAATCTCCCCCGTTTTGGGATCGAGAAACAGCATGACTTCACGACTGACCTGCCGATAGCCCTTGCCCCGCTTGGCATCGTCGACAGCGACGCACTGGCGGATATTCATCCCCTCGCCAAGGAACAGCAGCTTGTCTGGCTCGCCCTCAATCCTGGAATAAACCTTGCCCGACCAATGATATACCGCTGGCTCGCCATCCTTTGCACCGCACTGTGTGCGCTTGCTGATCTCGAGCGCATCGGCGGGCACATTGGGATCGAGCTGACGGGCAGCGGCGGGCGCAGCGAGTGAAATGGCGGCAACGCTGACGGCCAACAGAAGCGAACGGATCATGCTATCCCCCAATGCAGCTTGTGCGATGTTGCCAAGGCTAGCGCGTTCGCGGAAAAATGCAAATATGTCCGGACAAATTATCGCGCGTCGCGCTGATCGAGGATCTTATTCGGACAGGAGAGCCAGCAGGGCGAAGGTCGCCAGCCAATGTTCGCCCATATAATCGCCGGCGACCTGGTTCAGCGAGGCAGCGGCATGACGCTCGGCCGATCGGAGGGCGACCGCCGCCTCTGCCGGGTTCAGCGCGCCGGCGATTGCCCGCAGGCACCAGGCACGGCTCAGATTGCAGCCATCGAGATGGGCGATCTTGCCATCCGATCGATCGGAAACGGTCGCCGGCGTGAACAGGCTGGCGGGGTGCCCTTCTGCAAAACGCGGCAGGAATTCAGCAAACCAGGCGCGGAATGCCTGGGGCCCCAGAATGCGCGCCATGCAATGGGCCTCGGTCAGCGCAGACGACAGGAACTCGTCTCCGCCTGGCTCCCAGGCCTGGCAATCGCGGTCATTGGCATAATAATCGCGCGCCCGAGCATCGATCAGGTCGAGCAGCGCGATATCGTGCGCAACTGCCCATCGCCGCGCGAGGATCATGGCGAAGGCGGTATTGGCATGCGCGCCCACGCGGATTGGATAGGTGAGCTTGGGCAGATGCTGTTTGAACCGTTCGGCAAAGGCGCGTGCAAGTGGTTCGAGCAATGCCGCCCAGTCGCCCCGATCGGACAGCGCCGCCTCGCCGTGCAGCGCGAGCATCCATGCCCAACCATAGGGCCGCTCGAACCCGCCCGAACTTGGTCTATCGAGATAGGCGCGCTCGGCCTCGACATTGGCCGCCGTCACCATTTCGGCGACCAGCGCCTCGATCCGCGCGTTGATCGCCATATCGGGAAAGTCACGCCGCACCCGCAGCAGCAGCCAATAGCCATGGACGCAGCTATGCCAATCATAGCTGCCGAAAAAGATCGGATGCAGCGCGCGTGGGCCCTGCACGTCTGCAGGATTGATCATCGCGTGATCAAGCTTGTTGGGATACTCGCGCGTAACATGGCCAAGCGCGATCTCGGCAAAGCGGCTGGCGATCGCTGAATCGATCATTGCTTGAACCCCAGGAAATAGATGAGCAGCAGGTTGATCACGAGCATCGGCACCGCCGTGCCGATCTGCGCCTTGATCACCGCATTCTGATCGTCGAGTTCGAGCAATGCAGCCGGCACGATGTTGAAATTGGCGGCCATCGGCGTCATCAGCGTGCCGCAAAAGCCGGCAAGCATCCCGATCGCACAGATGATCGCTGGATCGCCGTGAAAGCCGCCGACGAGAATGGGCAAGCCAATCGCCGCCGTCATGATCGGGAAGGCGGCAAAAGCGTTGCCCATCAGCATCGTGAACATCGCCATGCCAAGCGCGTAGACCGATACCGCGACGAACAGATTACCTGGTGGAATCGCCATGCCCGCCAGCGCCCCCACCACCTGCCCAACCCCTGCCAAGGCGAACAAGGCGCCGAGCGAGGCCAACATCTGTGGCAAAACGGCTGCCCAGCCGACCGAATCCATCAGCCGCCGACCTTCGTCGATCGGCGCGAGCAGCGGCGGCCTGAGCCAGGCATAGCAGACCGCGAGCGCGATCAGCACGCCCGCGCCGAGCGATACCAACGTCACCTGCTTGGGATCGACCAGGCCGCTGTCCTTCAGAAACACGGTGCCAAGCAGCGCACAGACGGGCACGATGAGTGCTGGCAGAAACAGGCGGTTGCCAAGCAGCGCGGCGCTCTCTTTGCGTTCCTGCGTAGTCGTCGTCGGTTGGCTGCCGCGCCCGAGCAGCCGGAACCCCGCCAGCACGACCAGCCCCAGCGCGAGAAAACCATTGCCGATATCTCCGAGCCAGTCGCCGAGCAGAAAGCTGACCGCGATCAAGCCCCAAAAGGCGCCATTCCCCAGCCGCTTTTGGTTGCTCGCATCGCGCGCGTTCATCATCGCGAAGCCGACAAAAATCAGCCCGGCAAGGCCATAGAGCGCGGGCAGACCGATCATCGGCGCGGCGCCTTCGCCAATGCCCTGTCGAGCAGCAGCAAGCGTAGCCCGTGGACAGCGAAAGCCGCAATTGCGCTGGGGATCGCCCAGACAGAAAGCTCGAAGGGCGCGAGTTCGATGCCGTTCTGCTTCAAAAAGCCAATGATCAGCAGGATCGATCCAATCGCGACGAACAGATCTTCGCCGAACAGGAGCCCGATCGTGTCGCTCGCCGCGGCAAACGCCTTTACCTTTTGCCGGGTGGCATTATCGATATCGCCATGATCACGCTCGGCCGCTGCCTCTGCCATTGGCGCGACCAGCGGCCGCACGGTCTGGGCAGGGCCTGCGATTGAGATGAGCCCCAGCGCCGAAGTTATCTGGCGGAACAGCATATAGGCGATCAGCAGCCGCCCGACCGATGCGCCCTTGATGCCGCCGATCACCGTCCGCGCGCGCTGCTGCAGCCCGTACCGTTCGAGCAAGCCGACGACGGGCAGCAGGATATAGATGATCGTGACGAAGCGGCTGTCGTTGAAGGATTTGCCGAACGCCGCAATGATCGCAAGCGGTGCCATCCCCGCAGCCAGCCCTGTCGCCCCTGCCGCCGCCGCAACCACCAGCAGCGGATTGAGCCGGAGCGCAAAGCCCAGAATGACGACGCCGATTCCCGCGAGCAGCCAGTAATTCAAAATCCGCCAAGCCCCGCAGTCATTATCGCATGATCGACCGCGACGGCCGCTCGGTATGCATCGACGGCATCCTAACCGCAGGTGCCGCAAATGCCAGTGCGCCGCGCCGCCGGCGACGTTCAGTCTGTCGGGTTATCGTCTAATCGTGGTGCCGTCGCTGATCGCCGTGTCGCTCGGTAGAGAGAGATGCTCGCTTCGAGCTGTTCCTGAAGGCTGACGAGCCGGGCGTCCTGCGCCGCGATCGACAGGTCTTGGACATTGATTACCGCCCAGAAATCACCCCCGCTGGTCAAATAACGACGCTCCGCCAGCGACGCCGTCGTCAGCGCCCGCTGTTCGATATCGGCGAGAAGTGCGGCGCGCTCTCGGGCGTGACGAACTGCCGACAGCGCATTTTCGGTATCGGAAAAGGCCGATAGCAGCACCGTTCGATAGTTGGCGACCGCCTCGCGCTGTCCTGCGGTGGCAAATTCGAGATTGCCGCGCAGTCTGCCACGGCCAAAGATCGGGGCGAGCAAGGCGCCGCCAATGCTCATCCCGGCAAATGGCCCTGCTGTCAGGAAATTCTCTGCCGATCGGCTGATCGACAGGTCCAGCCGGGGCAGAAAGGCCGCGCGCGCTTGTGCCACGTCCCCCCCAGCGGCAGCGATACGACGTTCGGCAGCAGCGATATCGGCACGCTCGATCAGCAACTGCGAGGGGCTTGGTACCGTCGTCGTCCGGTAATCGAAGGCGTTAAGATCGGCTGGCACTGCGCGAAAGCGCGGCGCCTCTTCACCCAGCAGCAGGGCCAGCGCGGTGCGGGTCTGATCGAGCGCCTGATCGAGGCGGCTGCGCTCGGCGATCAGATTCTGGACTCGGATCAATTGCAGTCCGATCGCGATCGGCGTCGGCGCGTGGCCACGCTGCCGTGCCTCGATGCGGTGCTGGAGCTGGGTCGTCGCGGCAATCTGGCGATCGATCAGCCTCAGCCTGGCCTGAAATGCCGCGCGATCGACATAAACCCGGGCAATCGTCACGCCGATTTCCAGCGCGAGCGCCTGCGCATCGAGATCGGCAGCACTCACGCGATCACGTGCGGCGCGACGTCCGGCGCGGATGCCGCCCGAAATGTCGATCGAAATACTCGCATCGAGGGCGGCAAAGCTGCTGGTGAAATCGAACGGACTGCGCCCGCCAACGCGTGCAGCACTGCCGCCCGCCGATGCCGACACCAGCGGCAGACCTGTCGACCGCGCGACACGCACCTGCGACACCGCCTGATCGACCCGTGCACGGGCGGCGATCAGCGGGGGACTGGCGATCATCGCCCGATCGATCAGCGCGGCGAGCGCGGACGACCCCAGCATGTCGGCAAGCGACCGGTTGGTCAGCTCGCCTTGATCATGTGGATCGCGGCTCCAATCAACCGACAACACCGCTAGTGGCACGGCAATGCGGGGCACAGGCGCACATCCGGAAAGCATGATCGCGCAACCGGCAGCGAATTGAGGAAGTGGGCGCATGGCCTAGCGGATGATAATGGCAAGAATCTGAAAAGCACGCAGCCGTTACGCAGACGTTTCGTGTTGCCGTGCCATCAAGGGACCGGACGACAGCCCGACTTTACGCTGGAAAACGACCCCAATCAGCGATACCTATTGGCATAACCGCGTAACTGGCGATCGGGTGGAGCACCACCGGGGAGCGCGGGGTTTGCAGCCGCATCGCCTGGGCATCCCTCGAATAGCTGGAGGTCGATATGCCCGAACTGAGTCCGATCCGCGTTGCGTTTCTGCTGTTTCCCGATGTTACCCAGCTCGATCTCACCGGTCCTGCACAGGTGCTGTCGCGGCTCGGCAATATGACGATCGATCTTGTCGCCAAGACGATGGGTCCCGTGCCGACCGATGCCGGCTTCCCGCTTCATCCTACCGCGAGCTTCGCCACCGCCGCCCAGCCCGATATCCTGTGCGTGCCGGGCGGATTTGGCGTGACAGCGGCAATGGAGGACGATGCGACGCTGGCATGGTTGCGCAAGACCGCTGCCGGCGCCGAGTGGGTAACGAGTGTGTGCACTGGATCGATCCTGCTCGCCGCCGCCGGATTGCTGACGGGATATCGTGCGACCTGCCACTGGGCGCAGCATGAGCATCTGGCTGCATTCGGCGCAATCCCCGAGCAAGCGCGCTACGTCTTCGATCGCAATCGCGTAACGGGCGGCGGCGTGACGGCGGGCATCGATTTCGCACTGGCGCTGACCGCGCGAATCCGGGGTGAGGCGCATGCCCGGATGGTGCAACTAAGCCTCGAATATGATCCCGCGCCGCCCTTCGATAGTGGCTCACCCGAACGCGCGGGGGCCGATGCGGTGGCACTTTATCGCAAACGGGTAGCAGCGCTTTCGCCGGATCGCGATGCGCGAACCATGGCAGCGGCGGCACGACTGAAGGACCAGGCGCCTCGCGACCGATGAACTTCGCTGCGCTCGCAATGGTGATGAAAATGGCCTCGTCACGGGATCGGTCAGTCGGTCGCTACTGGTGATCAATCTCCACCAGTTCCAGTAACTCGCCAGCCGGGCCGATCACCGTCGCGGCGCGGCGCAACGCATAGAAGGGACCGTCGCGCAGCGCCGGCGGGGTGATGAAATCGAGCCCAGGCAGATCGAGCGTGTCGACCGCCAGCGTCACCAGCGCATTGCCCGGGGGTAGCAAGCCGGCTGACCGCCTGCGCGGGGTTGCCACGTCCGGATAATCGTCGATCTCGACGATCGGCATCCGCCCTTTCTGCGCCATGCTCAGCGAGGTCAGGTGGCCGTCGGGCAAGCCAAACGCCTTGTTGATCATCGAATAGGGGATTGTGTAGCTACCGCCTTCCTCCAGCCCCAGCGTGTCGTGATACCAGGCCATCGTCGCCGCGCGGTCCGGGCTCGCGAGGATGACGATGAACAGATGATCGACGGGTGATGCCGCAGGGGGCAGATCGGAGGTTGGCGTATTTTCGCGGACCTCGTTCAGATAGATCATCTCGCGCCCGCGTCCGAGCATCTGCATCGCGACGAAATAGGGAAGGCCGGGAATTTCCTTCGGCGGGCCAACGATGTCGAAGCCGCTGCCGTCAAGCTTTTCGGGCCAGCCGAATACATCCTGCACGGTGATCTCGAACGCCGCCCAGCCATAGCTCCGCGTGGGCACGAAATCGCGATCGAGTGGCTGTTCGACCAGCCGCATGCTGCACGGCGCGCCGCTGATCGGGGCGAGTCTGGCAAAGCGCGCGCCGGCATTGGCGGGACACCCCCAGCTCGCAGCAAGATCGTCGGGCAGGGGGCCGTGCTCGATCACCTTCAACCCCAATCGATCGCGGTAATCGGCGAGGCTCGCCTCAAGATCGGGCACCGTCGCCAATCCGCCGATGATCCGCCCATGGGTGACAAAGTCGCTCATTTGAACACCGGCTTTCGCTTGGCGAGGAAGGCGCCAACGCCTTCCTCGAAATCGGGCAGCGTGAATGCCTCGGCGAACAGCGCGTTGGTCTCGGCATCGTCATGCGCCTGGCCGTCCAGGATACGTCGCACCATCGCCTTGGCTTGCCGCGCGGTGTGCGGCGAATTGGCAGCGATCGTTTCGGCGAGCGCGATCGGGTCTTCATCCAGCAGATCGACCAGGCCGATACGCTGTGCTTCGACCGAATCGATCAGGGCAGCGGTGAACAGAATCCGCTTGGCCTGGGACGGGCCAACGGCATCAACGAGCAGCTTGGTATCGTGGAGCGAATAGACGAGGCCCAGCTTGCCGGGCGTAATGCCGAAGCGGGCGTTGGCGGTGGCGACGCGCAGGTCGCAGGCGAGCGCCAGGCCGCAGCCACCACCTATGCAATCGCCCTCGATAAGGGCGATGACGGGCTTTGGCGCGCGTGTCAGCGCGATCTGGGCGCCTGCGAGTGCGGCTTGGTTGGCCGCGCGCCACGCAGGGTCGCGGGCGCCGACGCTGAATTCGGCGATATCGGCACCCGCCGAGAAGGCGCCCGGCCCGGCGGCACGCAGGATCAGGACGCGCACCGCTTCATCGGCCATGGCGGCGGCGATCAGGCTGGGGAATTGCTCCCACATCGCCTGGGTGATCGCGTTGCGCTTGGCCGCGCGATCGATGATCAGATGCGCGATGGCGCCGTCGGTTTCGAGGCGCAGCGTCACGCTGGCTCCACCGTCGCCAGATGCTGCGCGATTTCGTGTCGTGTGGCGACCCACACGCCATCGTGCGCGCGGACGTGTTTCAAGAACTCCTCGAACGCCCAGATGCGCCCCGGCCGGCCAATGATGCGGAGATGGAGCCCAAGCGACATCATCTTCGGGTTGCCCTCGGCGCCCTCGCGGTACAGCTGATCGAAGCAGCGCCGCGCATAATCGAACCAGGCGGCAGGCGTATAGGCGGGGTCGGTCCACATCTTCATGTCGTTATCGTCGAGCTGGTAGGGCACGATGGCGATCGGCTTGCCGGGCACGGTGGTGCGGTCCCAATAGGGCACGTCGCCCGAATAATCGTCCATATGATAGGCGAAGCCCGCCTCGATCAGCAGTCGGCGGGTATTCTCCGTATGGAAATAGCGACTGAGCCAGCCATGGGGGCGGGTGCCGGTGCTTGCCTCGATCGAGCTGACGGCCTTGGCGATGAAATCACGCTCGGCGGCTTCGTCCATCTTGAATTGATGCACCCAGCGATAGCCATGGCTGACGGGTTCGTGCCCCAGATCGCGGATCGCGGCAGCGATCTCGGGGTGGTTTTCGAGGCTGAGCGCGGCAACCGTCCAGCTCGCGTTGATATCGTAGGCGCGCAACAGCTTCACGATCCGCGGCGCGCCTGCCTTGATGCCGTAAAGATAGTTGCTCTCATTGCCGTAGTTGCGGATCGGCGATTTGATATGGATGCCGAGCTCGTCGACGGGCTCCATCCCGCGGTCGCCGCGCGCGACGCTCATCTCGCTGCCTTCCTCGACGTTGACGACGATGCTCAGCGCGATCTTCGCGCCGTTCGGCCAGTCGATGCGTTCTTCCTTCACCCCATCGTTCCTTTTCCCTTGTCCCTACTCGCAGGGGAGAGGGAGACCCATCGCTGCTGGCGGTCAAACCCACCTACCTTACCGTCACCCCGGGCTTGACCCGGGGTCCCGCTCATCCTCGGTCGCGGCAGAAGCGGGACCCCGGGTCAAGCCCGGGGCGACGGGTGGTTTGGCGTGGTCAAACATTGGCTAATGCATTTCCTCGCCGCCGCTCACATTGATTGCCTCGCCGGTCACGTAAACGGCATCTTCGCTGGCGAGCCAGGCGCAGGCGGCGGCGGTGTCACTGGCGAGGCCGGGGCGGCCCATCGGGTTCTTGGCGGCCATGTTTTTCAAATAGGCGTCGATGCTGTCAAAGCCGAGCAGTTTGGAGAAATAGGCGTTTTGTTCAGCGCCGAGGCCAGTCGTGACATGATTGGGGCAAACCGCGTTGACGGTGATGCCGTGCGCGCCGAGTTCGACCGCCGAGGCGCGGGTCAGGCCAATCATGCCGTGCTTCGAGCTCACATAGGCCGGCAGATGCGGGAACCCCGTCTTGGCGGCCTGGCTGGCGATATTGATGATCCGCCCGCCGCGGCCGCCGGCGATCATCGCCTTGGCGGCCGCCTGTGTGCAGTAAAAGGCGCCCGACAGATTGACCGCGATCACCTTGTCCCAGTCCGCTGGTTCGACGTCCAGGAACGGCTTCATCATGAAGCCGATGCCGGCATTGTTGACGAAGATATCGATGCCGCCAAACGCTCCGACCGCGCTCTTCACCAGCGCCTGGCACTGCGCGGCCGCGGAAACATCGCAGGCGATCGTTGCAACGGCGGCGCCCCGGTCGCTCAACTCCTTTGCCACGGCCTGTGCTTCATCGCCAATCTCGCGGTCGCTCACCACGCAATTCGCGCCTTCATCGGCGAAGCGCTGCAGGATCGCTTGGCCGAGCCCCTTCTCGCGCCCCGATCCAGTCACCACGATCGTCTTGCCGGCAAAGCGCATCACAGCGCCTCGGTGGTGATGAACAAGGGTTCCCCTGCGAGGAATGCGCGGAATTCGCCCGCGACCTTTTGCGGGCCCGGCTGGACGACCTCCTGCCAGAACAGGTCCATATCAGCCACGTCGATGATCTCGGCATGCGAATAGGGGGCAGGCGTATCGCCGCCAAGCAGGCCGGTGGTGCGATAGATCTGGAAATCGCTGACCGATTTGAGCGAACGGACGCCGGGGATATCGGTGCCGCGCGCCCATGCTTCATAGTCGGCGACCGCAGTGTCGGGCTTCAGATTGAACAACACAATGATGCGCATTGGTTTTCTCCTGGGGTCAGCGTGAGGGTGGCGCGTAGGCTTGGATGTTGGCCTCGATCTGGCGGGCGAGCGCGATGAGTCGCGTCTCGCTGCCCGCCGGGCCGACGATTTGCGCGCCGACAGGGAGCCGGTTGCCGTCGAAGCCCGCCGGAATCGACAGCGCGGGCAGGCCTGCAACGCTGGCAATCGCGGTGAAATCGGCCTGAGTAACGGGCGCGCGCTGGCCGTGCGCGAAGGCTGCTTGCGGTGCGGTCGGCATCACGAGCACGCCGTCATCGCCAAGCGCGTCGACCAGCGCGGTGCGTGTGCGCGTGACCACATCGGGCGTCGGGGCGAGCGAGCCAACCGCGCTCATCACGAATTTCAGCTCGTCGGACACGCCATCGCCATGCCGCGCCTCGCCGAGATCGCCGATCAGTTCGTGGACCGAATCGATCAGGCCGGCCATGCGGATTGCAGGCAGTGGATCGGGCAGTGCGAAGCTGGCATTGGGCAAGTCGATCGCGGCCATGACCCGCTCAAAGCCCCTTCGGACCGCTGATTCGATTACGATGTCGCCAAGATTCCGAAGCATCAATTGCCGGGCGAACGGCGTCTCCGATTGCCCCGGCGCCATCACCGCCCACGCCCGCGCCAGCAAGTCGAGGTCGCGTGCGAGCGGGCCGATACAGTCATAGGCCGTGCCCAGATGCACCAGCCCGTCGTCGCTCACCGCGCCGAGCGTTGGCTTCAGTCCCCAGACGCCGCAATAGGCCGCCGGAATTCGTACCGAGCCAAGGGTATCGGTGCCCAGCGCTACGTCGCACAAGCTTGCCGCCACCGCAGCCCCGCTGCCGCCCGAGGAACCACCAGGCGTGTAGTCATGCCGGTGCGGATTGTGCGTGCGGCCGTAGAATGCGTTGTCGTTCGTCGCGCCGAGCGCTGCCTCGTGCATGTTGAGCGTGCCGAGGATGATCGCGCCCGCCGCGCGCAATTGCGCCACGACGGCGGCATCGCGCTCGGCGATCACGCTGCGCCGCGTGCCCATGCCCGCGGTCCAGGGCAGGCCTTTGACGGCGATGTTGGATTTGATGCCGATCGTCACACCCGCCAGCGGTCCTTCGCCAGCCGTCGCGCCGCGATCACAATCGACAAAGGCGTTGAGGGGGGCGTTACGCGCTTCAAGATCGGTCCAATCGATCATCCGGCGATCACAGTCCGCGCTCGTCGATCAGCCGGATCGGCTTTTGGCGGCTGTCGATCTGGGTGAGGTCTGCGGTCCCCCCTGGTGGTTCAATCGCGATCGATACCTCGACGCCGAGCCCCTGCCGCAACAGCGCGCCGAGAGCCGCTGTGTCGCTGCCGCCGCGGCTTTCGAGGATCACCAGCATGTCGTCGCGCTGAGTCACTGGATCTCGCACCAGCCGGCAGACATATTCGCCGGTCAAGTCCGCACGGTTCTCGATGATCGCGCCGATTGCGTGGGGAAAGACGTTGATGCCGCGCAGCTTGACCATATTGTCGCTTCGGCCCTTGAAACCGGCGATCCGCTTGAACGCCATGCCCGTCGCATTGGTGCCGCTCAGTTCATGCGTGATGTCATGCGTGTTGAAGCGGATGCACGGCGCGATATCGTCCTTGAACAGGCAAGTGACGACCATGTCGCCGGTTTCACCGTGCGGGACGGGCGCACCGGTCTCGACATCGAGCAGTTCGAGGAATTGCGCGTCCTCCCACACATAAAGCCCGTCGCGTTCCGGCCCTTCGCCAGCAATCGATCCGGTATCGCCAACGCCGTACCAATCGAACGCTTTCGCGCCGCCCCAGGCCGCTTCGGTCGCGGCGCGGTCTTCGGTGCCGAGATGGCCGCAGATCATCCGGATCTTGATCTGGTCGATCATCCCCGCCTCGCGCGCGACATCGGCCAGCTTGCGGATATAATCGACGAAGCCGACCAGCACCGTCACTTTGAAATCGGCCATCAGCGATACTTGCGCTGCGCTGCGCGTCTCGATTCCCGTGCCTGCCGACAGGAACAGCGAGTTGGTGAAGTGGGTCACGGCCTCGCGGATGTAATGCCCGCCATTGATCATGCCGTGGCCATAGACCGACTGCACGACGTCCTCGGGCGACAGACCCTGCCAGCGATACATCCGGCCGACGAGCAGGTTGGTGATCTCGCGCCCCTTTGGCCCAAACAGCAGGGGTTGCGGGCGCCCGGTGGTGCCGCTCGTGGTGTGGAAGATCACCGGATCGCCGCCGCGCCCCCCGAAATCGCCATAGGGCGGGTGCGCCGCGACTGAGGCCATCAGATCGGTCTTGTCGTAAACGGGCAGCTTGGTGATATCGTCGAGGCTGCGAATATCGCCCGGCTCGATACCCTTTTCGCCCCATAGCCGTTGATAAAAGGGAATCTCCCAGCCGCGCTTCATCAGTGTGGCGAAGCGCACTTCCTGGATGGCGCGCAATTCGTCGCGGCTCATGGCTGTATAGCGCGCGATAAAGGCATCGCCGACGGGATAATCGGCGAGCATCTGTTTTGCATCAAAGGCTTCGAAATAGGTCGGGAAGGTCATCGCGGCTCCGTGAACCAGGCAAGAGGAGATTCGAACAGCCGCGGATCGGCTTCGGGCGCCAGTGCGCGAGCCAGATCGCGCTTTGCCTCTGTCTGCTCGGGAGAGAGCGGCGATTGCGGGCTGCCGAGCGTGGCGGGCACCACCCGTTCGATTACCCGCCCATCCTTCATCGTCGCACGCACTCGCTGCGGGGACAGCGCGTTGGGATCGGGATTGCCATCGATCGTCACGAATACGCGCCCCGCCAGATCGGCAATCTCCGGATCGAAAAACGTCGCAGGCACGAACCGGCGCGGGTCGATCCGCCGATCGACGATCATCATCCCTGCGAGCAGCGGCAGGCACAGCCTGGCATAGGCCGGGGTCATGCTGCGCGGCATTGTCCGCCCGACGAGGCGTTGGATCAGCGGCGGCGCGATCACCTCGATCCGGTCGACCTTGGTCGGATCGAGCACCCAGTCGGCCAGCACGCCAAGCGCGGCATGGCTTGCGCGGCCCGATGGATAGGGCTTGGTGCTGATCTCACTGATCCGCCAAAGCGTGCCAATCTGCGCGACATAGGCTGTCAGGTCGCCGCGATCGAACAGGGCGAAATACCCAAAGGCGCCTTCGAGCGAGTCATAAGGGCCGCTAAGCCCCGCCTTGGCGAGATCGACCGCCATGATCGCCGAACGCGCCGCATTGGCGATCTGCAACGGGAGCGCGATTGATCCCTCGACATGCGCCTGCATCGTGCCCGCGCAGAAGGAATAAGCGAGGCCAAGGGCATCCGCTGGTCGCTCGAGTCGTTCGATCCGCGCAACCGCCATTGCCGCGCCGATGCACCCGGCGGTCGCCGGACGGAAGAAGGTGAGCGGGGACGTGGCCGCAATGCCCAGTCCGCAGGCGATATCGACGCCGACCGCCAGCGCGGTCAGCGCGTCTTCGGGGTCGCAGCCGCCCATCCGGTCGATACTCGCGGCAAGGGCTGCCGTGACGACTGACATTGCGTGGACAACCGCGGGCTCATGCACCGCATCCCATTCGAGGCAGTGGACGCGAAACGCGTTGACGAAGGCGGCGCCGGGGGCGGGCAGGCGCTCCGGTGATCCGATCAACCGGGCGTCACTGCCATTGCCCCAACCTTGTGCCGCTGCAAGCACCCCGGCTGCCCCCGGCGCCGTCGCGCCTGCTGCGCCAACCCCGAGCGTGTCCGCGAGCAGGCGTTCGGCATCGACACGCACGCTTTGTGGTAGCCGATGCTCGGCGCGCACGAATTCGAGCAGGGTGGCAGTCGCGTTCACAGGATTTCTTCGAGCCAGCCAACCACGCCCTCGGCATCGTTGCTGTCTAGTGCGAGCGTCGCCGCGCGCTCGGACAGCGCCGGATCGAGCCCGCCCCAGGCGAACAGCGCGCGCGCCTTGGCGATCACCCCGTCGCGCGACAATGGCCGTTCGGGATCGCCGAGCGTGTCGATCAGCGCCTCGTGATCGCGCCCGGCCTTGACGGTCGCGCCGAAATGAGCGGGGTAGCGCGCGGTGATCATCGGGTCTTCGATCACCCGCACCCCGGCGCGCACGCCAGCGAGTGCCGCAATCGCGTCGGGCTCGAAATCCGCAAGCGTCGGCACGCCACGTGCCACCACCACCGCGACGGCGTGTTGCAGCGAGAATTTCGCCTCTTGCGGCGTCTTGGGATCGGGGCGGTCGCAAAAGGCGAGGGCATCGGCGAACGTTGCGACGGTCACGGGTAGCTCGAGCGTCCCGCGCGCGCGCAGCGCGAGTGCCGCGTCGATCGCGGGATGAGCGTGGCGGCAAGCGCCCCAGGGCTTGAAGCTGACTTCCTCGATCCGCCAGCCATCGCCGAGCTCCATGGGCTTTGGCATTTTGCAGGTGGCAGCGTATAATCCTTGCGGCCCTTCAAGGATGAAGCGCGGCCCGGTGATGCCGTTCGCGGCGTGGAACGCAGCAGACGCGCCCGTCTGAAGCGCATGCGCAATGTGCCACTGCTTCGTCATGACGGGTTCGTGCCGCATCTGCCAAAAGCCGCCGCTGACCGAACCGGCCAGGCCAAGTGCAGATACAGTCGTCGCCTCGTCCGATCCGAACAGGCTCGATACCGCTGCCGCCGCGCCGAACACGCCCGCCGTCGTGGTGTTGTGCCAGAAGGCGTAATGCGCCGCATCGAAAGTCGCCCCGACGGCAATCGTCGCTTCATAACCGCGCACCGCGGCATCGAGCACCGCCGTCATTCCCTGTTCGGCGTCGCCAAGCACCGTTGGCCAGATTACCGGCCCTGGATGCAGGATCGCCGCGCGGTGGACATCATCCATTTCAAGCACGTTGCCAAGCAGCGCGGCCCGCAGCGGTGCTGGCTGGCCCATCCGCCGTTCAGCATCGCCGACAAGCCCCGCCCGCGCGCCCGCCACACACCCCATCCAGTCGA
>JBBQAG010000043.1:0-20265 GCA_038315875.1 Sphingomonadales bacterium | reverse complement strand
CCCAGGAAACAAGGCGCGCCATTTCCGCGCGGATTAATTCAGCGGCGTATCGCGCAGCCGCTCGATTTCATCGGCGACATCGACACCGCGATCGGTGGCGATCCGCTCCAGCACCCGCACGCGCTGCTCGAGCCGTTCGGTCTGCGCTGCATATTGCGCGGCTTTTTCGGCTGCATTGGTGTTCAGCGCGTCGATCTGTAGCTCCTTCAGGCGAAACCAGCGCTTGAAGATCCCTGCGGAAATCGCCGCCAGCGGGATCAGTATCCAGATCGTTCCATGATCAAACATTGTCGGCTCCTCTCGCGCTGACGTTCAGCGCAGACGTTCAATTTCGCGCGCAGTGCGCTCGGCAGGGTCGGTTGCGATCCGCTCAAGGACCGCAATGCGCTCCTCCAGCCGACTAATCTGGCAAGTGAGCCGCTCGTTGGCGCTGGTCAGCAGTTCCATCTTGCGGGCGTCGGCTATGCCTTCGTCGCGGGCAACTAGTTGGCCCTTTTTGTCCTCCAGCGGGTAACCGTGCTTGGCCCGGATCCATATGGTGACCGCCCAGCATATCGGTCCAACGGTCAGCGCGGCCAATGGCACAACAAGGCCCCAGTTCATGTCGTTCTCCCTAGTGAAAACCGTCGTGCTTAGCGCAGACTCTCGATCTCATCGGCCAAGCGCGTGTCGCGGCTGGTGTACATCGTCTCGATGTCGGCAAGCCGGCGATCGATGTCGCGGAATTTGGAGCGGACGTCGCGGGTACTGCGGGTTGGATTGGCGCGCACGCCTTGCCAGAATTTGGCGTCTTCGGGCGATTCATACAGCCCGTTCGGCTTGGGGTTCGCCATCCAGGCAACCATCCAATAGGCGAGCAGCGTCCAGGGGAAACCACCGGCTAGCGTCAAGATGACAGCGCCCACACGGACCCAGATGACGTCAACCCCGGTATATTCGGCCAATCCTGAGCAAACGCCGAGCCATTTGGCGTTCTGCTTATCGAGATAATATTTGGTGCGGCTGGCACTCATCTCAATTCCTCCTTGTGATATCGTAATCGAGCGTCTCGCGGGTAGCCGAGCTGCCCAGCTTCCACTCGGGATGATCGGCGGCGATGATGCGTTCGATCGTGATGAGCCGGTCTTCCATACGGCGTGCCGCATAGTGGAGCTCGTCGAGCAGCTTTTCGTCTTCGCCGGTGAGCGTAGCGGTCTGCTTCCATTTGGTTATGTAATGGAAGACCAGCCAGGGCAGCCCGATGAAGAGCATGCCGATGACGGCCGGCGCGATGATGATCGCCTCCATATCAAGCATCCCGGCCCATGCGCGTCTTCAGCGCGGCCAGATCGGCCTCGACCTTTTCGCTCGATTTCAGCTCGGAAATTTCCTCCTCAAGCGTCTTTGCCGGCCCGCCCAGGCTCAACGCATCGGCGCGGCCCTCGGCGAAATCGACGCGACGTTCCATCAGCTCGAACCGCGAGAACGCGTCCTGCACCTTGGGGCCGTTATACATTTCGCGGATGCGAATCCGGTTATGCGCCGTCTCCAGCCGGGCCGTGATCGAATTCTGGCGGGTGCGTGCTTCACGCAGCTTGTTCTGAAGCTTGGTGATGTCCTCCTCGGCGCTGCGCAGGGCATCGTCGAGCACGCCGATCTCGGCGGTCAGCTGATCGGCCATATCGGTCGCCTTCTGGCGCTCGACAAGCGCCGCCTTGGCCAAGTCTTCACGATCCTTGGACAGCGCCAGTTCGGCCTTCTCGGTCCAGCTGTCCTGCAGCTTTTCGAGCTTGGCGACATGGCGGCGCATTTCCTTCTGATCGGCAATTGTGCGGGCAGCAGAAGCGCGCACCTCGACCAAAGTCTCCTCCATTTCGAGGATGATCATGCGGATCATCTTCGCTGGGTCTTCTGCCTTGTCGAGCAAGTCAGTGACGTTGGCGGCGATGATGTCCCGGGTTCGCGAGAAAATGCCCATGTTGATACTCCTGGTTTTTACGGGTGCCGGGGCGGAAAAAACGGGCTGACCCGCCCCGGCGTTGTTGCCGCCTGTCTAGGGGCGTCAGGCGGCAAGGCTATTAGGGGCGCTGGAATTCGTTGCCGCTTGGACCTGCGCTGGCGCCACCGCGCCGAGGACGAAGGTGGTGCTGAACAAGATCGCGAAGGCGATTGCGGTCAACGTGCGGGCGGGGGTGGTCGATTGATAACGGTTGCTCATGATATCGCTCCCTGAGGACTGATTAATTTCTGCCGTGTTGGCAGTTGCTCAGTGCATCGCATGAAGCGTGCCAATTCTCGAAATGGCTGAAATCCGCCATTTGCTCGCCGAGGCGCCCCAGGTACGCCAGTTCACTATTGCCAAAGGTTAGGATTTTGCGCCAAGCCTTGGTTTGTGGAACGGACGACGCATGCGATTGGCCAGTCAGGGGTCTTTCTCGACGTGCTCGAACGCGCGAGCCGCGCGGCCGCGCTCGACCGGCCTGTCCTCGTCATCGGGGAGCGGGGCACCGGCAAGGAGCTGGTCGCCGAGCGGCTACACCGGCTGAGTCCCCGCTGGGACCAACCGCTGGTCATCATGAATTGCGCTGCGCTTCCCGAGACACTGATCGAGGCGGAGCTGTTCGGGCACGAGGCTGGAGCCTTTACCGGCGCGACCAAGGCGCGGGCAGGGCGTTTCGAAGAAGCCCATGGCGGCACATTGTTCCTCGATGAACTGGGGACCTTGTCGATGGCTGCGCAGGACCGGCTGCTGCGCGCGGTCGAATATGGAGAGGTTACGCGGATTGGATCGTCGCGGCCGTTGCGCGTGGACGTCCGCATCGTGGCGGCGACCAACGAAGATCTGCCCGCCAAGGTCGATCGCCATCAGTTTCGCGCCGATCTGCTCGATCGTCTTTCGTTCGAGGTCGTCACGCTGCCGCCGCTGCGCGCCCGCGCGGGGGATGTACTGGTGCTCGCCGAACATTTCGGTCGGCGGATGGCATCCGAGCTTGGCTGGGAGGAATGGCCGGGGTTTACGCCAGCGGCGCTCGATGCGTTGATTGCCTATGCCTGGCCGGGCAACGTCCGCGAGTTGCGCAACGTCGTCGAGCGCGCGGTCTATCGCTGGCAGCGATCTGGCCCCATCGACGAGGTTCAGTTCGATCCCTTCCACTCGCCCTACGCGCCGGCGAGCCTTCCCATCTCTTCGCCGGTGATCTCGACGATGCCGACCGAGGAAGATGCCCACCCAGCTGAACCACTCGCCGCGTGCGAAGCAGATGGCGCTTCTGACTTCAAATCGCGCGTTGCCCAATTCGAGCGCGAGTTGCTGTCGCAGGCGCTCGCCGAGCATCGGTTCAACCAGCGCATGACTGCCGAGGCGCTCGGCTTGAGCTATGATCAGTTGCGTCATGCGCTTCGCCGGCATGATCTGTTGCCCGGAAACTGAGGAAGGGCGCGACGAATCGGTTGCGTAACGGTTAGGGCGGACCCAATTGGGGGCTGTGGCGTTCCGTTAGAGACGCCCCAGAATTCGTTTCCAGATTAGGAGAAGCCCCATGGCATTTGAACTTCCCCCGCTTCCTTATGCCAAGGATGCACTCGCGCCGACGATGTCTGCCGAGACTTTCGATTTTCATCACGGCAAGCATCACAAAGCCTATGTCGACAAAACCAACGGCATGCTTGCTGACAAGGGGCTCGAAGGCGCCAAGCTGACCGAGGTGATCAAGGCCGCCAAGGAAAAGGGCGACAAGGGCCTGTTCAACAATTCGGCGCAGATCTGGAACCACACCTTCTTCTGGCACTCGCTGACGCCTGATTATGCGGCGCCGTCGGGCAAGCTTGCGGAAATGATCACCAGCGAATTCGGCTCGACCGAGGAACTCGTGAAGCAGCTGGTGGCTGAATCGACCAATCACTTCGCCAGCGGCTGGGGCTGGCTCGTCCTGGACAGCGGCAAGCTGAAGGTGACGTCGCTGCACGACGCGGACACGCCCGTCGCCTATGACGGGATGAAGCCGTTGCTGACGATCGATGTGTGGGAGCACGCCTATTATATCGATTATCGCAACGCTCGGCCTGGCTATCTCGAAGCCGTGACCGGCAAGATCCTGAACTGGGAATTTGCGGCGAAAAACCTCGACGGTGAAGGCATTGGTCGCGCCGACCAGGGCTGACCTTCGCGGTCCCCGCCGTGTTTATCGCGGCGGGGATCGTTCAGCCTTCGGGCGGGATCGGCGTCTCGTCAGAAATGCGCATGCCGTGGCGCAACAGCATCGGAATGTTGGCGGCGGCAAATATCAGGGTTAGCGGGATTGCTCCCCACAGTTTGAACCCTGCCCAGAACGCTGGATCATCGGCAGCATTGGGCGCCGTGGTGCGCCAGACATATTCGTTGAGCACCGCCATGAAGACGAAGAACAAGGCCCAATTGAACGTCAGCTTGCGCCAGCCCGTCGCATTGACGCCCGGATAGGCAGCATCGAGCAGTTGCTGGAGCAACGGCCGCCCCGTCGCCAGCCCGAACCCCAGGATCGAGGCGAACATCGCATAGACGAAGGTCGGCTTCATCTTGATGAAGGTGCCGTCGTGGAACCACAAGGTGAGCCCGCCAAAGACGAGCACCAGCGTGCCAGAAATCCACAGCATCGGCGAGATATGCCCGGCCTTCCAGCGCGAAACGAGCATTGCGACCGCACTCGCCGCCATGAAGGCAGCGGTTGCCGCCAGCAGCTTGGCGATGGCAGGCCCGCCGGCGAGCGCATTGGCGAGAAAGAAGACGGCGAGGGGACCGATATCGATCGCCAGGCGCAGGCCGCCGCCGATCGGCGCTTTGGTGGTGCTGTTGGTCATCGCGACGCCCCTTCGACGCCGGCGATGATTCGCGCAACCTCGCGTGCGTCGAATGGGCGCAAATCACCGACAGCTTCGCCGACCCCGATTGCATGGATCGGCAAACCGAACCGCTCGGCAGCGGCAACCAGCACGCCGCCGCGCGCGGTGCCGTCGAGCTTGGTCATCACCAGGCCCGTCACCCCGGCAACCTCCAGAAATACCTCGATCTGCGACAGGGCATTCTGGCCGGTCGTCGCATCGAGCACGAGGACCACATCATGCGGCGAGGCGTGATCGATCTTGCCTAGCATCCGCTTGATCTTGGCGAGTTCGTCCATCAGTTCGCGCTTGTTCTGCAAGCGCCCGGCGGTATCCACAATCAACGCATCGATGCCTGTCGCTGTCGCCTGCTTCACCGCCTCATAGACGATGCCGGCGGCGTCGCCGCCCTCCTTGCCGCTGACGATCGGCACGCCGATCCGCTCTGCCCAGGTGGCAAGCTGGCCGATCGCGGCGGCGCGAAAAGTATCTCCGGCGGCGAGCATCACGCCGTAATCCTGCTCGGTAAAAAGATGCGCCATCTTGGCGATCGTCGTCGTCTTGCCCGATCCGTTGACGCCGATCACGAGGATGACGTGTGGGCGCGGAAAGGCGCTGACCTCGATCGGCTTGGCGACCGGCTCAAGCACCTTCTCGATTTCCTCGGCGATGATCAGCCGGATGCCGAGTTCTTCCAGGTTGCGTTCATAGGCGCCTTCGGCGAGCCGCGCGCGGATGCGCGCCGCCGTCTTCGGGCCGAGATCGGACGCGATCAGCGCCTCCTCGATGTCGTCGAGCGTCGCTTCGTCGAGCCGCGCGGTGCCAAGGCCCGCCAGATTGCCGATTAATCGGTCCGATGTTCGCTTGAAACCGCCGAGCAGCTTGTCATGCCAAGCCGTGCTCATGGCCGCACTGCCGTCAGAGTGGCACCGTCGGTGGCAATTACCCGCATCAGGTTGATGCTGCCCGGCTCAAGGCGATCTGCCCATCGCACTTCGGCAAAATTCGGGGCATGGCCGCGATCGCCTGGGCGCTCGACCAAGACGGGCAGCGTGCTGCCGATCTGCGTCCGCAGCCAGGCCGCTCGCCTCACAACTGCCTTTTCACGCAGGATGGCGGCACGGTGTTTCCGAATTTCGGTTGGCACTTGCGGCATCCGTTCGGCAGGCGTGCCGGCTCGCGCCGAATAGGGGAAAACGTGCGCCTGGACGATATCGCAATCCTGGATCAGCGCGGCGGTGTTGGCAAACATCGTATCGGTCTCGGTCGGGAAGCCGGCTATCAGATCCGCACCAATCGCGATCTCAGGCCGGCGCGCCTTGATGCGCTCGACAATTGCGACCGCGTCGGCGCGCGTGTGGCGGCGCTTCATGCGTTTCAGGATCATGTCGTCGCCTGCCTGCAACGACAGATGGAGATGCGGCATGATCCGCGTCTCGCCCGTCACCAGATCGAACAGTCGATCATCGATCTCGACGGAATCAAGCGACGATAGCCTGAGGCGCGCGAGCCCCGGCACGTGCCGAAGAATTCGATCGACCAGCATGCCAAGGCTAGGCGCGCCCGGAAGATCGGGGCCGTAGCTGGTAAGATCGACGCCGGTCAGCACGATTTCGCGGTACCCGGCATCGACCAAAGCTGAAATCCGGTCGATCACTGCGCCCGCTGGCACCGATCGGCTGTTGCCCCGGCCAAACGGGATCACGCAAAACGTGCAGCGGTGATCACAGCCATTCTGCACCTCGACGAACGCGCGTGCATGGCCGGCAAAGCTGGATGCGGGCGATGGCGCAATGCTCCGCGCAACCATGATGTCGCCCACCAGCAGCCGCTCGGTCGACGTCCAGCTTTCCGCCAGAGCTTTTTCGGCATTGCCGATCACCCGATCGACTTCGGGCATTGCGGCAAATCCATGGGGGTCAATCTGCGCGGCACAGCCTGTCACGACGATCTGCGCCCAAGGCCTGTCGCGCCGCGCCTTTCGGATCGCAGAGCGCGTTTCGCGCACGGCGTTGCCGGTAACGGCGCAGCTGTTGATCACCACGGTTTCGCCCGCCGACGGCACCGAACCGAGCAGCGAACGGATGGTTTCGCTTTCGGCGATGTTCAGGCGGCAGCCAAGACTGATGATTTCGGGTTCAGCCATGATGCTGGCGACCGGGAAGGTTGAGCATGCGCGGTGATCTAAGCGAGTGTCCCGCCGAAGTCCACGCGCCGGCCAAATTGCAGGCCGGCCACCGGAGATCAGCAATCAGCCGGCGATGCGCTGCTCGCCAGTGTCTCCATCTGAACTCGACGCGGGCTTCGGCACGTCGGGCGTCGGGCGGATGAGCCGCTTTTCAGCGAGCAGGCGGCGTGTGTTGGCGATGCTGAGCGGCCGGCCGTAATAATAGCCCTGGCCCCGGCTGCACCCCATCATCTGAAGCCTTTGTTCGATCGCTGCATCTTCGATCCCTTCGGCAGTGATCGGCAGGTTCAGGCTCTCTCCCAGCCGGTTGATCGCGTTGACGATCGCAGCACTCTCGGCATTCTCGTTGATCGACGACACGAAACCGCGATCGATCTTGATCCTGTCGAACGGCAACGCCCGCAAATGCGCGAGCGAACTGTAACCAGTACCGAAATCATCGAGCGCCAGGCTGATCCCTTGGTTCTTGATGCTGCCAGCGATCGATTGCGCCAATGCGAGATTTTCGAACAGCGCGGTCTCGGTGATCTCGATTTCAAGCCGGTGGGCGGGAAAGCCTGTTTCCGTGAGCAGCTTGATGATCTTCTGCGCAACCCAGGGGTCACGCAGCTGGAGTGGGGAGATGTTGACCGACAGCGTCAGCCCCGCATCCCAATCGCGCGCTGCCAGAAATGCCTGGCGCATGATCGTCATCGACAATTCGGCGATCAGCCCCGTTTCCTCGGCAATCGGGATGAAGCGATCAGGCGGAATAAGCCCGCGCATTGGATGTTCCCAGCGCGCCAGCACCTCGAAGCCGGAAAGCTTGCCCGTCGTCAGATCGATCTGCTGCTCGAAATAGGGGACGATCTCCCCACGGGGGATGGCGGCGCGCAGGCCGACCTCCAGCTCGTTGCGCGCCTGTAGTTCGCGCTCCATCGACAGATCGAACCACGCGAAACGATTGCGGCCTGCATTCTTTGCCGCATACATCGCGATATCGGCGCTGCGCATCAACGCATCGATGCTGGGGCAATCAAAGTCGGATCGGGCGATTCCGATCGAGGCGCTGATATGCAATTGAAGACCGTCGGCCTCGAAAGCCTGGGCGAGCCGGGAAACAAGCCGTTCCGCGATTCTATCGACCGTGTCGGGATGCGCTGGATCGAACAGGAAAGCGCAGGCGAATTCGTCGCCGCCAAAGCGGGCGGTCAGCGAAACCGACGGCATCGTCGCGGCAATCACGTCAGCCACCTGCCGCAACAGCGCATCGCCGATCGCGTGGCCGTGCATGTCGTTCACGGTTTTGAAGTGATCGAGATCGAGCATCATCATCGCCAGCGCCTTGTCGCGGCGGTCGGCCTGAACGAACATCGCCGCGCCTTCCTCGGAGAGCGAGCGACGGTTGAGAAATCCCGTCAGCGGATCACGCGCGGCCAGCATGTGAGCGCGTTCTTCGGCGGCGGCACGCACTTCGACTTCCTGGCGCAGATCGTTATGACGTCGCCAGCCAAACAAGATCAACGCGACGTTCAACAGCAAGGCAATGACCAGCGTCTGATCGGTTGCCGCTGCACCGCCGACATAGCGCTGGACGGCGGTCGACAGTACCGAACTGCCCGTGCCGACGAACAACAGGATGGCGGCTACAGTGATCGCGCCGGTCAGCAACTCACGACGCGGCGGTCGATCCTCGGCACGGCTTTCCAGCGGCTGGGTGGTCGTGAGATCGATCGTTTCCGGCGTCATGCAACTCTGCCCCCGCTGGCTCAATGATGGCTTATGACGCGGCAGCCGTATAAATCATGTTAAGCGGCATGGTTGCGAAAGGGTGGCGATTGGGCTAGGGACACCCCAGATCGTTCCTTGTCGGGAACGCGCAAAAGGCATGCCTGCGGGCATAAGCTGGCCGACGAGGTTTCGTCCGCCAGCTTCTATTGCGATTTCCGGCGAGCGCATGATCGATCGGGAGTTTATTGATGTTCGGCCATCGTGATGTTTGATAGTCTCAGCGAACGGCTTGGCGGCGTGTTCGATCGGCTTCGGGGGCGCGGCGCGCTGACCGAGGCGGACGTGCGCGCAGCGATGCGCGAAGTGCGCGTGGCGCTGCTCGAGGCCGATGTCGCGCTGCCGGTCGCGCGCGATTTCGTCGACAAGGTCACTGAACAGGCGGTTGGCCAGAATGTGCTGCGCTCGGTCACCCCGGGGCAGATGGTCGTCAAGCTCGTCAACGATGCACTCACAGAGATGCTCGGCGCCGACGAAAGCGAGCTGACGCTCGGCGTCACGCCTCCCGCCGTCATCATGATGGTCGGCCTGCAGGGGTCGGGCAAGACGACCACTACCGCCAAGATTGCCAAGCGGCTGACGAAGCGTGACGGCAAGAAGGTGCTGATGGCGTCGCTCGACGTCAATCGTCCAGCGGCGCAGGAACAGCTGGCGACGCTGGGCACTCAGGCGGAAGTGGCCACATTGCCAATCGTCGCTGGCCAGCGCCCGGTAGAGATTGCCCGGCGGGCGATGCAGGCAGCAAAGCTGCAGGGCTATGACGTTCTGATGCTCGACACCGCAGGTCGCCTGCATGTCGATCAGGCCTTGATGGACGAGATGCAGGCGATCGCGGACATCGCAACGCCCAACGAGATCCTGTTGGTCGTCGATGCGCTGACCGGGCAGGACGCGGTCAACGTCGCGCAAAATTTCAGCGAGCAGGTGCCGCTGACCGGCGTCGTGCTGACGCGGATGGACGGCGATGCCCGCGGCGGCGCTGCATTGTCGATGCGCGCCGTCACTGGCAAGCCGATCAAATTCGCTGGCACGGGCGAGAAGATCGATGCGATCGAGGCATTCCATCCAGCACGCGTTGCCGGGCGCATCCTTGGCATGGGCGATGTCGTTAGCCTCGTCGAACGCGCGGCGGAATCGATCCAGGTCGAAGATGCCGAGCGGATGGCCGCGAAGATGGCCAAGGGCCAGTTCGACATGGACGATCTGCGCGCGCAACTCGCGCAAATGCGGCGGATGGGCGGGCTTGGCGCGCTCGCCGGCATGATCCCGGGCATGAAAAAGGCGCAGGCCGCAATGGCATCGGGCGCGGTTGATGAGAAGATCCTGTTGCGGATGGACGCGATGATCACCTCGATGACGCAAAAGGAACGCTCCAAGCCTGAAATCCTGTCGGCCAAGCGCAAGATCCGCATCGCCAAGGGCAGCGGCACGAGTGTGCAGGATGTCAACAAGCTGCTGAAGATGCACCAGGAAATGTCGACCGCGATGATGAAGATCAAGAAGATGGGCGGCATGAAGGGGATGATGGCGATGCTCGGCAAGGGCGGTCCTGGAGGCACTGGCGGCGGCATGGGCGGGAGCGGCGGTATGGGCGGGGGCGGTAGCGCGCTTGGCGGCCCCGATCTTGCCGACATGATGGGCAAGATGGGCGGTGGCCTGCCGGGGCTCGGCGGCCCCAAGCTGCCGCCGGGCTTCGAGAATTTCATCAACAAGAAGAAATAACGGCTTCGGCCACATTGATCTGATTAGAAAGAAGAGAGACTAGATTATGGCATTAAGCATTCGTTTGTCGCGTGGCGGCTCAAAGAAGCGTCCTTATTACCGCGTTGTCGTCGCCGATGCGCGATCGCCGCGCGATGGCCGCTTCATTGAGAAGATCGGCACCTATAATCCACTGCTCGCCAAGGACAGCCCGGAGCGGATCAAGCTCGATACCGACCGCGCCAAGCATTGGCTGAGCGTCGGCGCCCAGCCCACCGACCGGGTTGCACGCTTTCTCGACGTGCTGGGCGTCAAGGAGCGGCCGGCGCGGATGAACCCAAACAAGGGCAAGCCCGGCGAAAAGGCAACCGAACGCGCTGAAGAGCGTGTCGAAAAGCTGAAGGCGGCCGAGGAAGCCGCTGCCGCGGCAGCCGCCGCACCGGCACCCGAGCCGGAGCCGGAAGTCGTTGCCGAAGAGCCCGTTGCCGAGGAAGCTGCCGTCGAAACCCCGGCCGAAGAAGCGGCACTGGAGACCGTCGCTGAGGAAGCGCCCGTCGTTGAGGAGGCCCCTGTCGCTGAAGAGGCCCCTGTCGTCGAGGAAGCCCCTGTCGCCGAGGAGGCCCCTGTAGCTGAGGAAGCACCTCTCGCTGAGGAGGCACCCGTCGCTGAAGCGCCGACTGCCGATGAAGCTGCGCCCGAAGCAGCAGAGACCGAAGAAAAGCCTGCCGACGCATAATGTCTGCGGATCGCCCCGTCACGCTCGCCGTCATCATCGGCGCGCACGGCGTGACGGGGGAGGTCCGCCTCAAGGTCTTTGCCGAAGACCTGAAACCTTACAAAAACTTCAATGATGGTGCGCTGACGCTGCAGTCGGTTCGCCATGGCAGCAATGGCGCAATCGCCCGAATTGCTGAGATCAACGATCGCAATGCCGCCGAGGCGCTTCGCGGCACCGAACTGACCGTTCCGCGCTCCGCACTGCCGCCGCTTGCTGACGGCGAATATTACCACGCAGACCTGATCGGGCTTCCGGTCGTCTCAACGGCCGGGGAAGCCATCGGCACGGTTGTCGCAATCGACAATTTCGGCGCAGGCGAGGTGCTGGAAATCGAGCAAGGCGACAAGAAACGCTTCATGGTGCCGATGCGCGCAGAGGCCGTGCCCGATTGGGATGCCGAGCGGCTGGTGCTTGACGCGGCGTATATCGGTTAGTATATACATTACGTATATACGGAGAGGCGCGATGGTCGATGAATATCACGGCAGGACGTTCAAATCGGGCAATTCGGTCGCACTCCGCCTGCCAAAGGGCATGGGTATCCCCGAAGGCACCGAAGTCCGCATGGTGAAGGAGGCGCCGATGTCGTTCAAAATAGAGCCTGTCGACGCGCCGCACAAAACCATCGACATCAGTGGTTTCGCCGGCAAGGCGCCTTGGTTGGAACTCGCGCCACGCGAAGACTTTGAGGAGCGGCCGAGCACCATTGCCCGGCGCGCTCGCGAAGCGCACGACCCGGAGTGACCCGATTCCTGATCGACGCCGATTGTGCTGTCTACGCAATGGTCGGAAGCCATCCCGCGCTGAACGCGCGGATCGCAGCGTGCGTCCCCGGCGATATCGGCATCTCTGCGGTAAGCTTTGCGGAAGTCGTCATCGGCACCGAACGTGGCAGACCGCCGCCAGCAGCCGTTGTCGATGCCTTCCTCAAAGCAATTCCGTTGCTGCCATTCGATGAGGCGGCGGCAAGGGAATATGCGCGGCTGCCCTTCAAGCGCGCTCGCTTCGATAGGCTGCTCGCCGCGCATGCGCTGAGCCTGGGAGCTATAATCGTAACGAACAATGAAGCCGATTTCGCCGATGTGTCGGGGTTGGTGGTTGAGAATTGGACCTTGTGACCTTCGCCGCCGCCATCCTGACGCTCTATCCCGACATGTTTCCCGGTCCGCTCGGCCATTCGCTGGCGGGGCGGGCGTTGGCGGATGGCATCTGGTCTTGCGATGCCATCAACATCCGCGACTTTGCGACCGACAAGCACAGGACCGTCGATGATACCCCGGCGGGCGGCGGGGCAGGGATGGTGCTGCGCGCCGATGTAGTCGCGGCGGCGCTCGACGGCGTTGCCGATGCAAAGGTTGGAAGGCGCCCGATCCTCGCGATGACTCCGCGCGGTGCGCCGCTCACTCAGGCCCGCGTCCGCACGCTTGCATCTGGGCCCGGCGCGATCATCCTATGCGGCCGGTTCGAAGGGTTTGACGAGCGACTGTTCGAAGCCCGCGCCATCGAGCAGGTGTCGATAGGCGACTATGTCCTCTCGGGCGGGGAAATGGCGGCGCTGGTGCTGCTCGACGCTTGCATTCGGCTGCTTCCCGGCGTAATGGGCGCGCCTTCCAGCGGTGTGGACGAGAGCTTCGAAAGCGGACTTCTCGAATACCCGCAATATACCCGACCTGTTGAATGGGAAGGGCGCACGATCCCCGAAGTGCTGCGATCGGGGGATCATGCGAGGATCGCGGCATGGCGAAAGTCGATGGCCGAGACCGACACACGGCTAAGGAGGCCGGACCTTTGGGGGCGTCATGAGGGCGCTCGGGTTCAGTCTCCCTCTGGCGCGCGGCGACAGACGAAGGACGAATGAGATGAATCTCATCCAGACGATTGAAGCCGAGAACATCGCCAAGTTTCTCGAGACCAAGACGATCCCCGATTTTCGCCCCGGCGACACGCTGAAGGTCGGCGTGAAAGTGGTCGAAGGCGAGCGCACCCGCGTCCAGTTTTACGAAGGCGTCTGCATCGCGCGCTCGAACAAGGGCATGGGCAGCAACTTCACCGTGCGCAAAATCTCGTTCGGCGAGGGCGTTGAGCGCGTTTTCCCGCTCTATTCGCCCAACATTGACAGCATCGAAGTCGTCCGCAAGGGCGTCGTGCGGCGTGCCAAGCTCTATTATCTGCGCGGCCTGCGCGGCAAGCGCGCGCGCATCGCCGAGCGCCGCGATCCACGCCCGGCCAAGGATACCGCCGCCGCTGAATGAGCGTGGCCTGGAGAGTTTCAAACGGGGCGCGGTGGCATTGGTCACTGCGCCCCGTTTTACGTCCGGTCCATGTTCCGGCCGGCCCGGTTCCGGGCTGGCTTAGACGAGTGCCGCTTTACTCTCGCATCGACCGGCCCGATATTCGCTCGCTCGGGCCCATGCTCGAAAATGCAGAGTGAGAGGCATGATTGAATGTGGGTTAAGTCCATGTGTGGCGTCATCGCGATTGCGGCGATGACTGTGCTTCCGGTCGCGGCTGAAGACAGGCCTGTCGAGGGCACCACGCCGCTTACGCTGGAACGGCTCTTTTCGAGCCCCGATCTGGCCGGCCCGCAGCCCCGCGGATTGAAGCTTTCGCCTGATGGCAGCCTGCTCACCTCGCTCCGGTCGCGGGCCGATGAGCAAGAGCGTTTCGATCTGTGGGCGCTCGATACCAAGACCGGGCGCGAATGGATGATCGTCGACTCAAAGAAAGTCGGATCGGGCGCCGAACTATCGGAAGCCGAGAAGATGCAGCGTGAGCGCGCGCGCATCGCTGGCTCGAAGGGGATTGTTACCTATGAATGGTCGCCCGACGGCAAATCGATCCTGGTACCGTTGGACGGCGATCTCTTTCTGGCCGCGCTCGATGGCAAAATCGCTCGGTTGAGCAGCACCGGCGACGGCGCACTCAACCCTGCGATCAGCCCGGCTGGAGGCTATGTGAGCTTCGTGCGCGGTCAGAATTTGTTCGTGCAGCCGATCGGCGGTGGCTCGGCGCGGCAAGTGACAACTAGCGGACAGGGGACCGTCCATTGGGGCGAGGCGGAGTTCGTTGCCCAAGAAGAAATGGACCGCAGGACCGGCTATTGGTGGTCGCCAGGCGACCGGCTGATCGCTGTTGAGAAATTCGATGACGCGCCGGTCGGCATCGTCACGCGCGCAGCGATCGGCGCCGAGGGTACCAATGTCTTCGAGCAACGCTATCCCGCTGCCGGCACGCCCAACGCGCTGGTCGAGCTCTATGTCATGAAACCCGATGGCACTGGACGGGTGAAGGTCGATCTTGGCGCCAATCCCGATATCTATTTGGCCCGCATCGATTGGACACCTGATGGCGGCGCATTGCTCGTCCAGCGCGAAAGTCGCGACCAGAAAACGCTCGACATGCTCAGCGTGGACCCGCTGACGGGCAAATCGACGGTGGTTTTCAGCGAAAAGGCTGGCGCCCGCAGCTGGGTCAATCTGTCCGATGCGTATCGCCCGATGCTCGACGGCAGCTTGATCTGGCGATCCGAGCGATCGGGGTTTGGCCATCTCTATCGCCTTGCGGTGGGAAAATGGACCCAGCTCACCAGCGGTGACTGGGTCGTCCAGCATCTTGTCGGTGTGGACGAGGCCAAAGGACGGCTGTTCTTCACCGCCAACAAGGACGGCGTGCTCGAACAGCATCTCTACTCGGTCGATATCGCCCGTCCCGGCGTCGTGACTCGGCTGACCCAAGCGGGGTGGTGGAACGACGCGACGATGGATGCGGCGGCCACTAGGATCATCGTCACCCGGTCCAATCCCGATCAGCCAGCGCAGACCTATCTCGCCGACAGAGATGGCAAGCGGCTATCCTGGATCAACGAGAACGCGCTGACAGCGAACCACCCCTATCATCCCTATCTTGCCAGCCACCGCGAGCGGACATTCGGCACGCTGAAGGCCAGCGACGGAACGCTTCTGCAATGGGAGATGATCACGCCGCCGCTTGAGCCCGGTAAGAAATACCCGGTGTTCTTCCAGCATTATGGCGGCCCCGGCAGCCAGCAGGTGAAGCGCGCCTGGAACGGGGCGCTGCCGCAATTCATCGTCGATCGCGGCTATGTCTATTTCCAGGTCGACAATCGCGGCTCATTCAGTCGCGGCAAGGCATTCGAGGATCATCTCAATCACGCGATGGGCTCGGTCGAGGTCGAGGATCAGCTAGCGGGTGCCAAGTTCATCAAATCGCAGCCGTTCGTCGATGCTGAGCGCATTGCGATCTATGGCTGGTCCTATGGTGGATATATGACGCTGAAGATGCTGGAGGCAAATCCCGGCGTCTATGCAGCCGGGATTGCTGGGGCTCCCGTGACGAAATGGGAGTTGTACGACACCCATTATACCGAGCGTTACCTTGGCGATCCGAGCAAGGCGGGCGTGGATTATGCGCCATCGAACGCGCTGGCAGATGCCGCGAAGATCGCCGATCCGCTGTTGCTGATCCATGGCATGTCGGACGACAATGTCGTGTTCACCAATTCGACTGCCTTCGCAGCGAAGATGCAGCGCGAGGCGCGCCCATTTGAGATGATGTTCTATCCCGGCCAGACGCACCGCGTGGGCGGCGCGGGCGTAAGCGAGCATCTGTGGACGACGATCCTCGATTTCCTCGATCGACGGATGCCCTCACCAAAGTGAACGCAGCCCCGGGCGACTGGACAAAATTGGCCAGAGGCCTATCTCGCGGCGGAAGATCTATACGGGAATGCAGGTTATGAGTGGTTATCGGATCGTAGTCGTGGGCGCGACGGGCAATGTCGGCCGCGAGATGCTCAATATCCTTGCCGAGCGTGAGTTTCCACTTGCCGATGTAGCGGCGGTGGCGTCGTCGCGCAGCCAGGGGCTGGAGATCGATTTCGGCGATAGCGGGCGGATGCTCAAGGTCCAGAATATCGACCATTTCGATCCGCGCGGCTGGGACATGGCCTTGTTCGCGATTGGCTCGGAAGGATCAAAGCTCCACGCACCGCGCTTTGCGGCTGCCGGTTGCACCGTCATCGACAATGCGTCGCTCTACCGGATGGACCCCGATGTGCCGCTGATCGTGCCGGAGGTGAATCCTCAGGATATCGACGGCTATCGGCGCCGCAACATCATCGCCAACCCCAATTGTTCGACCGCACAGATGGTCGTCGCGCTCAAGCCACTCCACGATTATGCGACAATCAAGCGGGTCGTGGTATCGACTTATCAGTCGGTATCGGGCGCGGGCAAGGTCGGCATGGACGAGCTGTTCGAGCAGAGCCGCAACATCTTTGTCGGTGACAGCGCGGAGGCGAAGAAGTTCACCAAGCAGATCGCCTTCAACGTCATCCCGCACATCGGCGATTTCCTCGACGATGGCTCGACGAGCGAAGAATGGAAAATGGTCGTCGAGACCAAGAAGATTCTCGATCCAAGGATCAAGGTTTCGGCGACGTGCGTGCGCGTGCCGGTGTTCGTCGGCCATTCCGAAGCGATCAACATCGAGTTCGAGAAGGAGATCAGCGCCAAGAAGGCACAGTCTATCTTGCGCGAGGCTCCCGGCGTCATGCTCGTCGATAAGCGCGAGGACGGTGGGTATGTGACGCCGATCGAATGCGTTGGCGATTACGCGACCTTTGTGAGCCGGGTGCGCGAGGACCCGACGGTGGACAATGGCCTGGTGCTGTGGTGCGTGAGCGACAATCTGCGTAAGGGCGCGGCGCTCAACGCGGTCCAGATCGCCGAGTTGCTTGGGCGGCGGCATCTGAAAAAGGCGGCCTGAGATGGCAGTAGCGGGTGGATGCCGGTGCGGCGAGGTTCGCTATGAGCTCGCCGTTTCGCAGCTGCCCGCCGTCTATTGCTGCCATTGTCGCTACTGCCAGACATCGTCGGGAAGCAGCTTCAGCGAGCAGGCATTGATGATGACCGATGCCATCATCGCGGCCGGTCCGGTGATCACCTATGCGCTGTCGCGTGAAGATAGCGCGACCTCGACGCAATATCTGTGCGGCACTTGCCATACGCGGCTGTGGAACGTGAATTCGAAATATCCGATGCTGGCGGCACTCCGCGCCGGGACGCTTGATGAAAGTGAGCATCTGTCGCCCGAGATGCACATCTGGACAAAGCGCAAGCAGCCCTGGATCGTGATCGATCCGGCAATCGCGAGCTTCGCGGAGAATGCGCCGCCTGCCGACTTCATGGCGCTGATTGCACGCTGAGGGGCCTTCAAATGACGACCACGCATCATTTTGCCAGCTTCGACGGCACCGACTTGACGTGGCACGAAACCGGTGAGGGGCGGCCGGTGGTGCTGCTCCACGGCTTCTTCTCCGATGCGGAGACCAACTGGATCAAATATGGTCATGCCGCCGCCATCGCCGCTTCGGGCTTTCGCGTCATCATGCCCGATCTGCGTGCCCACGGACAAAGTGCCAAGCCACACGACCCCGCTGCCTACCCACCCGATGTGCTTGCCAAGGACGGGCTGGCGCTGCTCCGCCATCTCGAGATCGATGCCGATTACGATCTCGGCGGCTACTCGCTCGGCGCGCGAACGACCGCGCGGATGCTGGCGCTGGGTGCTGCACCTCGCCGGGCAATCATATCGGGGATGGGATATGAGGGGGTGACCGACACCAGCCGGCGCGGCAGTTTTTTTCGCAACGTGCTGACCAACCCCGGCAGTTTCGAACGCGGCACGCCCGAATGGATGGCGGAGGCCTTCCTCAAGACAAGCGGTGGCGACGCCAAGGCGCTGGTCCATATTCTTGACAGCTTCGTCGATACCAGCGCGGATGAGCTGGCGCGCATGACGCTGCCAGTGCTGGTGCTGTGCGGTGTCGACGATTTCGACAATGGTTCTGCCGAAAAGCTGGCGGCAACCTTGCCAAACGCCAGCTATGACCCGGTTCCGGGAAACCATATGAGCGCTGTGCTCAAGCCCGAACTCGGGCAGGCGATCGCCGATTTCCTGACGGGTTGACCCGGACGCCCGTGGCTGCTCACTTGCGCGGCATCTGACATCGCTATGGGAATCATCATGATCCGCAACGGAATTTCAGCGCTCGCCCTGTCGATCGCGCTTGCCTCCACCCCCGCCTTTGCCACTGCGAAAAAAGCTGATCCAGCACCTGCCACGGCGGCCCCAACGCCCGCTGATGCTGATGCGTTCATTATCTCTGCCGAAAAGCAGCTGCTCGATTACTCGCTCGACGCGAGCCGGATTGCATGGGTCAATGCAACCTATATTACCGATGATACCGATGCGCTCGCCGCCAGCAGTGGCGCTGTGGGCACCGAGCTGTCCGTCAAGCTGGCGCTGGAGGCGGCGAAGTTCCAGAAGGTCGCAGGACTGTCGCCCGACACGGCGCGCAAGCTCGATCTGCTGCGCGGCGGGATCACGTTGCCGGCCCCGACGAAGCCTGGCGCTGCTGCCGAACTCGCCACGATCGGCACACGGATGTCGTCGCAATATGGCAAGGGGAAGGGCACGCTCGACGGCAAGCCGATCAATGGCAGCGATATCGAGGCGGCGATGGGCAGTGGCCGCGATCCGGCCAAGCTGAAGGAGATGTGGGTCAGCTGGCACGATAATGTCGGCGCGCCGATGCATGAGGATTACGCGCGAACGGTGACGATCGCCAATGAGGGCGCGCGCGAACTCGGCTACAATGATGTCGGCGCGATGTGGCGATCGGGTTACGACATGAGCCCCGAGCAATTCGGCGTGCTGACCGATACGATTTGGCGCGAAGTCGAGCCGCTCTACAAGGCGCTCCATACCTATGTTCGCGCCAAGTTGAATGCCAAATACGGCGATGCCGTACAGGCCAGGACCGGCCCCATTCGCGCCGATCTGCTTGGCAATATGTGGGCGCAGGAATGGGGCAATATCTATGACGTCGTGGCGCCGAAGGGCGCTGGTGAGATCGGCTATGACACCGGTGACCTGCTAAAAGCCAAGGGGTATGACCCGATCAAGATGGTGAAGACCGGCGAGGGATTCTACTCGTCGCTTGGTTTTGCGCCGTTGCCCGACACCTTCTGGACCCGCTCGCAATTCGTGAAGCCTGCCGACCGCGAAGTGATCTGCCATGCCTCTGCATGGGATATCGACAGCGTCGACGATGTCCGGATCAAGATGTGCATCAAGGTGAATGCCGATGATTTCACCACGATCCACCACGAACTGGGTCATAATTATTATCAGCGCGCCTATGACAAGCAGCCCTTCATGTATCGCAATGGCGCCAATGACGGCTTTCACGAGGCGATCGGCGATTTCGTCGCGCTGTCGATCACGCCGCAATATCTGGTCGATCTCAAGCTGCTGGATGCGGCCAAGGTGCCAAACGAAGACAAGGATATCGGCCTGTTGCTCCGCCAGGCGATGGACAAGGTCGCCTTCCTTCCCTTCGGCCTGCTGGTCGACAAATGGCGCTGGGGGGTCTTCTCGGGAGCGGTGAAGCCGGAGGGGTATGAAGCGGCATGGAATGCCCTGCGCCTGCAATATCAAGGCGTTGTGCCGCCGGTGGAGCGCGACGAGACCCGCTTCGATCCCGGCGCCAAATATCATGTGCCCGCGAGCACGCCGTACATGCGCTATTTCCTCGCGCGCGTGCTCCAGTTCCAGTTCTTTGAGGCGGCCTGCAAACAGGCTGGGTGGACGGGCCCGCTCCATCGCTGCTCGATCTATGGCAACAAGGATGTTGGCGACAAGCTGAATGCGATGCTGTCGCTTGGCCAGTCGAAGCCCTGGCCCGATGCGCTTGAGGCATTCACCGGCAGCCGGGTGATGTCAGGGGCGGCGCTGGTCGCCTATTTTGCGCCCCTGAAGACATGGCTTGATGAACAGAATAAGGGCCTCCCAAGCGGCTGGTGACCGGGATTGTCGCGCCGAGACCATTGCAGCCGAGGCGTCGCCATGCTAGGCGCGCCGCCTTCCAACGTCCGGCTGGTCGGTAACCAGCCACTGACAAAGGTGTTTT
>JBBQAG010000151.1:0-3524 GCA_038315875.1 Sphingomonadales bacterium | reverse complement strand
TGGAAGATTTGATGCGGGCACGCAATTCCTCCCCGGCACGGGGAGGGGGACCAGCGAAGCTGGTGGAGGGGGATCGCCGCAAGCGCTCCACCCACTGCGCGCCCCCTCCACCACGCCCTACGGGCGCGGTCCCCCTCCCCGTTTCGGGGAGGGGTTTTCGGTGACCGCCCCCGCCGTCCATCTCTGGCGCCTGCTCAAATGGGGCCGCACGCTCGCCCGCCACGGAGCGCTGAGCGGCATCGAACGCGACCCCAACACGCCGCCCACAGTGCGTCGGCTGGTGCGGATTGCGCGCATCGGCGCGACGGTGCCGAAGACGCCGGCCTATGCCGATGCGCTGCAGGAAATCGGCCCCGCCGCGATCAAGTTCGGCCAGACGCTTGCGACCCGGCCCGATATCGTCGGCGACGAGGCGGCGCGCGATCTGCTGCGCCTGCAGGATGCACTGCCCCCCGTTTCCTTCGACATCATCAGCGCAGCGATGATCAAGAGCTTCGGCAAGCCGCTCGATCAGCTTTTCGCCTCGATAGATCCCATCCCCGTCGGCGCTGCCTCGATCGCGCAGGTCCACAAGGCGGTGACGACCGACGGCCGCACCGTCGCGGTGAAAATCCTTCGCCCCGGGGTCGAGGAGGACTTCGCCCGCGCGATCGACACCTATCAATGGGCGGCGGCTCAGCTCGAATCGATGGGCGGTGAACTCGCCCGCCTCCGCCCTCGCCTTGTCATCGAGACCTTCAAACGCTGGACCGCACGCGAACTCGATCTGCGCCGCGAAGCCGCCTCGGCATCCGAACTCGCCGAGGCGATGACCGCCGAGCCCGATTTCATCGTCCCGGCGATCGACTGGCAGCGCACCACGGGCCGGGTGATGACGCTCGAATGGATCAGCGGCATCAAGATGTCAGACCGGGCAGCGGTGATCGCTGCGGGTCACGATCCAGCCCGGCTGGCGCATATCCTGGTTCACGCGTTTTTGCGGCAAGCGATTGCGGAAGGCTTTTTCCACGCCGACCTGCATCAAGGCAATCTCTTCGTGTTGCCGGGCAACCGGATTGCGGCAATCGATTTCGGGATCATGGGCCGGATCGACCGGCGCGCGCGCGTGTGGCTTGCCGAGATACTTTATGGCCTGATCACAGGTAATTATAAGCGCGTTGCTGAGATACATTTCGAAGCGGGCTATGTGCCTGCGCACCACAATGTCGCTGAATTCGCGACCGCACTGCGCGCCGTGGGCGAGCCGATGCGCGGGCTTTCGGTCAAGGACATGTCGGTCGGCACGATGCTCGACGGGCTGTTCAACATCACCCGCGATTTCGACATGCAGACGCAGCCGCATCTGCTGCTGCTGCAAAAGACGATGGTGATGGTGGAGGGCGTGGCGACGGCGCTCGATCCCGATATCAACATGTGGGAGACAGCGGCGCCGTTCGTGCGCGAATGGATCAGGACCGAGCTTGGCCCTGAGGCCTATGTCGCTGATCGGCTGATCAAGGATTTGCAAACGGTGGCGCGGCTGCCCGATCTGATCCGCAATATCGAGCGGCATTTTCCCGATCCCGGCGGCGCCCCGCCCGCCCCCCCGCTGAAGGAGATTCAGCTGGTCCGGATTGGCGGCGGCTGGCGTTATGCCGCGGTCGCCTTGTTGGCGTCGGGGCTGACGGCGCTGGCGATGTGGACCGCGCTGGGCTGAGATGGCGCGCGCCCGCCCGCCCCTGTGGATCACCGAATCGACGATCTTCGCCCCATTTCGTCAAGACCGCGCACGATGGACACTGGCGTTGCTCGCAGGATTCCTGCTGCTGTGCATGAGCGCCTTGTTCGTCGCCGGGCCCGCCCCTGTCGGCCATGATCCTGTCGGCCATGATCCTATCGGCCATTCCGAGGACCGCGCCGATGTCGAGCTGTACCGGACGATCGTGGCGGGCCTGCGCGGTGGCGGCGATTATTATACGGTGACGGCACAGGCGCTGCGTGCAGGAGACTACCCGCTAAGGCCGTTCGTCACGTTCCGCCTGCCGACGCTGGCATTGGTGCAATCGCTGCTGCCCGAGGCGATGGTCTCAGCGCTGCAATATGCGCTTGCCGCCGGTGTCGCGCTGGCGTGGCTCATCCGCCTGCGCCCCGCATTCCAAAGGCCGACGCTAGTGGCGATCGCGATGCTGTTGCTGGCTGGAGGGATGAAACTGTTCGTCCAGCCGACGCTCGCGCCTTTCCACGAAATCTGGGCGGGGATGCTGATCGCGCTTGCCCTGGCGCTCAGGCGCCCCGGCGCGTGGATCGAAGCGGCAGCGATTGGCATGATCGCGATGCTGATCCGAGAGACATCGGCGCTGTTTGTTGTGATCATGGCCGCCAGCGCGCTGATCGAGCGGCGCAATCGCGAAGCGATTGGCTGGGCAGCGACATTGGTGATCTTTGCGGGCGTGATCGCGGCGCATGCCTATGCCGTGGCGCAGGTCGTCGGGCCGCTCGATCCAGCGTCGCCGGGATGGACCGGGATGCTCGGTTTCGGCTTTTTCGTGAAGACGATGACCATCTCGACCGCGCTCAGCCTGGCGCCTTTGTGGCTCGCAGCACCGTTGGTGGGGCTGACGCTGTTTGGTTGGGCGGCCTGGCCGGGGCCGCTCGCGCGCCGGGCGCTTGCGACCTTTGGCGGCTATGCGCTGCTGCTGAGCCTGTTCGGGCGGCCCGATACCTATTATTGGGGCTTTCTGATAGCACCTGCCCTGTTGATCGGCCTGGCCTGGGTGCCCGATGGTCTGCGCGATCTGTTCGGCGCCGCGTTCGAGCGCCGCCGGATCACCGTGACGCGGCGGGTGGAATAAGGATGCACCAATGAAGCACATCATCCTGATCGTCGGCGGCGGGATTGCCGCTTACAAGGCGTGCGAGTTGATCCGCTTGTGCCGCAAGGCCGATATCGGCGTGCGCTGTGTGCTGACGGCGGGCGGCGCGCATTTCATTACCGCGATGACGCTTGCCGCGCTCTCCGAAAACCCCGTCCACACCAGCTTGTGGGACCTGAAGGACGAGGCCGAGATGGGCCATATCCAGCTCAGCCGCGAGGCCGATCTGGTGGTCGTCGCGCCTGCGACGGCCGATCTGCTGGCCAAGATGGCAGCGGGCATTGCCGATGATCTGGCGACGACGCTGCTGCTGGCAACCGACAAGCCCGTGCTCGCCGCGCCGGCGATGAACGTGCGGATGTGGCAGCATGCGGCGACGCAGCGCAACGTAGCGACGCTGCGCGGCGACGGCGTGAGCATCCTCGAGCCCGATGACGGGCCAATGGCGTGCGGCGAATTCGGCCCTGGCCGATTGCCCGAGCCAGAGGCGATCTTCGCGGCGATCCAGCGCCATCTCATCGCCTGATGCTGTCGGGCAAGCACGCGCTCGTCACCGCCGGGCCACCCCACGAGCCGATCGATCCGGTGCGCTATCTCGCCAATCGCTCGTCTGGCCGGCAAGGTTTTGCGATTGCCGGAGCCTTGGCGGCGCTCGGTGCGCGGGTGACGCTG
>JBBQAG010000124.1:0-6062 GCA_038315875.1 Sphingomonadales bacterium | reverse complement strand
GCGGCGTTCGGATCGTGCCGCTGGCTGGTCGATACGCTGCTGCCCAAATTCGGCATCGAGACGACGGTGGTCGATGCCCGCGATCCACAGGCGTTCCAGGATGCGTGCCGGCCCAATACCAAGGTTTTCTTCTTCGAAACGCCTGCCAATCCGACGATGGACATCGTCGATCTGAAGGCCGTGTGCGGCATCGCGCGCGCGCGCGGCATCATCTCGATCGTCGACAATGCCTTTGCGACGCCGGCGCTCCAGCGGCCGCTCGAGTTCGGTGCCGATGTCGTTGCTTATTCGGCAACCAAGATGATGGACGGGCAGGGGCGCGTGCTGGCGGGTGCGGTTTGCGGCACCGATGATTTCATCACCAACACGCTGCTGCCCTTCACGCGCAATACCGGGCCCACGCTGAGTGCATTCAATGCTTGGGTGGTGCTGAAGGGGCTCGAGACACTCGATCTCAGGATCAGGCGCCAGAGCGAGAATGCTCTGAAAGTCGGTGCTTTCCTTGAAGGGCGGGTGCCGCGCATGCTTCATCCGGGCCTGCCCAGCCACCCCCAGCATAATCTCGCGATGAGCCAGATGGACGCATGCGGCCCGATCTTTGCGTTCGAAGTCGCCGAGGGGCGCGCGCAGGCGCACGGCCTGCTCGATGCGCTGGCGCTTGTCGATATCTCGAACAATATCGGCGATTCGCGCTCGTTGATGACGCATCCTTCATCGACGACCCATTCAAGCGTGTCCGAGGAAAAGCGGCAGGAAATGGGCGTCACCGAAAATCTCCTCCGGCTGAATGTCGGGTTGGAGGATCCAGCGGATGTGATCGACGATCTCGATCATGCGCTGGCAGCGGTGGGCCTGTGAACGATTCGATGAAGCCCGGCAGCGCGATGAAATCGCTGTTTCCCAATGTCGCAGAGACGCTCGGCGTCATCGTCCGCGTCTCGGTGAGCTATCTGCCCGAACAATCCGATCCGCGCCGCGGCCGCTGGTTCTGGGCCTACCACATCCGTATCGAGAATGAGGGCGAGCTGCCGGTCCAACTGCTCACCCGTCACTGGATCATTACCGACGGACGCGGCGCGCGGCATTCAGTCGAGGGCGAGGGCGTTGTCGGCGAACAACCGCTGATCGCCCCGGGCGGCAGCTTCGATTACGTCTCGGGCTGCCCATTGCCGACACCGGCTGGATCGATGCAGGGAAGCTACCACATGATTGGTGCCGATGGATCGGGCTTCGATGTCGATATTCCCAAATTTGCGCTGATCGCCCCGGCGGTGACGGGGTGAAACGAACGCATCTGCCGCTCAACGGCTTGCGGGTGCTCGATGCCGCCGCGCGCCATCTGAGCTTTACGCGCGCAGCCGATGAACTCGCGGTGACGCCGGCGGCGGTGGGCCAGCAGATCAGGGCGCTTGAGGATACACTCGGCGTGGTCTTGTTCAGGCGGACGACGCGCGGGCTGGAATTGACTCCGGAAGGCGAGGCCGGGCTAACCGCGCTTCGCGACGGCTTCCTGCAGTTCGAAGAAGCGGTGCGCGCGATGCAGGCGGGGCAAACCTCCAAATCGCTGACGATCGCGTCGCCGCGTGATTTTTCCGAAAAATGGTTGCTGCCGCGGCTTGCCGATATTGCGCGGAACGACAGCGAGCTGCGGTTTGTGCTGATCAACGCCGATGAGGCGATCGATTTCACCGAGGCCAATCTCGATCTCGCGGTGCGCTGGGGCGAGGGGCCGGGCGAGCATGAGGGCGAGGCGCTGGAATCGGACGGGATGATCACTGTCGAGCGCCCCGGCGGCGGCGCCGATACGCGGATTTCCTGGCCAGGCTGTCTCAACGATCCCGATGTGTCGCTGGTGCGAGTGGGGGATGCAGGGCTCGCGATCGATGCCGCTGCGCAGGGATTGGGCCGGGCGACGGTGCCCGAGCTGATCGCCGCGCGCGACATTTCAGCCGGGCGGGTAACGATGATTGGCGAGCCAAAACCCTACCGGATGGGCTATTGGCTCGTCGCGCCGCTGCCGCAATGGCGCCAGAAAAAGGTGAAAGCGCTGGTCGAGGCGCTGACCCTGTGAGCGACAATCAGGCGGAGGATACGCCCGTCATCGATGCCGGTCGGGTACACTTGCGCCCGCTGCTACTCGATGATGCTGAGGCGTTGTTTGCCGTATTCGGCGATCCAGTGGCGGTGAAGTGGTGGACGCATGCCGCGCTCGATGATGTCGAACAGACGCGCGAGAAGCTCGCGGCCAATGTGACGAGGCCCGATTGGCGATCCTGGGCGATCACGCTGGCCGGTGATGACCGCGCGATTGGCACGGCTGGCGCGCACGAAAAGCGCCAGGGCAAGGTGATCGAGATCGGCTATTCGCTGGCGCCCGCCCATTGGGGAAAGGGTATCGCGCGCGAGGCGGTGACCGCGCTGATCGACTATCTTTTCACGGTAGAGGGGCATCGACGCATTTGCGCCGATACCGATCCTGACAATGTCGCGTCGAACGCGTTGCTGACGCGGCTTGGCTTCACCATGGAGGGACGGCTGCGCGGCGAATGGGAAACGCATCTGGGCGTACGCGACAGCTTCATCTGGGGGTTGCTCAGCCAGGAATGGCGCCCTCATGTTTGACTCGTGTATTTGACGGCGCCATTCCACCCGGCGAAATGAGCCTCAACGGCATATCGGGCCCGCGAAAATGACGGTCACCAAATGCGACATTCCCGACTTTAGCCACCTCGGTCGCCCGCTGATCGATGGCGCCTATTTCTGGGATTCATACCGGGCGCCGCTGGCGCATCCGCATGCGTCCATGGTCGACATATTCTTTGCCGTGTTTGGGAATCATCCCGGCTGGCTGAAGGCATTGTTGATCAGCCGTAATCAATTGGCCGCGTGGTGCGGCCTTGAGGTGTCCACCGTATCGGAAATCGTCGGCGTCGGTCGTAAGGCGCAATATGCGATCGGCGACAAGATCGGGCCATGGCCACTCTTCGTCCTGACTGACAATGAACTCATTGCCGGTCGCGACAACAAGCATCTCGATTTCCGACTTTCGCTGCTGCGGGTCGATCATCAGGGAATGCCCAGCGTCGTCATTTCGACGATCTGTAGCGTGCATAACCTAGCTGGGAAAATCTATCTCTTCTTCATCGTCCCTTTCCACAAATGGGGAATGAAGCTTTTGATATTACGAGCTATTTCGGCGGGACGGCTGTGACGGAGCAGTTGTCGCCATGCGCGCCATCGGCGATACTATTGTAACCATCCAGCATTGATCCCCGTACGAACGGCACGTCGTTCATCAAAGGGGCCGTGCCATGACCAACCGTTTTCCAGTTCCCAGCACCGACAGCGCGATTGCTGCGCTGCGCTGGTCGCTCGTCTTCATCTTCTTCTTTTTCGGCACCGCCAAATTCGCGCTTTACGAGGCAGAGGGCGTCGCCAAGATCGCCAGCCAATATCCGCTGTTCGCCTGGATGTATCCGCTGTGGGGCCCGCGCATCGCCAGCGATGTCATCGGCACGATCGAGCTGGCGACTGGCGCGGCGCTTGCACTCGGCGCCTTCTCGCCGCGAATCAGCGTGATTGGCGGGCTTATGGGCATGTGCACGTTCCTGATCACCTTGAGCTTCACGCTCGGCGTACCGCTCTGGGAGGAAGGCTATGGCTTCCCCTTCATCGGCTCGCTCGCGCAGTTCCTCTTCAAAGATGCCGGGCTCCTCGCCGGCTGCTACGCGATCGCGATATTCTCGGCACGCAAGGCGGGGCTGGCGCGGGGATAATCGCGCTGCCGGCGGATCAGGCGGTTCGCCTGTAATCGGGGCGCGTTCCGCTCTGCTGCCAATAAAGCTCCAGCCCGATATCACCGAGCAGCTTGGCAAAGCGAGGATCGTTTCGCATCGGTCCCGCAGGTGGTGCAAAGATCACCCATGTCCGACGGTCAGTCAGATAGGTGTGCGTGCCCTGGCCCTTGGGAAAGCGAATCGAAGGGACGTGGAAGCCCCGATCGAGATAATAGGCATTCGCCACGGCAAACGCATCGTCAACTCGGCCAAATGCCGCGGCGAACCAGATTGCGTTCTCGGCATAGCCACAGGCTTGATGCGCGCGAGCAAGCTCGAAATCGATCGCGGCGTCGATCGCGCGCCGATCGCCCGACCGAAGCGCGCGTGCCAGCACGAGCACGCGCTCGATCTCAGCATCAGGAATGGACGCAGGTCGACCTTCCGCGTCTTCCGCTTGGGCGATCGCCTCATCGATCCGCCCGGAAAAGAGATTGATGTAGAAACGACCGAACCAAACCTGGAAGTTGCGAGGAAACAGCTCCTTTGACCGATTGGTCGCAAGATCGGCTTCGTCAAGCCGCCCGGCTGCCCACTGCCAGATCATCAAATCGAAAAGGGCGACGGGCGACATCTCAACGCGGGCGATGGCCCGTTGAAGGGCATCGGCGGCGTCACCCATTCGACCGGCGCGGGCAAGCGTGCGACTGAGTAATTGGAGCAGCACGTCGTCTTTCGGGTCACGTGTCAGCCCATCTCGAATTGCTTTCTCGAGCTGTTGCCAGCTGTTGAGCGATCCAAGCATTATTGATGCGACGGACGCTCGAGGTTCTGACGGGTCGATCGCAAGCGCGCTAGCAATCGCGGCACGTGCGCGGGTCAAGAGCCCTTCGCGCTCGTCTGGGCCATGATAGTGCGACTCGTGCGCGTAGATGAACCCCAGCATGCCCCATCCGGGCGCATAACCGGGTTGAACTTGGGTAAGGCGACGAAAGAGGCCGCGCGCCTGCAAGTCACCGTCGCCGGTAAATTGTCGATAAGCGGCCAAACCGGCATGTTCAATCGCAGCGATTTCGGGTGAGAGCGTTACAGTCTGCTGCCGGTTCCAAAGAAAAGCAGCGGCGCCCGCAGCGGCCAACGTTCCGGCTACGCCAACTGCTACGAGATGCCGTCGGGACAGTCGGTCGGCGAGCGGCCGTGGTTCCAAGGCGATTGCACCAGGCGTTGAATCGGCGCCTTGCACAATCAGGCGATAGCCGACCTTGGTCACCGTCTCGACGCGGAAACTGCTGCTCCCGATCCCCTCGGCCACGCGGCGCAGACGGGAGATGACGCGGTTGATCGCGTCCTCGCCGACCACGCGGCCTTCCCAGCATGCTTCGGTCAAGTCATCGCGCGAGAGGATGGTGCCCTTGGCTCGGGCAAGCGCGACCAGTACCTGCATTACCCGTGGTTCGATCACCTCGCGCTCCCCCGCAGCGCCGATCACTTCGCGCGTCGGAGGCAGCACCTTTACCGCGCCAACAGAAAGGGCGGGCTCATGCGCCAAATCGATGCGCGGGGCCATTATTGGCGCATCATCGGTATTTGATCGGCAAAGGATCGGTGCTTCATCATCTCCTCATCCTCTCGATCACGTCCGATTCCGGGCATTTCCAATGGCGTCGGGGCATCGCTGCTACCGATCTGCCACTCGGGAAAGGACCTTGTCATGATCAAGTTTTTGTTCGCCTCCGCCGTCACGATCGCCCCCGCTCTGATCGCCGGCCTTGCGCCGCTGCCAGCTCTCGCCAAGGATCATAGCTGGCCTGTCGGAAACGATCAGTTCCATGTCTATTACCGCGATCTCAACATGAATCGTAGTGCCGATCGTGCCGAAATGCTGGCGCGGGTTGAATCGGCTGCTGCCAAATTGTGCGGCGCGCGGGCGTCGCTCAAGGTCGATATCGATGCTTGCGTCGCCGATGTCGTTGGCCAGGCGATGCCGCGCAGCCCGATACTCCGCCTGGCGCTGAGCGAGCGGACCACCGCCAAACTCGCCACACGCTGACAATTGCCGATCCCGATGGGGTTCGCCGCAAATTCCTTGAGACGTCGCCATCGGAGCACCTGCCTCCCCCATCATCGGGGGAGGCTTTTTTCATCGACAGCTCGACAGCGCGTTAGGCGTCGATTGCTTCTTCGTCGATCCGCGCGGCATTTTCCTGGATGAAGGCGAAGCGGTGGGCGGGGTTGTTGCCCATCAGCCGATCGACGAGATCCTTTACGCCAGCGCGCTCCTCATAT
>JBBQAG010000158.1:0-2904 GCA_038315875.1 Sphingomonadales bacterium | reverse complement strand
CTATTGGCCTTGATTGGCCCGCTTGGCCGAACCACCACTTCGGCGCCATCGGGACCGAAGAAATGCCAGGGTTCGGGCGCATTGGTATAGCCGAGCAGCGCGTGCTCGCCGAGCTGCGCTGCATGCGTCGGCCGGCCGTGCCGATCGAGATAGGCGGGTGACGCGACGATTTGCGCGCCGATCGGGCCGAGCCGGCGGGCGCGCAGCGAGCTGTCCGGCAGGGTGCCGATGCGCAAAGCGACATCGAACCCCTGCGCGACGATATCGACAATGGCGTCGGACAGATCGAGATCGATCTCGATACCGGGATGGAGACCCGCGAAATCGGCGATCGCAGGCGCGACGTGAAGCAGACCGAAACTCATCGGCGCGCTGATCCGCACGCGACCCGCAAGTGCCGCAGCACCGTCATGCGCGGCCTCTTCTGCGGCGCGGGCTTCGGCGAGGATGCGCTGGGCATGATCGGCAAGACCGCGCCCGCTGTCGGTCAGTGTCAGCCGGCGCGAGGTGCGGTGGAACAGGCTGGTGCCGAGCTGCGTCTCCAGCCGCGTCACGGCCTTTGACACCGTCGCCTTGGACAGGCCGATCGCGTCTGCCGCACCGCTGAACGATCGATGCTCGACGACGCTGGCGAAGATCGCCCAGGCTTCAAAATCGGGGAGTCGCATGCTGGGTCTCCGTAGGACCGGGATTGAAAAAGTGAGTTGATGTTTGGAAACGATATGTTTCCATCGTTTCCATTTACGTTGCAATGCTACCCATTATGTAGGGCGCAACAAAGGAGTTTCGCCATGCTGACCAAATCCAGAATCGACCGCCGACGCTTCGCAACATTAGGCGCTAACGATCACGGCTGGCTCGATGCCCGCCATCATTTCTCGTTCGCCAATTATTATGACCCCGACCGGATGGGCTGGGGCGCGATCCGCGTGTGGAACGACGACAGGATCGCCGCCAATTCGGGCTTCCCGCCGCATCCGCACCGCGACATGGAGATCATCACCTATGTTCGCACCGGCGCGGTCACCCATCAGGATTCGATGGGCAATACCGGCCGCACCGAAGCGGGCGATGTTCAAGTGATGAGCGCTGGTACCGGCGTGCGCCATTCGGAATATAATCTGGAGAGCGAGCCGACCACGCTATTTCAGATCTGGATCGAGCCGAAGCGGCTGGGTGGATCGCCGAGCTGGGGCGCAAAGCCATTCCCCAAGGATGATCGGTCGGGCCGGTTCGTGACGCTTGCGAGCGGTTTCGACGATGATGTCGCGACAGGCGCATTGCCGATCCGTGCCGACGCCCGGCTGCTCGCCGCCACGGTGAAGGCAGGCGAGGTGATCGCCTATGAACTGGGCGAGGGTCGCCACGCCTATCTGGTGCCCGCAACCGGCGCGATCGAGATCGACGGCGAGCGGATCGAGGCGCGTGACGGCGTCGCGCTGCTCGGCCCGATGACGATCGCGATTAGCGCGATCGAAGAGGCTGAGATCGTGCTGGTCGATTCGGAATAACGCTTCTTCCCTCCCGCTTGCGGGAGGGGCGGGGGTGGGCCTGTTCGGTCGTCACCCCGGTCTCACCCCTTAAAGTCTCACCCCAGTCTCACCGCTAGAATCCTACCCCTAACCCCTCCCCCAAGCGGCAGGGGGCTTCAGAAAGACATCCCATGACCAAGGTCCTCGTCCTTTATTATTCGTCCTACGGCCATATCGAGCAGATGGCCGATGCCGTTGCCGAGGGCGCGCGCGGCGCTGGCGCCAACGTCGATATCCGCCGTGTTCCCGAAACCGCGCCGCAGGCGGTGATCGAGGCCGCGCATTTCAAAACAGATACCGCGCACCCGGTGATCGGCGCGATCGACGAGCTTGCCGGCTATGATGCGATCGTCATCGGCGCGCCGACACGGTTCGGGCGGATGCCGAGCCAGATGGCCGCGTTCCTCGACCAGGCGGGTGGGCTGTGGATGCGCGGCGCGCTTAACGGCAAGGTCGGCGGTGCCTTCACCTCGACCGCGACGCAGCATGGCGGCCAGGAAACCACCCTGTTCTCGATTATCACCAACCTGCTGCATTTCGGCATGACGATCATTGGGCTCGATTATGGCTATCAGGGCCAGATGGGGGTCGACGAGGTAAAGGGTGGATCGCCCTATGGCGCGACGACGATTGCCGACGGCAATGGCAGCCGCCAGCCAAGTGCGGCCGAACTCGATGGCGCGCGCTATCAGGGCCGCCGAATTGCCGAGACGGCAGCAAAACTCGCTGGCTAGAGTAGGTTGCGATCAACCAGCATCAGTGAACGCCTCCCCGAAAGGGGAAGTAAACACGTTAAACCAAAGACGGGCCGAAGCGATCTCAACGGTTGATTGGCGGTACGTCGATCCGGGGCGGTGACGCGGGTATCGGCGGGGGCAACAACACGCGGATCGCGGTATCGATTGTCGTTGGGCTTGCCGGAAATTCCTGCCTTGATCGCACGAAGATGCCGCGCGCAAGCGCAGCGCCGGGCGCATCGGCGCGGGGGCCGACCCAGCGCCAATGCCAGGGCTCATAGGTGACGCCTTGGGCATTGCCGGCGGGGAACGAGAGTTCGAAGCCAAATTCGGCGGCATGCGCGATTACCCATTGGCCGGCCGGCGTGGCAGCGAAGCAGACGCTGACATCGCGACAGCCGGGCGATGGCCGAGTGCCAAAATCGATCGCATAGCCCGTCGCATGCTCGCTATAGCCCGGCGGGCCAACCGAGCGAGCCCGATCGGCAGGGTCTTTGTCGCGGTGGTTGGGGCCAATACCGCCGCAGAACACTGCGCGCTGGTGGCCAACGGTGCGAAAGCAGGAAACCGCTCGCAACCGCCCCTTTACTGCGGGGACAGCGTTGGCAGCGGCGAGCATCCTGCCAAGATCTGCC
>JBBQAG010000127.1:0-5535 GCA_038315875.1 Sphingomonadales bacterium | reverse complement strand
GCTCATTGTCGCGGTGACGCTGCCGATGGCTGCGCTGATCACCTTCATCCTGATGCGCACCGTCGGATTGACGGCCAATCTGATGAGCCTTGGCGGCCTTGCGATCGCCATTGGTATGCTGGTGGATGGCGCCGTTGTCGTGATCGAAAACGCCGTCGAACGGCTGAGCGCGCCGGAAAGCCTGGGCGAAACGTCAAGCAGCCGCCTGCTGGCAGCGACCAGCGAAGTGATCGTGCCCGTCACCGCGGGGATCGTCATCATCGCGCTTGTCTTCATGCCGCTGCTGTCCTTGCAGGGTCTGGAGGGCAAACTGTTCGCGCCGGTGGCGCTGACGATCGTGTTCGCACTGGGTGCCTCGCTGGTCTTGGCGTTGACGCTGGTACCGGTGCTGGCGGCGCTTGGCTTGAAGCACGGCCAGCATGGCGACCCCTGGATCATGCGTCGCCTGTCGCCGCTGTACGCACGGTTGCTCGATGCTGCCTTTCGCCACCGCACGCTGGCCTATGCCATCGCCGGTGCCTCGCTGGCCCTGGCAGTGGTCACCTATGGCGCCGTCGGCAAGACATTCATGCCCGTCATGGATGAAGGTTCGATGATCATGCAGACAGTGAAATTGCCGTCGATCGGCCTCGATCGCAGCATTGCCGTCGATCTTGCCGTGCAGCGTGCCGTTCTTGCCAGGGTGCCCGAAGTGACCGGCATGGTCGCACGATCGGGTTCGGACGAGATCGGCCTCGATCCGATGGGGCTGAATGAAACCGATGGATTCCTGACGTTGAAGCCGCGCGATGAATGGCGCCGGCCGGACAAGGCCTGGTTGACCGGCGAAATTCGCAAGGTCATGGCCGAATTGCCGGGCGTAACGCCATCGTTCACCCAGCCTATCGAGATGCGCGTCCCGGAAATGCTGACCGGCAGCCGCGGCGACCTGGCCGTCAAGATCTTCGGCCCGGACCTCAAGACGCTCAGCCAGTTGGCGGGACAAGTCGAAACCATTTTGCGCAGCGTGCGCGGTGCCACCGATGTGCTGACGCTGGCCAATGATCGCGTTGCCTATCTGCAGCTCGATATCGACCGGCTCGCCGCCGGCCGTGCCGGCATGTCGACCGACCAGTTCGAAGATGCCTTGCGGATGCAGGTCGAAGGCATGCGTGCCGGTGTGGTGTCGGAACCGCGCCGCCGTGTCCCGATCCTCATTCGCGGCGACGATTCGATCCGCCGGGACGCCGGCGCCTTTGCGGACATGCAACTCCATACCGCCGACGGCCAGACGGCGCGGGTCGGCGATATCGCCCGGGTCGGCCGCGTCGACGGTCCGGTCAAGATCGAGCATGAAAATGGCTCCAGGTTCGCGCTGGTGCAGGCCTTTGTCGCGGGCCGTGACCTGGTTGGCTATGTCGGCGAGGCCCAGGCCGCTGTGGCGGCGAAGATAAAATTGCCGCGTGGGTACACGCTGGTCTGGGGCGGCCAGTTCGAAAACCAACAACGTGCTGCGGCCCGTCTTGCCATTGTCGTTCCGATCGCGCTGTTGCTGATCTTCGGTGTGCTGCTGGCGACGCTCAGATCGCTGCGTGCGGCGCTGCTGATTCTTGCCAATATTCCCTTTGCAATGGTCGGCGGCATCGTCGCGCTCTGGATGGCCGGGGCTTATCTGTCGGTCCCTGCATCCGTCGGGTTCATCGCCCTGCTCGGCATCGCCGTTCTCAACGGGCTGGTCCTCGTCTCGCACTTCCGCGAATTGCGCGCAGACGGCCTGGCAATGGCACAGGCCGTTCGCCAGGGTGCCGCGCGGCGGCTGCGTCCGGTGCTGATGACGGCGAGCATCACGGCATTCGGGTTGGTGCCGCTGCTTTTCGCAACAGGGCCCGGCAGCGAAATCCAGCAGCCATTGGCCATTGTCGTGATCGGTGGGCTGCTGACGTCAACGTTGCTCACCCTGGTTCTGCTGCCGCTGCTCTACGAACGCTATGGCGAGAGCCGCCGTGCCCATGAGGCCTTCGCATGATCCGGCATCTGACGGTCGCGCTGTTGCTTGCTGGCGCAACAGCGGTTGTGCCGGCACGCGGGGCGCCGGCCGCCGCGATCCTGTCCGACCCGACCACCTTGCCTGGCGAAGTCGTCGATGCGGCACTCGATGACTCCCCGATGGTGGTCGAAGCCGCGGCACGGCTTCATGCGGCGGAAGCGCAAGCGCGTGCGCTCGGCTTGGGCTCGCACGAATTTATCGTCACGAGCACCTACATCCGGCGATCGGTCGACAGGGAAGGTGGCTACAATGAATTCGACACGACGCTCAGCCGTGGCATTCGGCTACCCGGAAAGGCGACGCTCGATCGCAAGGCCGGCGCGCTTGGCGTGGAGGTCGCGCAGAACCTCCTCGAGGATGCGCGCCATCAGGCCGCTCTGCAGCTGGCAACATTATGGTTTGACTGGCTTTTGGCGACAGCTGACCAGCAAGTGGATGCGGCGGCGACAGCGTCGTTCGACGCGTCTTTGGCGGCCGTCGGCCGGCAGGTTTCACTCAAGGACGCAGCGCTGCTCGACCTCGATCAGGTGCGCGCGGCGCGCGACAACGCCCGCGCCATGGCGGCGATGGCATTCGGCCGAGCGGTCGCTGCACGCGCAAGACTTGCTGCGCAGTTCCCGTCGCTGCCACTGCCGGATTCCGCGCCGGCGATCGCGGCGCCGATGCTGCCCGCCGAGGGGCTGGCCCAGTGGCGCGACCTTGTGCTGGCACGCAGCCACGAGATCCGGGCAGCCGAGCTGGAGGCGCAACGTCTTGCCACATTGGCCGAACGCGCGAAGCTCGATCGGTTCGCCGATCCTTCGATCGGGGTGCGCGCCTTCAGCGAGCGCAGCGGCAACGAAAAAGGAATTGGCGTGGTCGCAAGCATGCCGTTGGGCGGCGCCTATCGTCGTGCGCTGGGCGATCAGGCGGTGGCCGAACGAAGCGCCGCAGAGGCCAGGCTTCTAGCGACGCGGCGCGACATCGAGGCGACGGCCGAGATGGACTTGGCGACGGCCATGGCTAGCGTATCCGCTTGGGAAGCCGCGTCGGCATCTGCCGCCAGCAACCAGTCGGCGCTCGCACGACTGCGAAAAGGTCGGTTGCTTGGCGCCACCGACCTGGCCACTATCCTGTATGCCGAGCGCCAATCGCTCGAGGCCAATCGCGCCGAACTTGCTGCGCGTGCCGCAGCTGTAAGGGCAATCCTCAAGCTGCGTATCGATGCCCATCTAATTTGGGCAAAGCCGGAGTAAGCTTAGGGGCGGCCGAGCTGCCCTCAAAATTGGTTAGAAAATATTTGCCTGTGAAGTTGAATCACTTGCTTGAGAATGTATCTTAAGTTAAACAATGCCAATAGGTTAGATGAGTTTACGTACTATAGAATCGCTGCTGGCGCCAGCTGACCCGGACCCGTACGGTGATTTCACGGCACGCAAAGATTCGCGTCACATGTGTCCGCAAGCCGATCGGCTTTCGGACACACCTGCTCAGCACATAAAAATTGGCAGCAGTCCTTATGCGCCAGTCTCATGTCAGCGGTACGATGATGTCTGCAATGAGCGGCGGCTAAACGTCCCGATTTTATGAGGTTTTCACCGCTTCACGCCCAGTCATGACTGGGCTGTGATGCCGGTCTGGCGCCTATAAACAACTGGCGGCGGGAGCCGGCAGCGGTGGCGGGCGGCAAGCTGCTCACGGCGATTACGTACGATCAGAAGCTGCTGCGCAATCCTGTGCGCACTGGGAAATCTTGACATGCGCACCATTAGATGCGATCATACGCTTCAGGAGATGCTAAATGGACAGCGTAGGTGAGCTAAACCGCCCTAGTATCGCTCCATCGGATTTTCAGACCTTTGCCGATGAATCTGGTCGACGTCGACTGACGGGCGCTGCTGTAAAAGCTGTGGTCCGCCTTACAGCTGCCTGGGGTGCCAGCAATGCCGAGAGTGCTGCCTTGCTAGGCGTTTCGGAAAGCACATGGGACCGCATCAAGGCTGGCCGCTGGGACGGCGTGCTGAGCCAGGATCAGCTGACCCGCGCGTCTGCGCTCGTCGGCATCTTTAAAGGACTTCATCTGCTGTTTGCTGACGGGATGGCGGATCGCTGGCCATCACTGCCCAACCGCAGCCCCATATTCGCGCGCCAGTCGCCGATCGCGGCGATGATCGATGGCGGCATTCCGCGCATGATTGAAACCCGGCAATACATCGACGCGCTGCGTGGCGGGCTCTGACGAGGTAGCGGCGTTCCCGCTGCCGACAATACGGGAAGGGTTCCCGCGCACCATTCGCCTCGTCTCAAGCGCGCGCCTGCGCGAGGCGGTCATGGCGCCACTGGCCGATAACAACGAAGAACTCGATCTGCTGGCTGAGATCGAAGGGGCGACAAGCGGCAGGCTCGTGGCCGAAGACCGCGGAACGGCTTCCCTACCCGCAAACGAGTTGGTGCACGGGGTTGCCCACGCCAAGTTCATCAATGCGAGCTTTGCCTATGCCAAGCCGCGCCAGATCATGCGCTTCAACCCGTCTGATCGCGGCGCCTGGTACGCTGCGCTGGCTGTAGAGACCTGCATCGCAGAAGTCGGGTTTCATCTGACACAAGCCTTGGCCGACGCGAACGACTTCCATGCGGTGGTAAAATATGGCGAGATGCTCGCCAGCATGGCGGGCATGTTCGTCGATCTGCGCGGGACGCCTGGACATGCCTGCCTCGATCCAGACCCGGCCATCGGGTACCCCGCCGGCAATGTCGTCGCTGCGCAGGCCCGAGCGGTGGATCTTAACGGCATTATATACCCTTCCGTGCGTCATTCGGGAGGCACTTGCATCGCGGCCCTGCGGCCAAACGTTGTCCAGTCGGTTGTGCAAGGCGAGATGCACAGACTGATTTGGTCCGGCACACCAGATTATGCGGTGGAGCATCTCGGTTGAGGTCTTGCACTATGCACGACGCGAGGGACGAGTAACCAGGGCCGTCCGCTGGCGTCCGCGCGGTACAAATGATCTGTGCGGAATGGCCTCTCTGTGTGGCTCTTGGAACCACTGAAATCGACAGACCGAACGCGAGAGAAATTCCTTTGGGGGCCTTTTTGGGGGCCTCCGATTTCGCTGTCGAAATTTTATCATTTAAAATTATATGGTTAGCGGCTCTATTCGATGCCCCTAAGCGCACCATTATAAACATATTGTAAACTTTTTCGGTGTGGAATCCAGGTCTTCCAACCCCGCCTCTTCGAGCGCGCGTTCGGACAGGCGTGCTTGGGCAGCGATTTCGTCGGCCATTTATGGGTGGATCGTTGACCCTCCACAGCGGACGCTTACTTCCCACCATCAGCTGCCGCTACCTCAAATTGGCTTCAAACCAAAGCCGACAGCGGCCTTGATCGGATGGAAGAGGTGGCTCGGTTCATCTGCACAGCCCCGCGCGATTGCTAAGTGGAGCGGCTGCCGGTTTTATGCCGCTGCGAGAAGCGGTTTGTTGAAGTAGACGTGATCGGGGGTGTGGCGGTCAAGCGACGAGTGCGG
>JBBQAG010000153.1:0-3456 GCA_038315875.1 Sphingomonadales bacterium | reverse complement strand
CTAGCAACGGCGCATGGGAGGCAATATCCGACGCATCATCCTCGAACCATTGCACAAAGCCGAAGGCGAGGTGGAGCGTGTGATGGCCCGTTTCTCGCAAATGGCTGGTCGCACGATCAGCTATCGATTTCAGTCTCCGGTCGAGTTCTTTACGGGTCAGCAAAACCCGAACGCTATCGTCCTCATGATGCGGGGCTACATCGCCATCGTCGCTCGATTTGAGATCGTAAGACGGGTCAAAGCCGTGCGCCCTTGCGAGCGCAGCCATATCCAAGCCTTTGCCATAATCGAGTTTGGGTAGCCCTAGCTGGGCGCGAACACGCGCGCGCAAGTTCCGCTCGGCATCCTGCCAGGCGCGAGCATCATTTTCAGTGTCGCCTAGCTTTTCTGTGGCTGAAAGGAATTCGGGGTCCGTCAGTCGCGCGCGTTCATACGCGATGCCGAATTGCGGCGTCCGTTCGTCCGCAGGTGTCTGCTCTTCTCCGGGGAGCGGTTCAAAGCCCATGCTGCCTTGGCTCAATCTCTCGAACAGCAAGTCGGGGCGCTCATCCACGAACCGTAATTGGCTTGCGCTGCGCGATGTGTGTTTGAACGCGATCAGCGGCGATTTGCGCGACAGATCGATCAGCTTGGCACGTAGCTTCGCAACAGCCTGATAGGTCCAATCACGCGCCTGCATTTCGCGTGGTGTTTTTTCATTAGACTTCGCTTCGGATTCTGGAGTCGCATCACTTTGACCTCGTTTCGTAGCGGTTCGCTTACAGTCACTGACCCAGGTCTCGACGCGCTCGCGCAACTTGCTTGCCGCATTGGTGTTGCGGTGGCGCAATTCTGTCAGGATCAGGTCGAGTTCACTCGCCTTGTCCCAGTTGCGCTCCGCCATTGCGCTCAACTGATCGAGGGACAAGTTGGCAAGGAGTCGGCTCATGCATCGGCTCGTTTCTGATGAAAGGTAAATGCGTGACGAACAGCACAGACGTTGTTGAAAGACACTCGAATCGGCAATTCAGTCGATGACATCGGCGAGAGTGGCATAAGGCTGACCTCAGTCGGAAGTATTACCACGCGTCAGAACAGTTTGTTCAACAGCTTGGGCTCGCTCGACTTCAGCCGCTCTAGCATCGTGTTAACATAGAACATATCCGGGCTGGCCAGCGCGGGCAGGATGACCACCAGATAATCAGGTGCATCCTTGTCGAGCAGGAAAGTGACCAACCCCACGCCGTGGATACTGCACAGGGATTTTAGGCGACTCATGTCGTCGCTGCTGGTTGTGCGGGGCACGACGATATAGCTTTTGTGCGAGAACAGCCGGTACGCGACCGCCTGACCGAAGGCGACGACCGGTTGGGAGGGTGTCGCCTTGATTTCGGCGGCGATAATCTGAGGTTCGAAGCGGAAGATATCCTGCGCGCGCGGCTTCATCACGCCCAGCACGTCAGGCGTTCCCCATTTGCCGCCCAGGCTGCTCCCGCCCAAAGCTTCGGCGACCGTGGCCTCATCATTCTCGACGAGCCATTCGGCGAAGCTGGCGTAAAAGTCTTGTTCGGTGAGCGTACCGGCGGAACCTGCCGCCGCATTGTCGATCGGCACCGTTGCGATAGCTTCGTCGGCAGCGACGGCATCGGCGGCATCGGCATCGACATATTTAGCAAGCTGATAGGTGCCGCGTGCGACCTTCACGATGTCGCTGGAGCCTTGGAACAGCACCTGAATCGCGCCGTGAATGCTGTTCGGCGGCGTCTCGGGATCGGGCCCGTGGATGAGCTTCAGGATTTCGCCCCAGCGAATGCCGCCGCTTTCGGCTTCAAGGATTTCACGCGCACGATCCTGTATCTGCTTGCGATTGAGCTTTGCCATTCATCCCCCTAGTTCCGGTTCAGCCCCATTTCGCGGCTTTGCAGCTTGGCTTTCCAAAGTTGTTCGGCAACCACGATATCGTCAAGCGATGCGGATGACGCGCAAACTTCGAGAATGCTAACCTGATAGTCGCTCGGATCGCGACTTTTCAGCGCGACATTGCCGCCATGTCCTGTCGCCAGATACCCCAGCCAGCGCGACAGAAATCCCCCGTCGCCGCTGGCCGAGCCGACATATTGCTCGCGCGTACGCGGGCAGGTGAGCAGGTAAACGCCCCGCGAAGCACGTAACACCGCCTGCCAGGCGGGCGGCATGGTTTCTAACTCCGATAGGTACCGCAAGAATCGCGCATGGCCGGGGTAATCGGGTTCTCGATAAGCGCGCAGGATTTCCTCGATCGGTTTTGGTTGGCGATCGGCGCGCTGAATCCAGCTCCGCATTCCCGGCCCCCAATCAACCGTCAGTCGCCCGATGTAGCCCGAAAGCGCCTCAAGCGGTTTCAGTGCATACTGATCATACTCGATTTCGCCCCAAACTTGGTCGGTTTGGCGGGACAGTGGATCGATCCGGTCGGCCGGTGCGATGCCGATGCGCGTTGCACCATAAAGCCCGACGAACAGTGTCGTTGCCGCAGGCGTGACGACGAAGCTGGCCCACATAGAGGCGTTCAGTTTCGAACGGTTCGCCGGAGCCTGAACCGCTTGATATTCGTCGAATTGGCCAGTGCCCTCCCGCCAGAGCGTAAACGGCGTCCGGCCAGCGGGTCCGCGCGCCTGATGGCGCAGCATCCGGACATTGGCCGGTGCGATCGCCGCCTTGCCGAGGAGATCGGCGAACTCCAGCGACGTGGTGAGGCTCACCCCGCCACGTCCGTATCGGGTTGCCCCGCCATCAGCGCGTTGATCCAGGCGAGGCAGAGGTCGCGGCTGCGATAGCTGCCCCATTTTGCGGTTTCTTCGCGCGCGACGATGGGGAAGGTCGAATAGATGTAGCGGATGTCGTCGCGGCTTTGGCCCGGCTCGGCGGGATCGAACACGCCGTAGAGGATGAAATAGAGCGCATCGAGCTTGGCGCGCAGCCGCAGTCGCCGGTCCTCATCCCACACGAAGGGCGGCAGCACGTCTCCGGCCGCATCGGCATGGCCCATGTCGCGCGCGAAGGGGGCGAGATCGTGCGCGGTGTAGGTCAGTTCCAGCACTGCTTCACGGACGATATCGGCGGCGGTCTTGGGGCCGAAGCTGCGGGTGTAGGCGGCGGGTGGGATGATTGGGAGTTGTTCGACCAGATACCAAGCGAGGTGATTGCCGTGGACCTTCTGGCGCGCGAGATAATCGAGCACCATGCAGTTAAGATTGGCAAGCACCAGCGGTGCGGCCTCGACATGGCTGCTGGCGCTCGCACCCTTGACCGGAAACAGCACGGGCAGCGTGTGCCCAGCGCCAAAGCGCGGGATGATCGCCGTGATCGTCGTCCGGGCGTTGGTGACGGACGTGACGTCCTTGAGCGAGAGGCACCAATCGGTTGGGGCATCCCAGCCGGTATCGCTGGCCTTCACCCAGTAGCGAGGGGTCGGCTGGCGGGCCGGGTCGCGGTGAT
>JBBQAG010000145.1:0-3925 GCA_038315875.1 Sphingomonadales bacterium | reverse complement strand
AGCGCCGATATCCCGCGCCACCAGTGCCTGAATTTCAAGGACTAGATGTCACTGGTCGTCTTCCAATTGTCAGAAATACGACGTCGTTGCGTCCCGTCGCTGACGCGCCCCCAAGCTAGCCGCCCCTCATGCCGAATCGTTCGGCTGGCATCGGGAAATGGTCCCGATTCCTGAATGAAGGGAAACAGACCAATGACACGTAACCTATTGGCCCTGATCGGCCTGTTCACGGTCCTGTTCGGTGGGGCCTTCATTGCCTATGCGCAGCGCGATTCGTTCGGTTGGTCCGAACCAAAGGCGATTGCGGTCAGCTTTGCCGGCCTCGATCTATCATCGACTGAGGGGCAGAAAATGCTCGATCGTCGCATCCGCAGCGCGCTCAACCAGGTCTGCGGGCGCGATGATTCGCGCGAGCTCGGGCTGTCCTCTGCTATCCGGCGCTGCCGCCGCGACGCGATGGCGGGCACGCGCCCCCAGGTGCAGATCGCCATTCAAGACGCGATGCGGCGGCGTACCTATGCCGATGCACGCGATGCTGAACTGAAGACTGGCACTTTGGCGGCGAACTGAGTCCGGTAGATCAAACCCCGCTGGTGACGGCGCCGTGCGAAGCGGAGCCCACCAGCCGGGCATCTTTGGCAAAGGCGCCCGTTGGATCGGGGCGGATTTTAGTGACAGGCGCGCGCGATGCGAGATCGGCATCGGTTGAAATCGCGCGCGCCTCCACATCGATGACGATCCAGTCGCCGGTACTCAGCCGACCGATCGGGCCGCCATTTGCGGCTTCGGGCGCGATATGGCCGACCATGAAACCATAGGTCGCGCCGGAGAAACGCCCATCGGTGACAAGCGCTACGCTGTCGCCGAGCCCGCGCCCTTGAATCGCCGCGGTCACGCCGAGCATTTCGCGCATGCCGGGCCCACCAACTGGCCCCTCGCCGCGAATCACGACGACATCGCCTGCCTCGATCTCGCCGGCGCCGACGGCGGCAAAGGCAGCTTCTTCGCCATCATAGACCTTCGCCAGGCCTTCGTGGCGCATCCGTTCATGCCCGGCGAGCTTCACGACGCAACCTTCGGGCGCGATATTGCCATATAACACGCCATAGCCACCGCGCGGTTTGAGCGGGTGATCGGCCGAAAGGATCACTTCCTGCCCCGGGGTTTCCGAAGCGCGGGCAAAACAGGCGAACAGGCTTTCGCCGGTAACCGTTGGCGTATCGGTGATGAGACCGGCTTCCATCAGGCGCTTGCCGAGCAGGGGCGTGCCTCCAGCCGCTGTCATATCGGGCGCCATGAAGCGACCGCCGGGTTTGAGATCGGCGATAACGGGCGTCGTGCGTGAAATGGCGTCGAACAGATCGAGCCCGAATTCATCCTCGGCGATGCCCGCTTCCCGCGCGATCGCGAGCAAATGAAGCACCAGATTGGTCGACCCAGCCGTCGCCGTGCCAGCGACGATCGCGTTCTTGAGGCTTGCCGGCGTGATCAGGCTGCGCGCATTGCGGTTTGCGCGCAGGGCCTCCATCAGCACGCGGCCAGCCTGGCGCGCTGTTGCGCCCTTGTCGCGGTGAACCGCGGGCACATCGTTGAGCCCCATCGGCGACAGGCCAAGGAAACTCATCGCCAGCGCCATAGTATTGGCGGTGAACTGTCCTCCGCAGGCGCCCGCGCCTGGGCATGCGGCCTTTTCCACTGCGAGCAGGCCAGCATCGTCGAGCGAGCCCGCGCCATGGGCGCCGACCGCCTCGAACACGTCCTGGATCGTGATCGCCTTGTCACCCAGGCGACCGGGCATGATCGATCCACCGTAGAGAATCACCGAGGGCAGATCGAGCCGCGCCGCTGCGATCGCTGCCGCCGGGATCGTCTTGTCGCAGCCGACAAGGAACAGCACGGCGTCCAGCATGTGACCGCGCACTGCAAGCTCCGCTGAATCGGCGATACACTCACGGCTCATCAGCGATGCCCGCATACCCGGCGTGCCCATGGCGATGCCGTCTGTCACCACGATCGTATTGAAATCGACCGGGGTACCGCCCGCCTCCAAGATCCCCTCGCGGGCATGATCGGCAAGCGCGCGCAAATGCATATTGCACGGGGTTACAGTCGACCAGGTGTTGACGATCGCCACCAACGGCTTTGCCATCGCTGCATCGTCGAGCCCGGCCGCGCGCAACATGGCACGGGCGGGGGCACGCGCGGCGCCGTCTAGCAATTCACGCGATGGGTGCGCGGGATCGGTCATCATATCGCCTTTTTGGGGGATTTTGGGTCATGTGAAGAAACTTTCCATCGCACCAACTCCCATCTTGCGCAATATTAGTTTGCTGGTAAGGAGTGTCAGCGTAGAGCTTGCGGACTGCAACTCATGGTTAACAAGGGAACGGTGTTTTGGGTAGGGAAGTGGCGATCGGCGGAAAACTGATCCCGGTAGCGCTCGGCGCTCCCGTCCTTCCACTCGTACGCGTACTTATTACCAACATTTCCGGGAGCGGTACCCGGCACTGATTGAGGGTCCACACCGGACCGGAGACAGGCCCCCCGCTCCCCACCCGGAGCGGGGTTTTTCATTTTGCCCGCGCCAATTTTGTAAGAATGAGGACTTGAGATGGAAACGATCTACACCAATGACGATGCAAGCCCGGCAAGCCTCGCCGGCGCACCGATCGCGATCATCGGCTACGGCAGCCAGGGCCGTGCGCATGCCCGCAACCTGCGTGACAGCGGCTTTGACGTGATCGTCGGCGCGCGCGCGGGCGGCAAGGCGGAGATGCGCGCCCATGCCGATGGCTTCAAGACAATGTCTGCCGCAGAGGCGGCCAAGCAGGCGGGCCTTGTCGCGTTACTAACGCCCGACATGAGCCACAAATCGGTTTATACCAATGATCTCGCGCCCAACATGGCAGCGGGTACAGCGCTGCTCGTTGCGCACGGTTTTTCAGTTCATTACGGCGAGATCAGCCCGCGTGCGGATCTCGACATCATCCTCGTTGCTCCCAAGGGCCCGGGCGATCTGGTGCGCCGCGAATATGAAATCGGCCGTGGCGTGCCTGCCTTGTTTGCGGTGTCGCAGGATGCAACGGGCGCGGCACGTGACAAGGCAATGGCCTATGCGCAGGGGATTGGCGGCACCACAGCAGGGGCGATCGAGACGAGCTTTGCCGAGGAAACCGAGACCGATCTGTTCGGCGAACAGGCAGTGCTGTGCGGCGGTGCAAGCGAACTCGTTATCGCCGGCTTCCAGACGCTGGTCGAGGCGGGCTACAAGCCCGAAATCGCTTATTTCGAATGCCTGCACGAGCTGAAGCTGATCGTCGATCTGATGTATGAAGGCGGCCTCACCAAGATGCTCCACTTCATCTCCGAAACCGCGAAATATGGCGATTTCGTCTCGGGTCCGCGCGTCATCAACGCCGAGACCAAGGCGCGGATGAAGGAAGTGCTCGACGATATCCAGAGCGGCAAGTTCGCGCGCGACTGGATCGCCGAGAACGAGGCCGGCAAGCCCGAATATGAGCGCATGTACACCGAGGATCTCAACCGCCCGATCGAACAGACCGGCAAGCGGATGCGCGCGCAGATGGCATGGCTGCAGACCAAGGCTGACGCATCTGCGGAAGCCCCTGCCCGCGCCCAGCCTGAAACTCAGCCAGAGACGCAGGCAGCCTGAGCCATGGCAACGGTTGCTCCTGTCACCCCGACTGCGCCCGCCGATGCTGCCCCGCGTCGTCTGTCCGGGGCGCGGCTGATCGTCGAGGCGCTCGAGCGTGAGGGCGTCACGACCGTGTTCGGCTATCCCGGCGGCGCGATCATGCCGCTCTACGATGCGTTGCCGGGATCAAATATCCGCCACATCCTCGTTCGCCATGAACAGGGTGCGGCACTGGCAGCGGATGCCTATGGCCGTGTGACCGGACGCCCC
>JBBQAG010000081.1:0-11123 GCA_038315875.1 Sphingomonadales bacterium | reverse complement strand
TCACCCCTCGCTGCTACCCAAATACAAGGGACTCGATACCCACGCTCGTGCCATTGCGGCGGACGATAGTGTCGCTGGATGCTCGGTGCATATGGTGACTGAAGAGCTCGATGGCGGCGCGGTGCTCGGCCAGTCCGAAGTGCCGATCCTGCCTGGCGACACGACCGAAACCCTTGCCGAGCGGGTGCTCGTTGCCGAGCATCGCCTTTACCCGCGCATTCTGGCAGAGTTCGTGGCGCGATGAGCCCCGATCCAACAATCGAGCTAGAAAAAGTCCGCGCGATCTGCCTTGCTCTACCGGAAGCGGCCGAGCGGCCCTCGCATGGCTCACCGGGATTCTACATCACCAAGGGCAAGTTCTTCGCCTATTTCTGGCATAATCACCACAATGACGGGATCACCGCCGTCCACGTGAAGACGACGGGGCGCGAGGAGCAGGCGATGCTCGTTGACATCGACCCCGATTGTTATTTCGTGCCGCCCTATCTGGGACCGAGCGGATGGATTGGCCTGCGGCTCGACCAGCCCGACACCGATTGGGAGCGCGTGGCTGACAGGATCGCGATCAGCTGGGAACTCATCGCCCCTGCCCGTCTTCTCGAAATGGGCGGGCGATGACCGAAAGGGGCACACCCGCTGAAAAAGCCGAAGCAGCAGCGATCCGGCGGCGCTGGATCACGCTTGGCGAAATCGTCGGGATTGCCGGGCTGATCATCTCTGCGCTCGCGCTTTGGAACAGCTATGCCGACCGCCGCACCGATGAAGCAGAAAAACACGCCGAGAAGATAAGCGAAACAAAGGCGGAAACAGCCGTGCTGCTCGTGGCGACGCCGCAGCATGACGGCGAGACGCTGGTGCTTCGCGACGCCTCGCATCCCGTGCAGAGCATCACCGTCACCTTTCCAACTGCCATTGGCACAGCACCGCAGACGAGCGCGCCGTCGCCGAAAATCGAAGCCCGCTGGTTCGCTGCAAAGCTGATTGCGATGACCGATGGCGGCGCCGACACCAAGACTGGCCGCCTGCCAGTCCTGATCACCAGCGATTATTGGGCCGGCGACCGACACATCACTGATAGCGCGGTCTACGACATCGCCTGGCGCACCGAGGGCCGGCTATTGCGCGGCCGCGCGCTGCGGCTCGATGGCCTGCTGCTGCGCGAACACGGCGGATCAGCGGCGCGGCTGAACACCCTGTGGTCCAGAATGGCCCCCGCGCCGCCTAAATAGGATCGGCCGAAACAGGATCAGCCGACGATTTCTTCCGGCTTGAAGAAAAAGGCGATCTCGATCGCTGCATTCTTTTCCGAATCCGAACCATGCACCGAATTGGCCTCGATACTTTCCGCCAGTTCCTTGCGGATCGTGCCGGCATCGGCATTGGCGGGGTTGGTCGCGCCCATGATGTCGCGATTGGCCTGCACAGCGTTCTCGCCTTCAAGCACCTGCACCACGACCGGCCCGGAAATCATGAATGACACCAGATCGTTGAAGAATGGCCGCTCGCGGTGAACGCCGTAGAATTCCTCGGCCTGGTCGCGGCTCATGTGGATGCGCTTCGATGCGACGACGCGCAGTCCGGCTTCCTCCAGCATCTTGGTGACGGCACCGGTCAGGTTGCGGCGGGTGGCATCGGGCTTGATGATCGAAAAAGTGCGTGTCGCGGCCATGACTGGTGCGGTTCCTGTGCTTGGGTGGTGTTGGATGGGACGAGCGAGCCTTTAGCGGCGGGCGCGGAGGGGGGCAAGGGTCGGGAGGCAAGGGTCGGCGCTTTGGGAGTGTATCCCCATCCCGCCCCACCGTCATGCTGAATTTGTTTCAGCATCCACAGCACAACAAGTGGCGACATCCATTGTGGAGAGGTGGATCCTGAAACAAGTTCAGGATGACGAGTGTGGGATGCGGGGGTGTGCGGTGTGCTCGGCAGGGGGCATGGGTCGTTTGGGGGACTGCCCGGTTCAACAGTCGCCACCTTCCTCAGGCCGGACTTGTTCCGGCACCCACCTTCGTCAATTAGTGGCGGCGGTAACGTTTGCGGCTGTGTGGGCCCCGGAACAAGTCCGGGGTGACGACCCGTTGTCCTCGAACATCGCCCTAAGCCGCCTGCTCCCAGCCGCCGCCCTCGCCCTGCTTCCAATATCGCCGCTCGACGCCCGGTTTGTCGGCAAGCGCACGCCACGCCGCACGGGCCTCAGCCACGCCCTCTTCATCGAACAAATGAAAGACCCTATCAAAGCTGAGCGCGGCATCGCGCCACTTGCCATCGGCGATCGCCATGTTGCGGGCACCATTTGCCGCCGATGCCTGCTCGGCGATCAGGACGGGCTGCGCAGCATCGTCCCCCGTTCCTGACCGCGCGTGCGGCAGAAAACTTTCCGGCGCATAGGTCCACAGCAGCTTGTCGAGCATGTCGCGCTGAATGGCCTGGTCGCTGACGATCAGCAGCCGGCCCCCGGCCTCGATCACCCGCTCAGCGATCCGCGGCAGAACTCGGTCGAGTGGGCGGACGGTCAAGTGATAGAAATCGACCTGCATCCGTCCGTCCTTGCCCGTCAGCCTTCGAAATTATCCGCCACGAAGCGATCGAGCAGGCGGACGCCATAGCCGGTTGCGCCCTTGTCATAGGTCGCGCCCGGCTTGTCGGCCCAAACCATGCCGGCGATGTCGAGATGCGCCCAGCGCACGCCCTTGTCGATGAAGCGCTGAATGAACTGCGCAGCGGTGATCGATCCGGCACCGCGCGGGCCGACATTCTTCATGTCGGCGATCGGGCTGTCGATCAGCTTGTTATACGCGTCCGCCAGCGGGAAGCGCCACAGCAGGTCGCCCGAGGATTTACCAGCCGCGAGCAGCTGATCGGCAAGATCATCGTCATTGGCAAACATGCCGCCATGTTCGTTGCCCAGCGCAATGATCATCGCGCCGGTCAGTGTGGCCAGATCGACGATCGTCTTTGGCCGATGGTTTTTTTGAACCCAGGTCAGCGCGTCGCACAGCACCAGCCGCCCCTCGGCATCGGTGTTGAGGATCTCGATCGTCTGGCCAGACATCGACGTGACGATATCACCCGGCCGCTGGGCGTTGGCATCGGGCATGTTTTCCACAAGGCCGCACACACCGACGACATTTGCCTTGGCCTTGCGCAGCGCCAATGTCTTCATCGCGCCAACGACAGCACCCGCGCCGCCCATATCCCACTTCATATCCTCCATGCCGGGTCCCGGCTTCAGCGAGATGCCGCCGGTATCGAAGGTGACGCCCTTGCCGACCAGCGCCAGATCGGGATCGCCTGCGCCCCTGCCGCTCCATTTCATCACCAGCAGCTGCGCATCGCGCACCGACCCCTGGCTGACCCCCAACAGCGCGCCCATGCCCAGCGCGGCCATCTCCGCCTCGCCGAGAACGCTGATCTCGAGGCCCAGCCCTTCGACATCGGCGCGGACGCGCTCGACAAAGCTCACCGGGTACAAAATGTTTGGCGGCTCGGCCACGAGCGTGCGCGTCAGCGAAAGCCCCTGGGTGACGGCATCGAATGCCTGCCAATCCTGCTCGGCGCCTTCGGGCACGCCCGACAGCGTGACCGTCACCAGCGTCGGCTTCGATTTTTCCGGCAGCTTGGTGCGATAGGTATCGATCCGCCAGCTTCGCTGCGCCGCGCCTGCTGCAAACCGCGCGACCGCCTTGGCAGTCGGCGCACCGCCCAGGCTAGTGAAATCGACTGCGACCGATTCAGTGCCCGATGTCAGCAACCGCGCCGTAACCGCGCCGCCGGCACGCTCATAGTCCATCTCGCCGCCCGCACCGACGCCGACCAACAACACCTGGACAACCGCGTCGCCAACCACCGCAAAGCTTTCGGCGATCGCGCCGACTTCGCCCTCGAAACGGGCAATCCGCGCAGCGCCGATCGCGACACGACCTACCGCAGCATCAAAACCGTTGAACGCGACCCTGTCCAGCCCGTCCTTCTCGACAGGGAGGACGATGACCCGGGCATTGGCGGGGCGCGTGGCGGAAAACTGGATATGCATGGAAAAGGCCTTGATCGGAGTCGGGTCGATAATCAACGCCCTTAGGCGAGCACCAGGGCGCTGGCAAAGCACAGCCTAGATTGCAGCACCGCCCAAGCGGTGCGATAGGGCCCCAATCGGTCATGGCTCCGCACCATCGGGGGCCGAAGTTTCTGGGGTAAGTGCGAGCGTGAAGCGTTATCTTCTTCTTGGCTCCTGCGCCCTGCCGCTGGTCCTCGCCTCGGCGAGCGCTGCTCTGGCGCAAGACCTTCAGGATCGCGCCGTTCAGCCCGCGCCACCCTCCGAAACGCCGCTGCCGAAGGATAATAGCGACGTCCAGTTCAGTGCCGACACTTTGGAATACGACACCACGACAGATGTCGTGACGGCAAAGGGCGATGTCCGGATGTATCGCGGGCCGGATCGGCTGCGGGCCGATCAGGTGGTGTGGAATCGCAAATCCGGCCAGGTGATCGCCAATGGCAATATCGTCGTCACCAATCCCGGGGGGGATGCGGCCTATGGCGACGCGATAGAGCTCACTGATACGCTGAAGGACGGCGTCGTCGAGAATTTGCTAGTCGTGCTCGATCAGGGCGGACGGCTCGCAGCCGGACGAGGTAGCCGCGATGCCGGTGTCTTCACGCTGGAGGATGCCGCCTACACGCCGTGCGGGGTAACCGATCTCGACAATTGTCCCAAACAGCCTTCCTGGAAGATCACGGCGGTCAAGGTCGTTTATGATCCCGATCGCAAACGTATTTTCTACAAGGGCGCGCGGCTGAATCTGTTCGGCCTGCCAATCCCGCTGCCGTCTTTCTCCAATCCCGTCGGCGGCGGCACCGACAGCGGGTTCCTTCAGCCCGATATCCGCTACACGCGCGTCAACGGCTTCGAATACGCCCAGCCCTATTATTACAGCATCGCGCCCAACCGCGGCGTGAAGATCACGCCGCACTTTTACAGCAACGCCTTGCCGCTGGCGCAGATCGACTACAACGCGTTGACCGAACAGGGGGCTTACCGGGTCGCCGCTTACGGTACCTTCAGCTCGCGAACCGACACGGTCGTGACCAATCCGCTGACGCAAAGTTCGTTTCGCGGCTATATCGAGGGCGTTGGGCGGTTTCAGCTCAGCCCCTATTGGAGCGTCAGCGGCTCGTTCCGCGCAACGACTGACCGAACATTCCTGCGCCGCTATGATATCTCTCGTGACGATTTGCTCCGCAACACGCTCAAGGTCGAACGGATCGACGACAAAAGCTATTTCTCGATAACCGGCTGGGCGGTGCAGACGCTGCGCGTCGGCGATCGTCAGGGATATCAGCCGATCGCGCTGCCCGAAATCGATTACCGTCGCCGGATCAACGATCCCCTGCTCGGCGGCAAGCTTGACTTGCAGCTCAATACGCTGGCGATCGGCCGCAGCGCCGGCCAGGACACCCAGCGCGCCTTTGTCAGCGCGCGGTGGGATTTGCGGCGGATCACGCGCTGGGGCCAGGAAGTAACGCTCACCGCCTATGGCCGCGGCGATGTCTATAACAGCAGCCAGTCGGCAGCCACCACGGTTGCGCTGTATCGCGGTCTCGATGGGTTCCAGACGCGCGGCATTGCAGCCCTTGCTGTCGATGTGAAATGGCCGTTGATTGGCCAGTTCCTGAACGGCACACAGCGATTGACCCCGCGCGTTCAAATCGTCGCTTCACCCAAGATCGCCAATCTGATCGTCCCCAACGAGGATTCGCGATCGGTCGATCTTGAAGATTCCAACCTGTTCGCGCTTAATCGTTTTCCGGGCTATGATCGCTTTGGCGGGTCGACCCGGATCACCTATGGCTTTGACTGGGCGGTGAACCTGCCCGATGTCACGATCAACGCCAATGTCGGGCAAAGCTATCGCGTCAGCAGCACGCCCGATTTCATCCCCATCGGCACCGGTTTTTCAGATCCACTGTCTGATATCGTCGGCAGGATCGAAGCCCGATACCGGGATTTCCTGTCGATCACCCAGCGCTATCGGCTCGACAAGGATAATTTGGCTCTGCGCCGCAACGAGATCGACGCCACGATCGGCACTTCGGGGACCTATGTGCTGCTGGGGTATCTCCTGCTCAATCGCAATATCACGCCGACGCTTGAGGATTTGCGCGATCGCGAGGAAGCACGGGTCGGCGGTCGCTGGCAGTTTTCGCGCTTCTGGTCGGTGTTCGGATCAGCGGTGGTCGACCTCACGGGCAAAAGCGAAGAACCTCTTGCGACGACCGACGGCTTCACTCCCATTCGACACCGGCTGGGGTTCGCCTATGAGGATGATTGCCTGAAACTTGGCTTGACGTGGAAACGCGACTATCAGGACACGGGCGATGCACGACGCGGCGACAGTTTTCTGTTGAATGTGGCGTTCAAGAACCTTGGTCGCTAAGCCAGCGTTCAGCAACGGCGCTTCATGCGTGCCGTCAATGGCTCGGAAAAAAGATTATGGGAAATCAATGTTCGTGATCAAGTCACCCGAAAATATGCGCTCCGTGCGCATCGTTGTTGCGGCGATGCTCGCTGGCGTCGCTGGGCTCGCAACCGCTGCCATCGGCCAGACGGTATCCGATGGCTCGCTCCCGTCGATCGGGCTCAACATTCCCGCCAACCTGCAGCTGTTCGGCAAGCGCGATCCCAATGTTCGCAAGGCGACCGCGATCGTCAACGATACCGTGATCACTGGTACCGACGTTGATCAGCGCGCCGCCCTGATCATCGCTGCCAACAACATCAAATTCACCGATCAGCAACGCGAACAGCTCCGCCTTCAGGTGCTCAGCGGCCTCATCGACGAAACGCTGCAGCTTCAGGAAGCCAAGGCGCACGATATCAAGGTAACGCCCGAGGAAATCGAGCAGAGCTTTTCCCGCATCGCGAAAAACTTCGGCAAACGGCCCGATGAATTCAAAACCTATCTGCGCACCGTCGGCTCATCGGAAAAGTCGCTTCGGCGCCAGGTGGAAAGCGAACTCGCCTGGAGCCGTTATCTGCGGCGGCGGATCGATCCGTTCGTCAATGTCGGCGATGCCGAGGTGAAATCGATCCTCGCCCGCCTGGAAGCCAATAAGGGCGCCCAGGAATTTCACGTCAAGGAGATTTATCTCCAGGCGAGCCCCGAACGCCAGCAACAGGTATTTGCCGAAGCACGCGCGTTGATGGCTGAAATCCAGCAGGGCCGGCGGACTTTCGAGGAAGTCGCGCAAGCACGATCGGATGCGACCACCCGCTCGGTTGGCGGCGATCTGGGCTGGGTCAAGGCAAGCCAGGTACCCGATTCGCTTGCTCAGGCGTCGACCGAGATGAAGGTCAACCAGCTGGCCGGGCCAATCGAAACGCCGGGCGGCTATTCGCTGTTGTACCTGGTCGACAAGCGCCAGGTGCTGACCGCTGATCGCCGCGACGCCAAACTCAGCCTGCGTCAGATCAGCGTGTCCTTCCCCAAGGGCACGACGCAGGCAGAGGCGTCCAACCGCGTTTCCGAATTCGCCAAGGCAACGGCATCGCTCCACGGTTGCGGCGATGTCGCCAAAGTCGCAGCGTCGATCGGCGCTGAGGTCGTCGACAACGACGCGATCAAGGTGCGTGACCTGCCAGCGCAGCTTCAAGAGATCATGATGTCGCTTCAAGTCGGTGAGGCAACGCCGCCGTTCGGCTCGCCGACCGATGGCGTTCGCTCGCTCGTCCTGTGCGGGCGCGATGAACCGCGTGGCAGCGAAATGCCGAGCATTGAGCAAGTCCGCAATCAGATGGAGCAAAAGGGTGTCAACCTGCGCGCCGAACACAAATTGCGCGATCTTCGCCGCGATGCGGTCGTCGAATATCGCTGATCGGATCAGCGCCGCATCGGCCCCGATGGAGCACAAGCGGATAGGGAGAATTTAGCCGGTGATAGCGCCAATCGCAGTATCGATGGGTGATCCCGCCGGCATCGGCCCTGAAATCGTCGCCAAGGCCTGGGCATCGCGCGGCGCAAACAAGCTGCCGGTGTTCTTCGCGGTCGGCGATGTCCGCGCGATCGAGCGGGTCTGGAACGGCCCGGTGGAGCGGATTGGCGAGCCCAACCAAGCAGCCGCACTGTTCGATCGCGCCTTGCCCGTTGTATCGATCCAGGATGCCGGAGATATTACGCCGGGTGCGCCCGATGCCGACGGCGCCCGCTGCGCGTTGCACGCGCTCGAACTCGCGGTCGGCCTTGCAAGATCGGGCGCCGCGGGCGCGCTCGTCACCGCTCCTGTATCGAAAATCCAGCTCTACAGCATCGGTTTCACCGACCCGGGCCAGACCGAGTTCGTTGCCGAACGCTGCGGCATATCGCGCGAAAACGCCGTGATGATGCTCGCTGGCCCGACATTACGGGTGGTGCCGATCACGACGCACGTTCCACTCGCCGACGTATCAGCGCTGCTGACGATCGAGTTGATCGTCGCCAAGGCGCGGGTGACGGCGCGCGGACTGACCCGCAATTTCGGGATCGAGGCACCGCGTCTCGCGTTCGCTGGGTTCAACCCGCATGCAGGCGAATCGGGCGCGCTCGGCCGGGAGGAAATCGACATATTGGAACCGGCGATTGCCCAGCTTCGTGCCGAGGGGATTGACGCGGTCGGCCCGTTTGCGGCTGACGGCATGTTTCATGAGCGCGCGCGCGCCGGCTATGACGTGGCGCTTTGCTGTTATCACGATCAGGCGCTGGTGCCGATCAAGACGCTCCATTTCGACGAGGGCGTGAACATTACGCTTGGCCTGCCGATCGTGCGCACCTCGCCCGATCACGGCACTGCTTTCGGCATCGCCGGCAAAGATATGGCCGAACCCGGCGCGACGATCGCCGCGATCAAGATGGCCGAAAGCGCCGCAGCGTTGCGTCTTCATGCCGCCGCCGATGTGGCGAACGGGTGAGCGATCTGCCGCCGCTGCGCGAGGTGATCGCGCGGCACCATCTTCAAGCGAGCAAGGCGCTCGGCCAGAATTTCCTGCTCGATAGCCAGTTGCTTGCACGGATTGCGCGGGTGCCAGGGGATCTGAAGGGCGCTGAAGCCTTCGAGGTCGGCCCCGGCCCGGGCGGGCTCACCCGTGCACTACTGGAGGCCGGCGCGCGCGTCGTCGCTGTCGAACGTGATCGCCGCTGTATTTCCGCACTCGCCGAGCTTGGCGATCATTATCCCGGCATGCTCCGCGTAATCGAGGAAGACGCGCTCGCCGTCGACGCGCCTGTGCTGTTCGCCGGGCGGCCGCATATCGTCTCGAACCTGCCCTATAACATCGGCACTGCACTGCTCATTGGCTGGCTGTCAGCGCCCTGGACGCCGTGGTGGCAGAGCCTGACTTTGATGTTTCAAAAAGAGGTAGCCGAACGGATCGTCGCTCCTGTCGATAGTGAACATTACGGGCGGCTGTCGATCCTGTCGCAGTGGCGCACTTCGGCGCGGATCGCGATGAACGTCCACCGGTCTGCCTTCACCCCGCCGCCCAAGGTGATGTCGGCGGTGGTCCATCTGGCCCCCTTAGAGAGCCCGGAAGGCGTGGCACTTTCCGTGCTGGAACGGATCACGGCTGCAGCCTTTGGTCAGCGCCGCAAGATGCTGCGGCAGAGCCTGAAACCCGTGCAAGGCGCCGCAGAAGCGCTCGAACAGCTCCGGATCGAGCCGACACGCCGCGCGGAAACGGTCAGCGTTGCCGAATTCATCGACATTGCCCGGATCCTCAGCCGTTAGCCTATCCGGCTATTCGGCCACTGGCGGCTTTGTCGCTTGGGCCACCGCCTGCACGGGCGGTCCCTTGGCAATCGAAGCAGCAAGCACGGTCGCTTCGGTGCAGCCCTTGACGCAAATCTTGCGGAGCTTCGCCAGATTTTGCCGAGCACGTTCGACGGCGCCCTTTGCCAAATAAGCCTCGCCCTGCCCCTTCAGCGCGGCAATATCATTCGGCTCGAGCAGCAGCGCCTCGCGGTAAAACCGGATCGCCTTGCCCGATAGCCCCCGCGCCTGCGAAACATCGCCAAGGGCGACGAATGCCGCCCGGTTGCGCGGATCGACGGCGAGCGCGGTTTCCAGTGTATCCGCCGCGGCATCGAGATTGCCAGCCGCCTGCGCCGTCCGCGCGCTCGCCAGCAGCGTCAGCGATCGCGCGTCGATCTGATCATCAGGGCGCTGGCTGTGCAGCGCCGTCGAGACAGTGAGCAGGGTCAAGGCAGCGGCAGCCGCGATGGACGAGATACGCATGAACGTCTCCAACAAGGACGAGGTCGTCTGGGCTAACATGGTCGCTCTATTCTTGCGACAAAAAAGCCGTCGGTCGAGTCATGGGCCGGCGTCAGACGGAGCCCGGTACCGTGTCGCCGTCCGGCTGGCAGCGCGAGCGGGACCGCGCGCCAATCGGGATGCTCGCCCAGGAAACGCTCGATCTGCTGCAGGCCCTCAGCATCGAGCAGCGAACAGACGATATAAACCAGTGCCCCGCCGGGTTTGACCAGCGCCGCCGCCAAATCGATCAGAGCAGCTTGAGTCGCCGCCAGTCGATCGAGCCGGGCAGGCGTCAACCGCCAGCGCGCCTCGGGATTGCGGCGCCAGGTGCCCGTGCCCGAACAAGGCGCGTCGATCAGCACGACATCGGCGCTGTCATGCCAGTCGGCGAGGGCGGCCATTTCCTTGCCCGGATCGAGCAATCGCGACTCGACGTTGGACGCGCCGGCGCGGGCCGCGCGCGGCGCCAGCCGCGACAGCCGGCCTCGATCGACATCGCAAGCGAGCAATCGCCCCTCTCCCGCCATTGCGGCGGCGAGCGCGAGCGTCTTGCCGCCGGCACCCGCGCATAAATCAACGATCGCCATCCCCGGCGTTGCGGCTGCCGCCATCGTCACGATCTGGCTGCCCTCGTCTTGAACTTCGATCGCGCCGTCACGCCACAGGTCGAGCGCCTCGATCTGCGTGCCAGGGGGCAGCCGCACGCCATCGGGCGCGTGCGGCGACGGCTCGGCCCCGCCGATCGCGGCGATCACCGCCTGCTGGGTCGCACGCGCGCGATTGACGCGAATATCCAGCGGTGCGCGGTCGATCAACGCCGGCAATTCATCGCCGGCGATTCC
>JBBQAG010000006.1:0-53015 GCA_038315875.1 Sphingomonadales bacterium | reverse complement strand
TCCATCAATCCCTGCACCACTGAAAACCCGTCAAATCCCGGCATCTGAATGTCGAGAAAGACGAGATCCGGCTTGTGTGTCTTGATGCTGCGGATCGCCTCGCGCCCGTTGACGCAGGTGTCGATGATCTCGACATCGCTGTGCTCCTCCAGCCTCAGCTGCATGCCCTGGATCGCCAGCGTTTCATCGTCGACCAATATTGTTCGGATCGTCATGCGGCCTCTTTCGTCGGTTCCTCGAGCTGGAACGGAATGTCGATCTCCACCCTGAAACCGCCCCCGGGGTTCGATCGTGTCTCGATTTTGTGGTCAGGCCCATATGCCTGCGCCAACCTGTCCCTGATATTGGCAAGCCCGACCCCCGTTGAAAGGCTGGGCTGCATTTTTGTTTCGCTCAAGCCGGGACCCGTGTCGGATACGCTGATCTGCACCCGTTCTCCGTTCAGCCGCGCCCGGACATTGATTTCGGCGCCGTCCTCGCGTGGGGTAACGGCATATTTGATCGCATTCTCAACCAGCGGCTGGAGCAGCAGCGACGGTAGCCGCGCCTTGGCCACCTTTGGATCGATTGCGAAGCTGGGGCGGAGCCGATCCTCGAACCGCATCTTTTCGATCTCCAGATAAAGCTTCAGCGTCTCCACCTCTTGCGCGATTGTGACGTGCGCGGTCGGCTCATTGGCCAAGGTATAACGCAGGAACGAGGATAGACGGCTCAGCATCGCATTGGCACGCTCGGTTTGTTTCAGCAGCACCAGCGTCGAAATCGAATTGAGCGTGTTGAACAGGAAATGCGGATTGAGCTGATAGCGCAACATCGCCAGTTGCGCCGACGATGCCTGTGAGCCCAGCTTTTCAAGCTGATCGATCTGCTCCTCGACTATCAGATAGAAATTGATCCCGAAATACAGCGCTGTCCACCCCGCAAGCACGGTGAAATTGAGGAAGATCGTGCCAAGCACCAGATTGAGGTTGATGCCGGGATTTTCGAGCTTGATGAACGAGAAGGAAAAAGCGTCGAGCACGGCGTACAGCGCGGTTGCGATCGCCAGCGTAATCACCGTCAGCAGCACCAGGCTGATCCGGGGCAGGGTGCGATAATAGCCGTACAGCGTCGACAGCAGCAGGGTGATGCAATAGCCGATGATCGATTCGATCGCGACCGCGACGACGACGGCAAATGACAGCCCGTTGGAGATGCTCGATACCGATCGCAGCACCAGATAACCGCTCCAGCCCGCCGCCTGCAGCATCCAGAAGGCGCGGTTCTTTTGCTCGAAAAACGGGCGCGAAAACACAGTGGGCTTGCGGCGGGCGCTCATCGGCATGGGGCGGGCGCAGGGCAAACGGGCATCGTCCCTCTTATACCGGCTGACAAGCACCCGCAAAGGGGCGTATGTTCGACCGCGAAGGAGAGTGGTTATGAGCGACGGCAATGATATGCCCCCCCACCACAGCGAAGATCGCGCGCAGTTCACCGCGATGACCGACGGTACGCAAGCCGACTGGCAGACGATCGCGACCCATTTCAAGGGTTTTTCCAAGGGTCTGCACGCGCGCGTGCTGACGCATCTGAAGCTGCTCGATGGCGATTATGGTGGCTTCCCGGTCGATCGGCTCGAACATTCGCTGCAGACGGCGACTCGCGCGCACCGCGACGGCCGCGACGAGGCCTATGTCGTCACCGCGCTGCTCCACGATATCGGCGATACGCTTGGCAGCTATAATCATCCCGAGATCGCGGCCGCCATGCTGCGACCCTTTGTCAGCGAAGAGCTCCACTGGATCGCCAACAATCACGGCGTGTTCCAGGGCTATTATTATTTTCACTATCTCGGCATGGACCGTGACCTTCGCGAGCAATATCGCGGCCACCCGCATTTCGAGGCCTGTGCCGAATTCTGCGAGAAATATGATCAATCGGCGTTCGATCCCAATTACGAAAGTGCGCCCTTGAGCTTCTTCGAGCCAATGGTCGCGCGGGTGATGGCGCGGCCAGTGCGCAGCATCTACGCCAAGATCGCCGAAGCCGCCTGAGCGCGGCCATTTGATAGCTCGGTAAAAAAGGGTCGCTCCCCAGCCGGGAGCGTCCCTTTTTGATGTTGGTGCGCATCCCCGCAAAAGCAAACCGCCGCCCCCTTGTGCAGGGGACGGCGGCTGGCTTTGTCGAGTGTCTGGCGCGCTCAGCTTAGAATTTGAAGCGTGCGCCCAGACGGATGAAGTAGGTGGAGGCATTGAAGTTTGGCGCCAGGTTCGTTTCCGGAGCGCGATATGCCGAGTAACGATATTGAGCGCAGACTTGAGTCGAGTTGGTATTCACTACGCCCGCGCCTGGTGTCGTGCCGGTCGGCACTGCGGTGTTCAGGCACTGGACGCTGACCACTGCCGCGGAACCGATCGACCGCAACCCACCCCAATCGCTGTTGAGCAAATTGGGAAGATTGTTGATGTCGGCAAAGATAGCGACGCGCGATTTGCCGACGAACAACGGCACTTCCTGCTCCAGATGGAGATCGATACGTGTCACGGCCCGGTTGCGTGCGATGTTCTTGGCTGCGACCTGCCCGCGATAGTTGCGCAACCCGGTGCTGTCGATCAGCGTGTTGAGCGCGTCCTGAGTGGCCACATTGTCATAGCTCACGATCCGATCGGTCGTGCTCGTTGGCACATAGAGCAGGTTCGACGGCGCATTCGCGGTCAGCACGGTCCCGAACACCGCTGAGCGGGTGCCCACGTTATCCAGAGCAAAGAAGCTGTATGGGTTGCCCGCGCGGGTTTCGCCGAACAGCTGGATCTTGGTCCTATAGTCTTTGTAGAACGCGTGATCATAGCCGATGCCGTACTTGAACTGCCAAGTGGTCTGATTGTCCGAGGTACCCAGTGCCGGATTGTTTGGATCGGCGAACGCCTGGAAGCGGTAGTTCGAGTTTGGCGTGGATGCGCTCGCATTGCCGACGTCACGAACATCCTGAAGGATGTAAGCGCCATTGAGCGAGAGACCGAAGTCGAAGGTTTTGTCAAAGCGAACGACGCCGATATGGCTGCGACCGCCCGAGGTGTTGTAGCCGAGCACGTCCCAGTTATTGTCGGCAAAGCCAAGCTGCCCGTTGTAGCGTGGGCGACCATCGGGGAGGACGCCGATCCGGACCGAACGGACGTCTGTAAAGGCGACGTCGTTGCGCGTCTTCGAGTAGAGATAATCGGCGCCGAAGTGGATGCCGAAGAAATTCCATTCAGCCGAAAGCGTCGCCTTGAGCGAGGTTGGCAGATGGAAGTTCGGCGCGAGCTCGGCGGTGTTTGTGGCCGCCGAAGCATTCCCTCCCTGAGCGAACTGAGTGAGGAGCGGGTTGACGTTGGCGCCGATGTTGGTGAGCGCCGCAGTACAAACCGCCGCCGTCAGGTTCGCTGGACCCGTGCAGCCCGGGGTTCCCGTCGCGCGCGTGATCGTGAGCGCGTTGGTGGTGACCGTGTTCGAGAAGCTGTTCGACAGATAGATATCCGGGTTGCCGCCGGCCAGGATGCCAACGCCACCATGTAGGCTAAGCGTCGGGGTGACCTTCCATTCCATGCTCAGCCGCGGCTCAAGCGTTTCAAGACCCTTATAGGTCTTGACGTTCGCGTACCCGTTGCGCGCCACGAACGCATTGTTCACCACAGGCGCGTCGTTCATCGCATATAGGTTCCACCGGAAGCCGTAGGTCACGGTCAGTCCGGGTGCCGGGCGCCAATCGTCCTGCAAGCCGACCGAGATCTGGTCGTAGCTGAAATTGGCGGCGGCCCCAGTCGCCCCGCCAACGATGACGGCAGCGTATTGGACCTGGTTCGCGTTGCCGGCCTGGAAGTCGGCGAGCGAGTCGAAATAATAGCTGCCGAGGCTGTTGGGCACGAAGTTGTTGAAGGTGCGGTTGCGACTGACCTCAGCCAGCAATTTGAATTCGTGGTCGCCCGTCGTGTAACGACCGAGGAACGATCCGCCAAAGGTATCGGTATTCAGCACGTTGGTCTGGCGGAAGTTGTCCGGACCGAAGAAGATGCGCGGTGTGCCGGTCGAGCAGCCAGTCGCCGACGATGTATTGGGAACGCCGGTTGGCGTTGTCGTATTGGTCGGATCGACACAGACCGCGAACTGCGAGTTGCCGCGGCCGCCGAGCGGTTCCTGGCCACGCACAGCGCTTCTGTAGTTCAACCGAATTTCCGTCGACAACGAGCTCGACCAAGTCGAGTTGAGCTGCGCAATGCCGGCGCGGAGCAGTTCGCTCAGCGTATAGGCGTTCGAGCTCAGGCCATATGAAGGCGTGGTGCCCGAGGTCGAGGTATTGTTTGGGCTGACCAGGCTGTCAAACGCGTTGACATAGGAAATCGACAAACGCTGCCCATCGGTGATGTTCCAGTCCAGTCGCGTCGCGAATTTTTCGTCCACGCGGGGATTGATGCGCAGCAGATCCCCATAAGCAGCGCCGGTGACGCCATAACGCGCCGCACCGGCGAGCGTGCCCACCGAAGTTACCTGAGCAGGGGTCAAGCCGGGAATGCTCTCCGGCTGCGTGCCGAACGCACGCGGATCGGTGTTCTTTTCATAGGAGAACATCAGGAACAGCCGATCCTTCAAGATCGGCCCGGCGATCGTCGCACCATAGGTTTCCGACTTAAATTTCGGCAGCGGGACAAAGGTTGCCCCGATTCTGTCGCCCGACAGACCATCGGTGTTCTGCGAGTAGAAGCCAGTCAGATATAGGTCGTTGGTTCCCGACCGTAGTACCGCATCGATCACGCCGCCCTGATAATTGGTTTGGCGAATGTCGAAGTTCGCCGCCGAGGTCGTCACCTGCGAAAGCGCGTCGAAGGGCACCGGGCCGCGGATCGTGGGACTGGCATCCTGGTTCAAACCGAAGGTATCACCAACGGTGACGCCGTTGATCGTGAAACGGTTGAAACGGGGATTGACGCCCGCAAAACGAATGGCGCCGCCACGATCGGTCGAGTTGCCAAGGTCGAAGGTCGCAAATGGATCGCGACGTTCGATGTCGCGGATGTCGCGATTGACCGACGCGACCTTCTCGATGTCGACCGACGTCAGCGTGGTCTGAACGCCCTTGGAAGCGTTGCCCGCGCCGCGGATCGACGACGCCGTGACCACGATATCTGCTGCCGAGTCTTGAGCTAGATCGATCGGGAGATCGAAGGTCTGCTGCACGACCGTGTAGATATCAGTGACCGATGTGGTGCCTTGGCCGCTCTGTACGTCGACGGTGTAAGGTCCGCCAGCGCGAAGACCCGAGAGGGAATATTGCCCATCCGAACCGGTGGTTACGGTGGCGCGGGTGCCTGAAGCGACGTCGGTCGCCGTTACGGTCGCGCCGGCGACAGGTGCTCCGTCGCGCGTGACTGTGCCGCGGATGGCCGATGTGGTTTCCTGCGCGCTGGCGGCGGCAGGAATCATCAGCGCAGCAATCGCCACGCCCATAAATAGCTGATTACGCATTGCTTTCCCCTTGAGACGTTCGAGTCGTCATTCTTGCGGCTAATTGCACCGTCGCGATGCCCATGCAGCCCATTTATTTCGGTTGAATGACAGTCCGGTGTTGCAGCCGGTTCAGGCCGATTCAGCGCATGTTGCGTTGCAAAAAAGCATCACTTCGCCGAAGCTACGATCGCCCCCCAACCGGCTTCATCGATCACCTCGATGCCGAGCTCGGCTGCCTTTTTCAACTTGCTGCCCGCGCCTGGGCCAGCAACGATCAGGTCGGTCTTGGCCGAGACTGATCCGGCAACCTTGGCGCCCAGTGCTTCGGCCTGTGCCTTGGCTTCATCGCGGCTGAGCGTTTCGAGGCTGCCGGTGAAGACGATCGTCTTGCCGGTGACGGGCGATTCGCGGAGCGCCGACACAAAGGGTTGGGGGCGGACCTCGCCCAGCAGTTCGTGCCACGCGGCCCGATTGTGCGGCTCGGCGAAAAACGCGGACAGCGCTTGTGCCACGACTGTGCCGATTCCCTCGACTGCGGTCAGTTCGGCCAGCGCAATGGGATCGTCATGGGCGCGGGTCGCCACGTCGGCGACCGAGTCGACGGTGCCGAACGCCTTGACGAGATCGCGCGCGGTCACGCTGCCGACATGGCGGATGCCGAGCCCGAACAAGAACCGCGCAGGATCGGGTGAGCGCCGTGCCTCAATGCTCGTGAGGAGATTATCGACCGATTTTTCCTTCCATCCCTCCCGCGTCAGCAACGCATCGCGGTGCACTGCCAGCCGAAAAATATCAGCCGGTCCGTGCAACCAGCCAAGACCGAAAAATTCGCGGATCGTCTTGTCGCCCAGCCCGTCGATATCGAGCGCGCCGCGCGACACGAAATGGCGAAGCCGCTCGATCCGCTGTGCCGGGCAGATCAGCCCACCGGTGCAGCGGATATCGACCTCGCCCTCCTCGCGCAGCGCATCGGATTGGCATTCGGGGCACAGCGCTGGAAATGGCCACGCTCCCCGGCTCTCGTCGCGCGACAAATTGTCGACGATCTGCGGGATCACGTCGCCGGCGCGTTGCAAGACCACGCTGTCGCCGGGCCACACATTCAGCCGCGCAATCTCATCGGCATTGTGGAGTGTCGCATTGGTGACGACGACCCCGCCGACGGTAACGGGCTCAAGCCGGGCAACGGGCGTGAGCTTGCCAGTGCGGCCGACCTGAATGTCGATCGCGCGCAAGGTCGTCTGCGCCCGTTGCGCCGGGAATTTATGCGCCAGGCCCCATCGCGGTGCACGGCCGACGAAACCCAGCCGCGCCTGCCAGTCGAGCCGATCTACCTTGTAGACGACCCCGTCGATATCGAAGGGCAGATCAGCGCGTTCGGCCTCTATCGCCCTATACACGGCCAGCGCCTGGTCGAGCGTGCCGCCGGGGGCGAATTGCGGCGTGACGGGAAAACCCCAGTCGCGGATCGCGGCAATCACCGCGCTCTGCGTGTCGCCCGGCATCGCACTCGCTTCGCCCCAGCCCCAGGCGAAGAATCGCAACGGGCGGCTGGCGGTGACGGCGGGGTCTTTCTGGCGAAGCGATCCAGCAGCTGCATTGCGCGGATTGGCGAATTGACGTGCCTTGTCGTGATCATCGGCCTCGGCCAGCAGCCGCGCGTTGAGAGCGGCAAAGGCTGGCTTGTCCATGTACACTTCGCCACGTACCTCGAAGATATCGGGCGCGTCGTCGGGCAGCATGGCGGGGATATCGGCGATCGAGCGGACATTGGCGGTCACGTCTTCGCCGACTTGCCCGTCGCCGCGGGTCAGCGCGCGGGTAAGCCGCCGCTGCTCATAACGTACCGAGCAGGAAAGGCCGTCGATCTTGGGCTCGGCAGTAAGTGCGACGGGTTCAGCTTCGTCGAGCGACAGGAAGCGGCGGACGCGACCGAGGAAATCGCCGACTTCCTCCTCGCTGAATGCATTGTCGAGGCTGAACATGGGTCGCGCATGTGCGACCTTGGCGAGATGGTCGGCGGGTGCTGCGCCGACTTGCCGGCTGGGCGAATCGGGGCGGATCAGGTTGGGGAAGGCGGCCTCGATTGCGGCATTGCGCCGGATCAACGTGTCATAATCGGCATCGCTAATCTCTGGCGCGTCATCGGTGTGATAGAGCCGGTCGTGACGCGCGATCTCGGCAGCGAGATGCTCAAGCTCGGCTGTGGCTTCGGACTCGCTGTTGGGGATCGGCACGGCCATGGTCCTCGGCCTAAGGTAATCGCGTTATCGCAATCAAGCGTCGAAATAGGCCATCAGGATCATCGGCCCGGGAAACGCCATCCATGGCGGCAATTTTGCGATCAACCAGAAAACGAGGCACCAGCCGACAAACAGCCCGGCCGCGAGCGATAGCCACCGCGCGCTGCGCGTTCGATAGGCCATCAGCGCGGCGGCGGCATCGGCAACCACCACCAGTGGCGTTGCCAGAAACAGCAACGCGCCAAGCCACGCCATTGGGTCCTTGGTCGATCCCGGCGCATCGAACGCCATTATTGCGGCGATGATATAGGCCAGCGACCCGGGGACCGCGAGCACCGCATTGATGAGCAGGAGCTGCGCCGCCAGCCGTATCCACCGCGCCCGGTTCATGCCGCTTCCAGCAACCGCACCGCCTGCGCGCGCGCTTCATCGGTCACTGTCGCGCCTGACAGCATCCGCGCGATTTCCTCGCGGCGTTCGGGGTCGTCCAGCGCCCGCACGCCGGTGCGGGTCACAGTGCCGTCATTGCTCTTGGCAATCAGCAAGTGATGGCTCCCACGCGCCGCGACCTGCGGGCTGTGCGTCACGACAAGCAATTGCGTGCTCTCAGCGAGCCGTGCCAGCCGCTCTCCGATCGCACTGGCGACGGCGCCGCCAACGCCACGATCAATCTCGTCGAAGATCATCGTCGCTGCGCCACCGCGCTCGGCCAGGCTCACCTTCAGCGCGAGGATGAACCGCGATAGCTCACCGCCACTGGCGATCTTGATCAGCGGGGCAAAAGGGGCACCGGGATTGGTCGAAATCTCGAACTCGACCCGGTCCTGCCCCGATGCCGCCCAATGATCGTCGCCCAGCGGCGCGACGACGGTGCGAAACCGCGCGGCATCAAGCTTCAGCGGGGCCAATTCGGCCTTTACCGCCTGATCGAGCCGATCGGCGGCTTTCGTGCGCGCCGCCGTCAGCGCTGCCGCCTCGCGGCGATACACAGCGCCCGCCTCGGCCAGGGCGCGTTCGAGCGCTGCAATGCCCGCGCCGCCGCTTTCGATCCGTTCGAGGCGGGCGGCCAGCGTCGCGGTTAGCTCGGCAAGCTCATCGGGCTGGACACGGTGTTTGCGGGCGATCGCGCGCAGTTCGAACAGACGGGTTTCATCGTCTTCCAATTGCGCTGGATCAAAGGCGAGCGCATTGGCGGCGGTATCGATCAGCGCTTGCGCTTCTGCCCCGTCGGTGATCGCGCGGTCGATCGCGGCTAGTGCCTCGCCAAGCGCGGGATGATCCTGGGCGATCCGTTCCAGCACCCGCGCGGCTTGGCGTAATCGCGCCAACCCGCCTTCCGACCCATCGAGTAGATCGGCGACTGCCTGCATGTCGCCAGCGATCTTTTCACCGCGCTGCATCGACGAGCGGCGGGTGGCGAGGGTTTCCTCCTCACCAAGCTCGGGCGCGAGTTGGGTCAGCTCGCTGACGGCATGTTCCAGCCATTCGCGATCGCGCGCGACGGTTTCCAGTTCCTCGCAGGCAGCCGCCAGAGCAACCACGGCCGCACGCCAATTGCGGTGCGCGCTGGCGACGGGGGCGGGATCGATCCTGCCGAATGCATCGAGCAAGGCGCGGTGGCCGCGCGGGTTGAGCAGCCCGCGATCATCATGCTGGCCGTGGATTTCGACGAGATGGCCGCCCAGTTCGCGCAGCAACCCGGCAGAGGCGGGCTGATCGTTGATGAACCCGCGGCTGCCGCCATCGGCCTTGACGATCCGGCGAATCAGCAGCGGCTCGCCCGGATCGAAATCCAGTCCGTTCAGCTCGAGCAGCGCCGCGACAGGGCCGCCGATGACCGGGGGATCGAAGCTTGCGGTCACGACGGCCTGTGCCGCACCGTCTCGCACCAGACCGATGTCGCCGCGTTCGCCAAGGGCAAGGCCCAGTGCATCGAGCAGGATCGATTTGCCTGCGCCCGTTTCCCCCGTCAGCACGCCCAGGCCGCGTCCGAAATCGAGATCGAGCGCCTCGATCAGCACGACATCGCGAATCGCAAGCGCGGTCAGCATCGCCGGTCCTCTACGCGGCAGGCAGGGAGCGCGGCGCGCGTCCGCTCAGGCGCCCGCTTTGGTAGCGATGGGCGGGTGATCGCCGATCAGCTTATACGCGCGCGCATACCAGACGGTGCCGGGATAATTAGCGCCAAGCACCGCTGCTGCCTTGTTCGCTTCCTCGCGGATGCCGAGCGCGAGATAACTCTCGGTCAGCCGCATCAGCGCCTCGGGCACATGCGTCGTCGTCTGATATTGATCGATCACTCGGCGAAAGCGCAGCGTGGAGGCCAGCCATTCGCCGCGACTTTCATAAAAGCGTCCAATCTCCATCTCCTTGCCGGCCAGATGATCGCGGACGAGATCGATCTTCAGCCGGGCATCGGCAGCATAGCGCGTCGTCGGATAGCGCCGGCTCAACTCGCCCAGCGAATCGAGCGCCTGCTGCGTGATCTTCTGATCGCGCGTCACATCCGAAATCTGCTCATAATAGCCGAGCGCGATCAGATAATAGGCATAGGGCGCATCACGATTACCAGGGTGTACCGCCAGGAAGCGCTGCGCCGATTCGATCGATTTGGTGTAGGTGCCATCGAGATAATAAGAAAAAGCGCTCATCAACTGCGACCGGCGGGCCCAGATCGAATAGGGATGTTGCCGCTCCACCTCGTCGAACAGCTGTGCCGCCTCTTTGTAACGACCGCGATCGAGCTGGCGCTTCGCGGTGCCATAAAGCGAGCCGACATCGCGTGCGATATAGGGAATATCACCCTTCGAACGGTTGTTTGCGCAGCCAGCAATCGGCAGGGCAACGACGGCGATGAGCGCGAGCGCTGTGGCGCGGGACGCCGCGAATTTGGTCAGGGACATAGGCATGGACCCGTTCATTAGCCGAGCGGCCCCCATGCGAACAATGTTTTTCGTGAAGGGCCTTTGCACCGGCCCGGGGATCGCTTGTCGGCGCCAGCGCGTTCACGGTAAAACGCCGTGCCGACCCGAAAGGATATCCAATGCCCGCCACCTTGCTCAAGACGAAGCGCGTCGAAAAGCCCTGGGGTCGCCACCAGCTCTGGCCGGGCTTTGCCGATCCTGCGCCAAGCGCGGATCCTGTCGGCGAAATCTGGTTTCAGACACCGGGGGAAGAGCAACCCGATCTCCTCGTCAAATATCTGTTCACCAGCGAGAAACTGTCGGTGCAGGTGCATCCCGATGACGCGAGCGCACGCAAGGCCGGCTATCCGCGCGGCAAGGATGAGGCGTGGGTGGTGCTCGCCGCTGAACCCGATTCGACGATCGCGATTGGCACGCTCGCGCCCGTCGCGCCTGCGGTGCTGCGCGCGGCGGCGCTCGACGGCAGCATCGAGCACCTGCTTGACTGGAAGCCAGTGAAAGCGGGCGATTTCTTTTATTCGCCGGCGCGAACGGTGCATGCGATCGGCGCCGGGATTACGCTGGTGGAGGTGCAGCAGAATGTCGACCTGACCTACCGGCTCTATGATTATGGCAGCGAGCGCGAATTGCATCTGGAAGCGGCGGTGGGCGTGACGGATGCAGTGCCCTTCATCGCGCAGGGCGCGCCCGGTACGGTCGGCGAGGGGCGCACGATCTTGGCAGAAGGGCCGAAATTCGTGCTTGAGCGCTGGTCGGGCGGGGAGATCGACGTCACGCTGCCGGCCGGCATGACGGGCTGGCTGGTGCCGCTTTCGGGCGAGGGGATGATCGACACACTCGCCTTCCACGCGGGCGAATGTCTCACGCTCACCGGCACGGCGACGATCCACGCGGCGCGTGGGACCGATCTGTTGTTCGCCTATCCGGGGGAATGCCGGATCGAGAAGATCGTGCGGCGCTAGTTATGCCGCAGATCGTGCGGCGGTAGATTTGCCGCAGGTCGTGCGGCGTTAACCAAGCCGCGCTATGGCAGACGGATGCTCCGCGTTCTTACCCTCGCCACGCTTTTCCCGGATGGGAGCCGCCGGAATTTCGGCATTTTTGTCGAGCGACAGACGCTGGGGCTGGCGGCGCATCCCGGTGTCGAACTAAAGGTCGTCGCGCCGATTGGCATCCCGCCCTGGCCGTTATCTCGCCATCCGCGCTATCGCGGCTTTGCGGCGGTGCCGGACCATGAGACCTGGACGGGTCTCGACATTCTGCGTCCGCGCTTTGCCAACTGGCCTGCGACCGCCGGGCGCTTTCACGCGCAGCATCTCGTGCGGTGCCTGATCCCGCTTCTTGCCGATCTGCGACGCGATTTTGCGTTCGATGTCATCGATGCTGAATTCTTCTTCCCCGATGGGCCGGCGGCAGTGGCACTTGGGCGGCACTTCGGGGTGCCGGTGTCGATCAAGGCGCGCGGCGCGGATATTCATCTTTGGGGCCAGGGTGCAACCGCAGCACAGGTGCGCAACGCGGGGCAGGCGGCGGACGGCTTGCTTGCCGTATCACAGGCAATGCGCCGGGATATGGCAGTGATCGGCGTGCCGGAGGATCGGATTAAGGTGCATTATACCGGCGTCGATCTGGCCCGCTTCGTGCCCGTGGATCGCCTGTCTGCAAAGGCGTCGCTGGGTATCATTGGATCGCTGGTTATCTCGCTCGGTGCGCTGGTCGATCGCAAGGGGCACGGAATTGTGATCGACGCGGTCGCCGCCTTGCCCGGCGTCACGCTGATGATCGCCGGCGATGGACCCGCGCGGGCCAGCCTGGAGGCACAGATCGCGCGGCTGGGGATTGGGGAGCGGGTTCGTCTGCTCGGCGCGGTGCCGCATGCCGAGCTGCCGGCGTTGCTCGCCGCAGCCGATGTGATGGCGCTGGCATCGGCGTCCGAAGGGCTCGCCAATGCCTGGGTAGAGGCGCTGGCGTGCGGCACGCCGATTGTCATCACGGGAGCAGGCGGGGCAGGCGAGGTGCTTACCGACCCCGATTACGGGCGTATCGTCGATCGAGACTCAGCCGCATTTTCAGCCGGAATCGCCGATGTCTTGTCAGCGCGCGCCACGCCCGAGGCCGTTCGGCGCGGCGCTGCAGGCTTCACCTGGGAAGCGAACACCGCCGCGCTTTATGATCACCTGATCGGGCTGGTGCGCTGACGCTTAGCGCCTGCGCGTCGCCATCCATGCGGTCGCCTGCTTGTTCGACAATTCGACGAGATTGCCCATCGCGACGGGCATGTCGATCAGGTGCAATCCCCAATCGGGCAGGATTTTACCGAGTACGGAAACGTCGCCGACGATCATGTCGGTACGCGGATCGGCGGGATCGGCGTTCACCGTCACGGCCAGATAACTGAACTTGCCAGTCACGGCGCACTGGGTGGAAATCAGGCTTGGCGCCTTGACGAACGTCGTGGTGACGGGGGTGCCGTCAGCTGTCCACGGGCCCTGCTTGGCGCTGGCGAGGCCCGCACCCGTTGTGCCAAGATAATTGTCCGATACTGCCCTGGCGGTGCTGCTCAGCGATGCCGGATTGGTGCAGGCGGCGATCATGCCCGGCTGCGGGACGACGCCGAAACGGCTGTTCTCCGGCGGCGGCGCCGCGGCACGGAAGCTGACATAGGTGATCAGGCATCCGCTCTGGCGATCGCTGCGGCATAGCGGGATCGATTTCAGATCACCCCCGACATCCTTGCCAGCGGGCACCGCGACATTTGTGCCGAGCAGCATCGCCGAAATCAGCTGCTTCTGCATTGGCTTGCCATCGATTTCCTGCTGCATCAGCGCCTTCAACACGCCGGACCCCTGGCTGTGACCGATCAGGACGACGCCGCGCCCCTTGTTGTCACGGGCGAGATAATCGTCCCACGCCGCCTTCACATCGGCATAAGCGAGCGCGCGATCGGGTGCGGCGGCCTTGCCCGCCATCAGCGCCTGCAGCGCGGTGAGCGTCACCTGTCGATAGAGCGGGGCGTAGACCCGGCAATATTTGGCGAAGCGCGCGGCCTGGAAGACGGCAACCTGTTTTTCCTCAAGCCCGGCATTCATGTCGCTGTTGGGTGTCTGATCGAGCGAGACGGTGGGGTAGACATAGAAACAATCGAACTTGGGATCGCTTGCCGCCTTGAAGATTTCGGTGCTGCGGCTGCCATCGGCCTTGATCACCGTGGCGTCCTGATTGGCCGTACAGGCGTCGATGCGGCCCGGCCGGCACAGCCATGTCGCGTCCTGGGTGTAATCATTGCCGGTAACGGGGGCGGTGACGGGGGCGGGGGCAGGCGCCGGCGCCGTCTGGGCGAGGGCCGGGCTAGCAAGCGTGGTGGTTGCCAACCACAGGGCGGCGATGATCTTCATAGCATTCTCTCCTGAAGCGATTTTCTGCTTTTGACCGATGATAGCGGCGCGTCACCGCAGGTCGAGCATGATTCGCAACCTCGATCAGAAAGGGTAGAGCGCGCCCACCACCCAGCGACCTTCGAGCCGCAACACGCTCCACGCGCGCGCAGCAGCGCGGCTGTCCATCGGCTCGACGCCAATCCCCAGCGCCTCGCATGATCTGATCAGCGCGCGCGGCGGGTGGACCAGGCTGGCGCCGGTGCCGAGCAGGATGAACTCCGGGATCGGATCGAGTGCCAGCAGCGGCGCAAGATCGGCTAGGTCGAGCGACTCGATCGGAGGCGGGCTCCAACCATCGGCGCGGCGCGGCGTGATCAGCAGCGCGGCATAGACATTGTCGTCGATGCGAAAGCCGCCGCCTGAAAAGCCGCGGATCATCGGCCCCTCGGCGCCGGGGACGCGCTCGATCCTCATCTTCGGCCCCTCATCTCCGGCCCCTCACCGATGCTTGCTCAGGGCAGGTCCTTGGGCGCCACCCGCTCGGCGTTGCTCGTGATGGCGGGCTTCTCCACTTCGGGATCGGCGCGCAGCCCCAGCGTGATCAGCAACGACGAGGACACATAGATCGACGAATAGGTGCCGACGAAGATGCCCAGGATCATCGCCGCGGTGAAGCCGCGCAGCACATGCCCGCCGAACAGCAGCAAAGCGACCAGCGCGATCAGGATCGTCAACGATGTCATGACGGTGCGCGGCAGCGTTTCGTTGACCGACAGATCGATGATCTCGCGCATCTCCATCTTTCGATATCGGCGCATGTTCTCGCGAATACGGTCATCGATCACAATCTTGTCGTTGATCGAATAGCCGATGATCGTCAGCACGGCAGCGACGATGTTGAGATCGAACTCAAGCTGGGTGAGGGCAAAAAAGCCCAACGTCATCAGCACATCGTGGACGATCGCGACGACGGTCGACACGCCGAACTGCCATTCGAACCGGAAGATCGCGAACAGGCCGATTCCGAGTACCGCGAGCAGCACGGCGGCAGCGCCCTTCCAGATCAGCTCGTTCGAAACCTTGCCCGAAACCGCATCCTGCTTGGAGAATTTGGCGCCTGGGAAATCGCGGTCGATCGCCTCCTGAACCTTCTTCACCACCGCATCGGTCGCGCCCTTGTCGTCGCTTTTGGGCGGAGGCAGGCGCAACGAGACGGTCTTGGGATCGCCGAACTGCTGCAGACGCACTTCGCCCAGCCCGAGCCGATCGATCGAGGTGCGCAGCTTGTCGAGCGAAGGCGCACTCTCGAATTTTTCCTCGATCATCAACCCACCGACGAAATCGACGCCGAGGTTGAGCCGGTAGACAAACACCAGCGCCAGCGCCGCAATCGAGAGCAACGCGGTCAGCCCGAACGCCCAGTAACGCAGGCGAACAAAGCCGATATTGGTGTTGTCGGGGACGAGTTTGAGCAGGCGCATCTTGTCTATCGGCCGATCAAATATGAATTTCGGAGGGGCGGTTCTTGCGCACCCACAAGACGACGAGCATCCGCGTGAAGGTCACGGCGGTAAAAACCGACGTCGCAATGCCGATCAGCAGCACGACCGCAAAGCCCTTTACCGGACCCGATCCGAGCAGCAGCATGATCACGCCCGAAATGCCATGCGTCATGTTCGCCTCGAAGATCGTCCGGCTCGCTTCCTTGTAACCGAGCTCGACCGACTGGATCACGCTGCGTCCGCGCCGCCGCTCCTCACGGATGCGCTCGTTGATCAGCACGTTGGCGTCGACCGCGGTGCCAATCGTCAGCACGAAGCCGGCGATGCCCGGCAAGGTCAGCGTGCCGTTGAGCACCGCGAGTACGCCAAGGATCACGAAGATGTTGATGACCACCGCCAGGTTCGCATAAGCGCCAAAGCGGCCATAGGTGACGAACATGAAGACGATCACCGCGAGCGCAGCGATCACAGAGGCAAGTACGCCTGCGCGGATCGAATCGGCGCCGAGATCGGGGCCGACGGTGCGTTCCTCGACGACTTTCAACGCAACCGGCAGCTTGCCAGACCGCAGCGCGATCGCGAGTTGATTGGCGCTCGCCACGGTGAAGCTGCCCGAGATCGACGCCGTGCCGCCAAGGATCGGCTCGTTGATGTTGGGCGCCGAGATCACCTTGTTGTCGAGGATGATCGCAAAAGGCTTGCCGACATTTTCCTGCGTCACGCGCGCGAATTTGCGCCCGCCCTGGCTATCGAAAGTGATGACGACATCGGGTGCGTTGGTGCGGCTGTCATTGCCCTGCTGTGCATTGATCAGCTGATCGCCCGTGATGATCGCCGAACGCTTGACCGCAATCGGCGCGCCGCCTTCGGCAAAGGTCAGCACCTGGCTGCCGATCGGCGCGATGCCCTTGGCCATCTGCACAGGATCGCCGGTTTCATCGACCAGCTTGAATTCCAGCTTGGCGGTCTTGCCGAGCAGATCCTTCAGCGCTTGCGGGTCCTGCAGGCCGGGCACCTGGACGACGATGCGGCTGGTGCCCTGGCGGACGATGGTCGGCTCGCGCGTGCCGAGCTCGTCGATCCGGCGGCGGACGACTTCGGTCGCATCCTCCATCGCCCGGTCAATCGCCTGATTGAGTCCCGCGTCGGTGGGCGTCAGCACGAAACGCTGGCCGTCGACGACTTCGATATTCCAGTCGCGCTGCCCGGTCAGCCCGGCGCCGTTGGTCAGCGGCAGCAGCCGTTCGCGCGCCGCATCGATCTTGCTCGCATCGCGCAGCAGAAAGCTCAATTTGCCGTCGCGGGTCGAGATATCGCCGATCTCGACGCGCGGGTTGCCGCGCTTCATCTCGGTCGCGACGGTCTCGCGCATCTGCTCCAGCCGCGATGTCGCGACATCGGCAGTATCGGCTTCGAGCAGCAGATAGCTGCCACCGGCGAGATCGAGCCCAAGATTGATCCGCGGATGCGGGAAGCCGCCCCAGCTGTTGGTCACGCGTTCTGGCAGGAAACTCGGCACCGCGAGCAGCATCAGCGCACCAAGCAGCGCGATGATCGACATTACCTTCCAGCGCGGGAAATCGAGCATTGCGTTGGTCAGTCGTTTGCTGGCTTGGCGGGGCCATTGCCGGCGATGCTCGCAAGCGTTGCCTTGACGACGCGGACCTTCACCCCTGTCGCGATCTCGAGCTCGACGATCCGGTCATCGACCTTGGTCACCTTGCCGATCAGCCCGCCCGCGGTCGTCACTTCATCGCCCTTTTTCACGGCGTTGATCGAATCCTGCAACGCCTTGGCGCGCTTTTGCTGCGGGCGGATCATCAGAAAGTAAAAGGCGACGAACACCAGCAGCAAGGGTGCCAGGCTGAAGATGCCGAGTGGATCGGCAGGTGCGGCGCCAGCGGCTTGGGCAAAGGCGGGGGTTGCGAACATGGCTTCCTGAATGGTCTGAGGCCGAAAATGGCTGGCTAGCGGCACGTTCACGTACCGCTCTATAAGCGGCGCGCGCTATCATCATCATGCACAAGGCGCAACCGGGAGAGAGCAATGACAATCATCGTGATGGGCCATATCCGCGCCGAAGCCGGCGAAGTCGCGCGCCTGCAACCCGCGCTCTCGACGATGCTCGCGGCGACCAATGCCGAGGAAGGCTGCGAGCATTACAGCTTTGCCGCGCATATCGACGATCCCGATACGCTGATCATCTCCGAACGCTGGGCCTCAAGGGAAGCCCTCGCCGCGCATGGGGCAAGCGATCACATGAAGACCTTCAACCGCGCGATCGGCGGTGCGAAGCTGATCGAGACATCGGTAAAGGCGTGGAACGGCGAGTTCTGGCGGACGCTGATCGGGGAGTAGGGCGGGAATGTCTACAAATGGGCGCAAGCGCACTGGCTGGTTTGGATCGGTACGGGTAGCGGCCACCGCAGCGGCAGCAAACCGCTAGAGTCGGCGCGCGAAAGCGACCATGGGTCTCGAAACAAATCTGCAGGAGACGATGATGGCGACGCATGACGGCACAGGGCTTCAGCTCTTCTCGACGGTGACCGAGTCCGGGCGGCTCGAACTTTCGCTGAAATCGGTGCCGGTGCCTGAGCGGGGCGAGGGCGAGGTGCTGATCAGGATCGAGGCCACGCCGATCAATCCCTCCGATCTCGGCCTGCTGCTCGGTGTCGCCGATACCACTCAGTTGACGGTCGAAGGCGATGTCACTTCTGCTCCGATACCACCCCGCCTGCTGCGGATGGTAACGGCGCGCGTCGGCAAGCCGATGCCGGTCGGCAACGAAGGCGCCGGTACTGTCATCGCCGCCGGCACTTCGGGCGCCGCGCAGGCGCTGCTTGGCAAGAAGGTCAGCCTAGCCGGCGGCCAGATGTACGCTCAGTATAAGATCGCAAAGGCGCGCGACTGCATGCTGCTGCCCGATGACACAAGCGCGGAGCAGGGCGCATCGAGCTTCGTCAATCCGCTGACCACGCTGGGCATGATTGGCACGATGCGCCGCGAGGGGTTCGAGGCGATCGTGCATACCGCCGCCGCGTCGAACCTTGGGCAGATGCTGGTCAAGCTGACCAAGGCGGAGGGCATCGCACTGGTCAACATCGTTCGGAGTGCGGATCAGGCCGAATTGCTCCGGTCGATCGGCGCCACGCACGTCGTCGATTCCTCATCGCCCGATTTCGTCGCCGATCTCACCGCAGCGATCACCGCAACCGGTGCGTTCCTGGCGTTTGATGCGATTGGCGGCGGGCGGCTGGCCAGCCAGATACTCCAGGCGATGGAGGCAGCAGCGGTCGCGCGCGATCCCGGCTTCAGCGTCTATGGTTCGACGCAGAAAAAGCAGGTTTATATCTATGGCGGGCTCGACACCGCGCCGACCGAATTGACGCGCGGCTTTGGCATGTCCTGGGGCGTCGGTGGCTGGCTGCTCACGCCGTATTTGCAATCTGCGGGGCCGGAAGAGGTCGCGCGGATCCGGCACTATGTCGTCGATCACCTGAAGGATATTTTCGCGAGCCACTACACCGCACGCATCACGCTCCAAGAGGTGCTGCAGCCGGAGGTAATCGCGCGCTTCAACAAGCGGGCGACGGGCGAGAAATATCTGATTGTGCCAAATAAATAGATAGCGGGCGACGCCCCTAGCCAGCCTGCGCAAAGCATTTGACCACCCAGGCATGCGCCGCGCGGATCGCGGGAAGGCGGCGGATATCGCGGTGAGCGAGCAGCCATATTGGCCGCGGCAGCAGTTGCACGGGTGCCGGGAGGGTGATTAGGCCCGCTCTCTCAGCCGCCTGCACCGGCAACAAAGCGACTCCGGCCCCGCCGGCGCACGCATTGATCAGCGCGCGGGTGCTGCCAGTGCGCAGCATCACCGCCCCGGTCAGCCCTGCCGCTGCCACCCAATCCATTTCGGCAATCCGGCCATAGCTGTCGTCATAAACGAGCAGCCGCTCGTCGCTCAGCCGGATTCCGGCAGGATCGCGACTGGCGAGATAGGCGGGGCTCGCATAGCAACCGAGCGGCACTTCGCCGATGCGACGAGCGACGAGGCTCGGCTCAGTGGGCCGGGCCATGCGGATCGCCAGATCGGCCTCGCGCGCCGCAAGGCTGACGACTTCGCCTTGAGATTTCAGCGTGACGGCAAGCCCCGGCGAGCTGGCCCAAAGCAATGGCAGCGCCGGTGCCAGCGTATCTGCGATGACGAATTCGGTCGCTGAAATCGTGACCATCCCGGCGGCACCCTGGCTACCAAGCGCGCTCGCCGCGCGGCCGATCCGCGCCGCCTGATCGACCAACGGCACCGCCATCGCGGCGATTCGCGCGCCATCGGCGGTCAGCCGCACGCCATTCGCGCGCCTGTCGAGCAGCCGCAGGTTCAGCTGAGCCTCGAGCGTCTCGAGCCGCCTGGCGACCGTCGACACGGCCACATCGAGCTGCTTGGCCACCGCGCTCATCGAGCCGCGATCGTCGAGCAGGATCAGCAGCTTCAGCGCATCGATATCCATCGCGTCAGACTTGCACGTTTTGCAATAATCGCAAAGCCGATTTGCGGTATCGACGATAGCGTCGGCTAGACCACACCCACTAAAGTCGCCTGGCCTTCACAATGAGGAGTCAGTCATGTTTCGCTATCGTCTCGCCCTTGCCGCCGCGCTCGCGCTTTCACCGCTTGCTCCTGTGGCTGCGCAAACCGCGCCCGTAGACCGCGTTGCCGTTGTCGTCTCGATCCCGACGCCGGCCAAGGCAACCGACGCCTATCTGCGCGCCGCTATGGACAAATCGGTGCCGCAATATCAGGCGATCCCCGGCCTCGTCCGCAAATATTTCACGATCGGCAATGGCACCTTTGGCGGGATTTATTACTGGACGAACAAGGCCGCCGCCGACGCGTGGTTCAACGAAACCTGGTATGCCAGGGTGAAGCAAAGCTACGGCGTGCCCGCCCAGGTAACCTATTTCACCGTCCCGCTCGCGATTGACGGCACTCATCCGTAATGCGCCAGCTGACCTTCGTCGCGCCCGGCAGGGTCGAGTGGCGCGAGGCCGCGCATCCCCGCCTCGATGCCGCCGGCGCGGCGATCGTCCGCCCGATCGTGCTTGGGCGCTGCGATCTGGATGCGGCGTTTGTGGCGGGCCTCGCGCCGATGCAAGCGGGCGAGCCGATTGGCCATGAGATGATCGGCGAGGTTGTCGATATCGGCGACGGCGTCCGCCATTTCCGACCAGGCCAGCGCGTGATCGTGCCGGCGCAGATCAGTTGCGGGGCGTGCCGCAACTGCCGACGGGGCTTTACCGGGCGGTGCCAGTCGGTACCGTTCGGCGCTGGCTATGGCATGGGCAGACCGGGCGACTTCGGGTGCGCTGCCGCCGATCTGGTGCGCGTGCCCTATGCCGATGCGATGCTCGTCGGCCTGCCCGCAGGCGCCGATCCACTGGCGATGATTGGCGCTGCAGACATGGCCGCCGACAGCTGGCGTGCGGTCGCACCCCAACTTGTCGAACGGCCCGGCGCGAGCGTGCTGGTGGTGGGCGGCCTGCCCAGCATCATTGGCCTGTATGCAGCGGGCCTTGCGGTCGCTTTGGGCGCAGGCAGGGTCGATTATGCCGATGATGATCCAGTGCGGCTGGCAGCGGCGCGGGATTATGGCGCCAATCCGATCCCGCTTGCGTCGATCTGCGATCACTATGAGATCGTCGTTGATTCGCGCGGCACCCCCGAAAGCCTGATCCAGGCGATCCGCGCAACCGAGCCCGAGGGGCATCTGACCAGCGTGACGATCCACCTTGGCGCAATGACGCCGGTGCCGCTGGCCGAGATGTATCACAAGGGCATTTTCTTTCGCACTGGCCGCGCCAATGTGCGCACCAACATCCCCGCCGTCGTCGATTGCTGCCGCCACCACGGCTTTGCGCCGCAAGCGGTGGCGACGACGCGCTATGGCTTTGATGAAGCACCGGCGGCATGGATGGCGCTCGATCAATTGCGGGTGGCGGTGGTGCGTGACTGACGATTCGCCGAACGGGCCGCCGAACGATCCGCCCAACTATCCGCCCCCGGGCTTCGAACCGCATTTCCGCAAAAGCCCGCTTACCGATCCGTGGGAGCCGCTTTATTCCAGGCGCAGCGGCAGTGGCGGCGATGGGGCGGAGGAAGCGGGTGCTGGGCTGACGATCGGCCTTCTGGTTGGCGAGGCGCACTGCAATTCACGCGGGCTCGCGCATGGCGGGCTGATCACGGCACTCGCCGATAACGCGATGGGCCTTGCCTGCGCGCTTTCTGGAGCGGGGGTCAGCGGGCTGGTGACGGTGACGCTCACCTGCGATTTCATCAGCAGCGCGAAGATCGGCGATTGGCTGGAAATCGCGGCAATGCCCGTACGTGTCGGCCGCACGCTGGCCTTTGCCAGTGCCGAGGTGACGGCAGCCGGCCGCATCGTCGCGCGGGCCAGCGCGGTGTTCAACGTGGCAGCGCCGAAGGCTGCGATGGAGAACCGCAGCGAGTGACGACATCAGGCTTTCCCTTTTGCAGGAGGGGGCGAGGGTTGGGCGTGTCCAACCGAGACGGTCGCACACTGTGAGCCCCCACCCCAACCCCTCCCCTTAAGGGGAGGGGCTCAATGGTGCCGCTGATGCAACAGAACGGCGCCCGATGCCTGCCACTTCAGGCAAACACTTGCATCACGGGCGCTGCGGGCATAAGGCGCCACGCTCGGTCGGGGCGTAGCGCAGCCTGGTAGCGCATCACACTGGGGGTGTGGGGGTCGCAGGTTCGAATCCTGTCGCCCCGACCAATTTACCACACCATTTCAACGCGTCATATGGGAGTCGAAAGGTCCCGATCTTTCTTAGCAGTTGATTGTGGTGGATTTATAGCGGCCTCGGCTCTTGGTCGGTAATCATATCAATTCTGCTCACAGCAGCGCCTTTACTCGATGGCGCGAGGCGCTGCACGCGTCAGACGGCCAGGACAACCTGTCCGCTGATCACACCGATCATGGAGGCAAGGAGTCTGTGGCCTCGACCCTCATCGCCGGCGGGCTGGGACGTTCAACGGCGCTCGTATAGCCATTTTCTCGTGGCTTGAACGCCAGCGCCGGCAATCAGCAAGCCCGCAAACACGAGCCAGAGAGTACCCCAACCGTGGAATACATCGGTGTCCCCCGATACTTTCCAGATCAGCGCCAACGCCGCAAGAACGGCAAATCCAAGTTGCCCATAGGTCATCTTTGAGAACATCAACTGGCGAACTTCCTCACGCGACCGCGCCTCGCCTTCCTTAGGGCGGCGCTCGAGTTCACGCGACGGGGCATTCCACGCCCAATAGTACCCGGCCATGAAGGGAACCAATATCGCGGCGATGATGACCCAGATCGCCACGTAGGCGGCGGTGCTATCAACGTCAGGAATCAGCCAAACGATAAGGCCAATCAAGATTACTGTGGCCGGAATTATTGACCACCTTGAGTAGCGCAGGCGCCTATTGAACGCGGTTACGAATTCGTCCCGTTCCATCTCGCTGACCCGAATTGGTGGACCCTTCATCCCCCTGCGATAAAGAAAGGCTCCAGCATCCGGCTCGAATTGATCCGCGAAAAGCTGGCGGACGCGATCCAAATGCGGGTTGCTGAACATTCGGACCTGTTACCACGGCCGCTTTCCCAATCAATAAGCAGATGCACGGACGAGGACGCAGAATTCCGCGGACACAACACTAGGAATTCTGAAATTCTGGGGACACTTTGCAATTCTACAGAGCCTTTCCGTCACCCCGGCCTCGTGTCAGGGCCCGCGGTCACAAACACGGGACATTGCTTGTTGCGCGGTGGACCCCGGCACGAGGCCGGGGTGAAGGTCTGCGGCGGGCGGGCGGTCGACGGGTCGGATCAGTCCGTCCCCTGCGACGATAGCGTGGCCAGCCGCCCTACTCCCTAATCCTCACTGCCGCCCCCTGCGCATCGGCCTTCACCTCCGCCGCCGTAAATGGCAGCCGGACCCAGCGCTTCGCCGAATAGAGCAATGTCTGGTCGCCGAAGTGCGGTGATGCCGGGTCGGTGGATTGCGAGTAGCTGAGCACGGCGTCCACCGCCGGTCCGGTTTCGTCAAAGCTGACGATCTGCATATAGCTCGATCCGTGTTTCGGCACGACGCCGCCGGCGACGGGCTCGGAGATCTGCACGTTGAGGATGCCCAATTGCCCGTCGCCGCCGTGGATCGCGATGCGCTGGTCTCCGCGCGGCGCGAACTGGACGTCGCCCCAACGGGCGTCGAGGGCAATGCCTTCCTTGTTGAGCTTGTCGACCGCCGTCGTCAGCGCGGCGATCAGCTTGTCGCCGGTCTCGCCGGCTGTGTTCAGGTCGCGCGGCGTATGCACCGGATCGGCGGGATCGAACTTGACCGACCACAGGTTGGCGATGCCCTTCGCCGCCATCCAGAAGTGATGGAACAGATACGCGCCGCGGCTGTCGACATCGAAGCGGCGGTCCCACCGCGTCAGCACCGCACATGCCTCGGCAACGGCCTCCTTGCCCTTGCGGTCTTCCTTGCACAGCGCGAGCAGCGGCGGCACCGCCAGCTCTGCGGCAAGGCTCTTGTTGGCGAGCGCCATGGCTTCGGCATGCGCGCGGTCCATCTTGCCTTCGGGCAGCCCGTCGCTGCCGTCGAGCCGGCGCGCAATCTCGATCAGGCCCGAACGCGTGCGCAGTGTCCGCGCGGTGCCCCATGGGCCAAGGATCGGCGAGAGCTGCGGATACGGTGCGCCGGCATGGCTCAGCCAATAGCTGTCATTGCTGTTCGCAACATAATCGCGGCGCTCATACACCGCCTGCTCGCTCGCGGGCAGCAAGCGTGGGCCAGCGGTGCCCGGCGTATCGTCCCAATCGCAGGCGCTGCGCTTGCCGTCGAGCAACACCACCCGCCCGGCGAGCAGCGCCGATAGCGGCGTCGCGCATGCCTTCACCTTCTCGGTAGAGACATTGGGCACCGCCGTCACATCGGCGTGGAGCACGTTGCCCGCGCGATCGACCGCTATCGTGTTGACCCAGGGGATGCCGAGCGTCTTTGACACTGCGGCCTTCACCTCGGCGACATTCTTCGATTGGCCGATGCCCACCCAGGCGGCGATCCCGCGCTGATTATCGACATTTGCATCGCGCATCGAAAACGCCTGTTTGTTCGTCCAGCCAAGCAGCAATTGCGGGGCGGAGAGCATCGGCCCGAAGCGGCTGGAATAGATGGTGCGCGTGGCCGGCGCGGCGCCGCCCGGCATCGGCACGGTGATGGTCTTGGCCAGCATCTTTTCCGATTTGCCATCGATCATATAGGCGGTCGGATCGGCGGGATCGAGCGCGAGCTCGAACAGCGTGAAATGCTGTGCGGCGGTGACGGTATGCGTCCAGCCGATATCCTTGTTGAAGCCGAGCGAGACGATCGGCGTGCCGGCGATGCCGACCCCCATCACGTCGTAGATGCCAGGGATCGTCAGGTGCATTTCCCAGAAGCGCGACGGGCCGTTCCATGGGAAATGCGGATTGCCGACAAGCAGCCCGCGACCGTTTTTGGTCAGATCTCCGCCAAACGCCCAGCCATTGCTGCCAATGCCGATCTCGTCGCGCTCGGGCAGCGTGACCGATAGGTTCGCGGCCTTCGCGCCCGGCGGGCTGGCATTGACGACGCCGGCGGCGAGCGCGAGCGAACTTGCCAGCAGCACCTGTTTTTCGGTCAGCCGCAGCATATCGTCGGCGGTGATCGCATGCACCCACGCCTTGCCACGACAGCCGACCGGCACGCCTGCCGGGCCGATATCGCGCAGCAGCCGGTTATAGCCAGCGGCGTACCCGCGCAGCAGCGCCATCGTCACTGGCCCTTGCGCGGCCATGCTGCGTCGCAATTTCGGCACGTCGATGGCGGCGCGGAAGAAGATATCGGACGACAGGTTGTCGATCTTGTCGAAGCCGAGAATCGCGGTTTCCTTCGGCCCGAAATGGAGCGATCGCTCGCCCGCCACGGTCGCGAATTCCTCGGCCAGCATGCACAGATTGTCCTGCGCATAGGCATAGCCGACGCCATAGCCGATCCCGCCCCAATTGCTCGCGGTGATATGCGGGATGCCATAGCTCGTCCGCACGATCGAGGCGGTGTAGCTTGGCCCTTTTGCAGATGCCGTGCCGCCGAAAATGCCCGCGAGCGCAATCGCGCCGATCGCCAAATGCCGCATCATTTCTCTCCCCCTATCGCTTTGGAGCGGAAGCTAGGCGCGTTCGGGGATGCTGGCAATTGCGCGCCACCGGGCTTGCGTGCGCGGCTGCGCTGACGCAGGTTTCAAGCCGCGCCGCTTCGGGCGCATGGCCGGGGGCTCTGTCGAACATGATCCGTAACATTGCGATCGCCGTTGTCGTGCTGATCGCCGCCGTCATCGGCTATGGCTATTTCTTCGCGTCGCCACCGGGAATGCTCAACCTGATCGACAAGATGATGGCGCCCGACGCGCCGGTCACCGAAGTCGCGGAGGGCGTGAGTTATGGATCAGCACCACGCCAGCAGCTCGATATCTGGGCGCCAGCAGGGCGCGGCACCGAAAAGCTGCCCGTCGTGATCTTCTATTATGGCGGCGGCTGGGCAAAGGGATCGCGCCAGGAATATGGCTTTGCCGGTCGCGCCTTTGCAGCCCAAGGCTTCATCGCGGTGATCCCCGATTACCGGCTGGTCCCGTCAGTCGTCTTCCCCACTTTCGTGCAGGATTCGGCGCTGGCGGTGAAATGGGTGCGTGACAATATTGCACGCTACGGCGGCGACCCTGCCCGGATCAGCATATCTGGCCATTCGGCTGGCGCCTATAATGCAGCGATCATCGCGCTCGACAGCCATTATCTGAAGGATATCGGCGTCGATCCCAAGGTGATCCGCGCGGCCGCCGTGTTTGCCGGCCCCTATGATTTCTATCCGTTCGATGGACCGCGATCAAAGGCGGCGTTTGGCGCATGGCCGCGCCCTGCCGAAACCCAGCCGGTCACCTATGTCACCGCCGATGCGCCGCCGCTGTTCATCGCCCAGGGCACGGCAGACGACGTTGTGAAGCCGCGCAACGCCCCGCGTCTTGCGGCCCGGCTCAAGGCGGTCGGCGCCCCCTATGTGCTGAAGGAATATCCCGGCGGCAGTCACAATGATCTGGTGCTTGGCCTGTCGAAGCCGTTTCGCAGCAGCGCCTCGACGCTGGTCGACAGCGTTGCCTTTCTCAAGGAACATAGCCGCTAACGCACGGATTGCAGCGCACACACCGCGCACCCATATCCCGGCAATGAACAACAACGATATGGTGTGGCACGGCACCACGATCCTTTCCGTGCGGCGTGGTGGCAAGGTCGTGATCGCGGGCGACGGTCAGGTCTCGATGGGCCAGACGGTGATGAAGCCCAATGCCCGCAAGGTGCGCCAGCTGGGCGACGGATCGGTGATCGGCGGCTTTGCGGGCGCGACGGCCGATGCCTTTACGCTGTTCGAACGGCTCGAACGCAAGCTTGAACAGCATCACGGCGCGTTGCTGCGCGCGGCAGTCGAGCTCGCAAAGGATTGGCGCACCGACAAATATCTCCGCAATCTGGAAGCGATGATGATCGTGGCGGACAAGGACGTGACGCTGATCCTGACGGGGAATGGCGATGTGCTTGAACCCGAAAAGGGCATTGCCGCGATCGGCTCGGGCGGGAATTTCGCGCTCGCCGCCGCGCGTGCGCTCGATGAATATGAAGCTGACGCAGAGGTGCTCGCCCGCAAGGCGATGGCCGTCGCGGCGGATATCTGCGTCTACACCAATGACCGGCTGACAGTCGAAACGCTCGACGCGGCCTAGCCGAAGGAAAATCCAATGCTTTACAGCACACTCGGCACAACCGGCCTGATTGTGTCGCGGCTAGCGCTCGGCACAATGACCTTCACCGACGGTCAGGGCAACGCCGCGATTGCCAAAACCGGGCAGAGCGATGCCGATGCAATCGTCGGGCGGGCGATTGATGGCGGCATCAATTTCTTCGATACCGCCGATGTTTATGCCGGTGGCGAATCCGAACAGATTCTTGGCAAGGCGCTTGGCGGTCGCCGCGACGACGTCGTGATCGCGACGAAAGCGGGCTGGCGCACGGGCGTGTCGCTTAATCGCAATGGCTTGTCAGCGGGCCATCTCCACTGGTCGATCGATCGCAGCCTGAAAAATCTCGGCACCGATTACGTCGATGTCTATATCGCACACCGCCACGATGCGCACACGCCGCTTGAGGAAACGCTCGTGGCGCTTGATGCCATCGTCCGCGCGGGCAAGGCGCGGTATCTCGGCGTGTCCAACTGGCCGGCATGGAAGGTTGCCGCCGCGGTCGAGCTTCAGCGCGCGAATGGCTGGGCACAGTTCAGCCATGTCCAGATGTATTATTCGCTGTTGGGCCGCTGGGTCGAGGGCGAGATCGTGCCGATGCTGGCGCATTACGGGCTCGGGCTCAGCGCGTGGAGCCCGCTTGCCGGCGGGTTCCTGTCGGGCAAGTATAGCCGTGAAAGCCTGAAGGATGCGGAGAACCGCCTGTCGGGGTTCGATGTGCTGCCGTTCGACAAGGACAAGGGCTTTGCGCTGGTCGAAACGATGCGCGGCATTGCCGATGTGCATGGCGCCAGCGTCGCGCAGGTTGCGCTGGCCTGGGTGTTGTCACGGCCTCAGGTCTCCAGCGTGCTGATCGGTGCGTCGAAATTGTCGCAGCTTGACGACAACATTGCAGCGGCCAATCTCGCGCTGTCGGGGGAGGATCTCGCGACCCTCGATGCGGCGACCCGGGTCGCGTTCGATTTCACCGTCGGGGTGACGCAGGTGCCCGACATGCCCATCGTCAACGCGCTCGCCGCCAAGCCAGGCGACACGCCGAACCTGAAAGCCGCCTCGGTAGTATGAACGACGCCCTTACCCCCAAAGCCATCGTCGCCGCGCTCGATGCGCATATCATCGGCCAGACCGACGCCAAGAAGGCGGTCGCCGTCGCGCTGCGCAATCGCTGGCGGCGTCAGCGATTGGGTGCCGACCTGCGCGACGAGGTGACGCCGAAGAACATCCTGATGATCGGCCCCACCGGCTGCGGCAAGACCGAGATTTCGCGCCGGCTGGCCAAGCTTGCCGACGCGCCGTTCGTGAAGGTGGAGGCGACCAAATTCACCGAGGTCGGCTATGTCGGCCGCGATGTCGAACAGATCGCGCGCGATCTCGTCGAGGAAGCGGTACGGCTCGAAAAGGAGCGCCGCCGGGTCGCTGTCAAGGACAAGGCCGAGGAGGCGGCGATGGCGCGGCTGCTCGATGCGCTGACCGGCAAGGGCGCCAGCGAGGCAACGCGCGAGGCGTTCCGCCAGCGTTTTCGCGACGGCCATTTGGCGGAAACCGAGATCGAGCTTGAGCTTGAACAGACGCCACAAATGCCCTTCGAAATGCCCGGCGGCGCGCAGATGGGCATGATCAATCTGGGCGACATGATGGGCAAGGCGTTCGGCCAGCCTCCGCTGAAGCGCCGCAAGCTGACGGTGCCTGCTGCCTGGGAAAAGCTGGTCGAGGAAGAAGCCGACAAGCGGCTCGATCAGGATGAGGTGAGCCGCGCGGCGCTCGCCGATGCCGAGGCGAACGGGATCGTCTTCCTCGATGAGATCGACAAGATCGCGATGTCTGAACATCGCGGCGGCGGCTCGATCAGTCGTGAAGGCGTCCAGCGCGATCTGCTGCCGTTGATCGAGGGGACGACGGTCGCCACCAAATATGGGCCGATGAAGACCGACCATATCCTGTTCATCGCCTCAGGCGCGTTTCACGTCGCCAAACCGAGCGATCTGCTGCCGGAGCTGCAGGGGCGCCTGCCGATCCGGGTCGAGCTGAAGGCGCTGACCGAGGCCGATTTCGTGGCGATCCTGTCGGACACCAAGGCCTCGCTGCCGGCGCAGTACAAGGCGCTGATCGCCACCGAAGGCGTGACGATCGATTTCACCGAAGATGGCATCCGCGCAGTCGCCAGGATCGCTGCCGAGGTGAATGCGGAGATCGAGAATATCGGCGCGCGCCGCTTGCAGACGGTGATGGAAAAGCTGCTCGAGGCGATCAGCTTCGAAGCCGAGGACCGTGCCGGCGACGTGATCGTGATCGATGCCGCCTATGTCGAAAGCCAGCTGAAGGAAATCGCGCGCAACACCGATCTCAGCCGCTTCGTGCTTTAGCGCCTAGCGCTCGTTGTTTTGTCATACGGGATGAATGGGCCGAAGAAACAATAGCCGAACGACAGGCCCGAATTGCGATTGACGACCTGGAAGCGATCGCCTCGGCAAAGCTGAGTTCCATAGCTTTCGGTGACGATAACCACGTCGCCGCCAAGCCCGGCGCAGTCCTCGCGCAGCGTCGAGCGCCACACCCGCTTGGCAGATTGGCGATAGATCACGTCGCGCGGGCCGACGAGCTGCGGCCCTTGGAGCCGCGATGGATCCACGCAATATTGCGTCGGCCCGGGCGTATGGTTGGCGATTAGCTCGTTTAGCTCGCGATCGTTTTGGGTGATGTCGCGCGCGCCTGCGGCAATACACGATCCAAGCAACGGTGCAGTCGCAAGGGCCAGCAGCGCCAACCGCATGCTATTTCGCCGTATAGGGCACAAAATCGCGAAGCGCACAGGCGCCGCCGTTGAAGCCAAGCTGGAGATCGACCGATTGGATGATCTGGCCGCTGCACAGCCCAGGCCCGTAATTGGTCGAAACCAGCGCGCGCACATTCTGCCGGTCGTTGCACCCGCCTGTCGTGTCGTTGCGATAGACCAGTTTGCGGTTTACGCGGTACAAGATAGTATTGCCGATCGCCGACGTGCTGTATTGGGCACGGTATTGCGGGATGCAACTACGCGACTTGCCTGGGGTCAGGCCGACGAGTTGCTTGGCGATCAGCGCCTCGTCACTTTCGGTATTGAACGGCTTCTGCGGCGCTGCAGCCCCGCACAATATCAGGGCCAGTGATCCGAGCAATAATCGACGCATTGCACACTCCTCGAACGATAAAATCCGCAGAAGAAACTAGCATATACCAATCAGCCGCGAAATGCATCCTTTGCCGCTCGCCGTTCCGCCAGTTGCGCCACCGATTGAGCGCGTAGGAAGGGATTGGTTGCGCGTTCAACCCCGATCGTCGTCGGCACCGTTGCCTCACCGCGCCCGCGAGCCGCGATCACTTGCGCCATTCGGTCGGCAATGGCGGTATTATCGGGCTCGGCGATGCGGGCGTAGCGGCCATTCGATTCGGTATATTCATGAGCGCAATATACCGTCGTCGCATCGGGTAGCGCGCTGAAACGCTGCATATTGGCAAACATCTGTCCTGCCGTTCCCTCGAACAACCGGCCACAACCCATTGCGAACAGCGTGTCGCCGACGAAGACGATCTGGTCGTCGGCGAAATGATAGCTGATATGCCCGGCAGTATGCGCCGGCGTTTCGAGCACGGTCGCTGCATGATCGCCGAGCATCACGGTGTCGCCCTCACGCACGAGCTGGTCGGCTGTGGGAATTCGCGCTGCTTCGCCCGCCGGGGCGATCACGACCGCGCCGGTCGCTGCCTTGATCGCGTTGTTGCCGCCGGTGTGATCGGGATGCCAGTGCGTGTTCCAGATCGCCGAAATCGTCCAGCCACGCTCGTCAGCCGCTGCCAGCACTGGCTCTGCCACCGCGGGATCGACCACCATCGTCTCGCCCGATGCCGGATCATGCACCAGCCACACATAATTGTCGCTGAGCACGGGCAACCGGATGATCTCGAGAGCGGGGCTCGGCGCGGCCATCACCAATGCCCCGTATTGGCCATCGACGCCCAGGGCTCGGCAGGATCGAGATGCCCGTCCTGCAGCAGCTCGACCGAGATATTGTCAGGGCTCCGAACGAACGCCCTGTGGCCATCGCGCGGCGGGCGATTGATCGTGACGCCGGCATCCATCAGCCGTTGGCAAGTCTCGTAGATATTGTCGACGCGGTAGGCGAGATGCCCAAAATTGCGGCCCTCGCCATAGTCTTCCGGGTCCCAGTTATGCGTCAGCTCCACCTGTGCCGCCTCATCGCCGGGCGCGGCCAGGAAAATGAGCGTGAAGCGTCCCTTTTCGCTGTCGAAGCGCTTCTGCTCCTCAAGCCCAAGCAGGTTGAAGAATTTTACCGTGGCGTCAGGGTCGCTGACGCGGATCATCGTGTGGAGATATTTCATCGCTGGCCCCTGTCGCCCGGTTTTGGGATCCTTCGTCAAATAGGGCGCCGACGCGGTTTGCGCCAGCGCATCAGGGAGCGGCCGGCGAGTCCAATTGCTTGATCGCGGCGCGCGCCTGCTCCGCGGCGGCACTTTTCGGCGCTATCCTGATCGCATCCTGCCAGGCGCCGCGCGCGCCGCTCATATCGCCGGCGGTGGCCGCGATATTGCCGATTTCGAGATAGACTGCGGCGTCATCGGGCGATCGCTCATAGGCCTCGGCGATGTCGGCCTTTGCGCGGGGAACATCGCTCATCCGCCGGGCAAGCGTCGCCGAGGCAAGCCAGACCAGCGGATCGGCGCGCGCATTTTCCAGCGCCCGGTCCATATCGACACGTGCCGAAGCCGTGTCTCCAAGTGCCACCAATGTGCGCGCCCGGTCGAACTGCGCCTCGCCCAACTGGAGCCCACTCAGCGTGCCGGCAGCGAGCGCTGCATCGAGTGCGGCGCGCGCCTTGGCCGGATCGCCGCCAGCCAGCCGCGCATTGCCCGCCTGCGCCCAATATTGCGCGGCACGGGGATCGCGCGCGACCTCGGCTTCCTCGGCGGCGGACGCGAATTCGTCGGCAGCGGGCGCCCATTGCTGGAGGTTGCTGTAAGCCATCCCCAGGCACTGCCGGGCAAAGAAGCCGCCGCCGTGCAACCGCCAATCGGTTGCCTCCGCCTTGGCACGATCGGGCGCATTGGTCGCCAGATCGAGACACGCCTCGTAACGCTGCTCGAGCGTGGGCGCGGGCGGCGGGGAAGCGGGTGGGGGCGGCGTCTGCTGCGTCAGCAACGCGGCGAGCATCGGCAGAATCAAAGGCATCGCAGCACATCCTCGACAGCATCAACCAAGCGCGCGATATCGGATTCGCGCGACAGTCGGTGGTCGCCGTCCTTGATCAGCAGCGTCTGCACATTGGCTGAACGGAGCAGTTCGGCGAGCCGTCCGCTATTGAGCCAGGGCACGTCGGTATCGCGCTGGCCGTGGACAAGCCGCACGGGAACATCGATCGCGATCATCCCATGCATCAGCCGATTGGCCTCACCCGAACTCCAAAAAGCGCTGGTGTAGATGGTCGGCTGATCCGAATAAGTGGAGGCGCGCTCCAGCCGGCCCTCGCTCAACAATTTCAGCTTCTCGTCGGTGGAAAAGCCCCAGTCGGTGAAATCGGGTGCCGCCGCGATGCCGACCAGCCCGACGACCCGTTGGGGGCGGGCGAGGGCTGCCAGAAGCATCAGCCAACCACCCATCGACGAGCCGACGAGAATGACGGGACCCTCGACGAGCGTGTCGATTACCGACACGACATCGTCGCGCCAACCCGCGAGCGTCTGCTCCTCGAATACGCCTTCGCTCTGCCCGCAGCCGGCATAATCAAAGCGTACGAACGACCGCGCCTCGCGTTGTGCCCATGCCTCGAGCGCCAGCGCCTTCGCGCCCTGCATGTCAGAGGCATAGCCGGGCAGGAAAACCACCGTCGGGCTGCTGCCGGCGGTCAGAAGATAGGCAAGCGCGGGGCGGGGATCGGTCATGCTGCCCGCCCTATCTGCGGCAGTGCCGATAGGAAAGGCCAGGGTAACTCAGAACCGGAATACAGCCCGCGATACGTTCTTGTCGGATGTGCAGATCGCCTTCAGGCTGCTCCATTCCGCAATGGATAGTGCGGCGGTGTAATCGCGATGCCCTTTGGCGCTACGCGCAAAATTGGCTGATCGCGCTGCCGATACCGGGTGGGTCGAGAAGTACGCCAGGACGGCCTGCGCCTTGTCGTTTTTGCCGTCCTTGCCACCAAGTCGCTGGAAGAACGCCGATGTCGGCAGGGGTGACACGTGCGCGCGGTTGAGCGCATCGATCGCAAAACTGTCCGCACGCGCTTCGGCACCACGCGAATAAGCAGTCGCCAGCACCGCATTGGTATAGCCGCCGATATGCCCCTCGAGCCCGCCGAGCAGCACGCTGAGCCCAAGCTGGCGCAGCAGCGTTTCGATCACATCGCGGTGTTCGACATGGCCGAGTTCGTGCGCCAGCACGCCCGCCACCTCGTCTGGTGAGGCAGCACCCTGCAGCAGCCCGTCAAAGATGATGATCCGCCCGCCCGGCAGCGTCACTGCGTTGACGAGCGGGATGTTCGCGACCTGGATATCGACGGTATCGCTCGATGCCCCGATCCTTTCCGACAGCGTCCCGAGCGCCGCGCGCCCGCCCGGACCATCGCAGAATCGGTCGCCGAAATCGCCGATCATTGCATCGCCAAGCCGGCGCTCGACCGCGGGCGGAATGACCTTGGCGACCAGCGCGGGCGTCTGCGCAAAGCCATAAACCGCACCCGCTGCTATCACTGATGAGGCAAGCACGAAGGGCCACAGCCCGAAGCGATCGATCAACCGGCCATAGGTGCGCGGCGCGGGCAGCAACGCTTCGAGCACCGGCGGCACGGGTTCGAGAAAGCCGATCCGCCACCCCGCCCGATTCTTCAGCCCATAGACGGGATGGCCATCGACAGGATCCATCGGCACCAGATCGGCAAAGGCATGCGGCTCGTTCGCGCTATCGCTCTCGACGAGATAGAAATGATCGCCTTCGCTGATCAGCAGCGGCTCATGACGGATCGCCCGAGCGCCGTCATAATGCCAGACCCGCGCCTCGCCGGCGGCGTCAGAAGGCGCCGATGTCGAAGGCATCGAGCAACCCCTCCCCTTGGCCCGGCTCGCGGGCGGTCGATTGCGTCAGCTGATCGAGCCTGATCTCTCCATATGCCCGGATGTGCCGGATGAAGAAGGTCCAGTTGCGATAGCCGATGAAGATATAGCCGATCCCCAACGTCAGGAAGATCAGCGCGCCGTTGCCAAGCACGAGCTTGAACCAGTCCCAGGTGGTGGCGGTAAACGCAAATTCGAGCTCGCCGAGCGACAAATGGCCGACCGCTTCGCGGAAATACGCGGCATAAAAGCTGAGCGCGATCAGCCCTAGCACGACGAAGAAGACTATATAGGCAAGGAAGAAACCCACGATGATGGTGGAGAAACCATCGGGGAGCTTGCCGCTGACACTTGGCAACACGACCGCGCCCGTCGCCATCACGAAGCCGACGACAAAGACCAGGATCAGCGGCAACAGATAGAAGAGCAGAAACCGCAGGAAGATCGGCTGAAATCGAGCCGAGGATTGGAATTGCATCGGCCCAAAGCTCATCGCGTTCCACCGCCTGTTCCACAGCGATATCATCGACCAGGGAATCAGCAGCCCAAACGCAATCATGCCGATCAGCGTGCGCCACAGATAGCCGAAGCCGAAGACAAAGCCCTGATCGTCGCTGCCGCCGCGAATGCCGTGCCAGAAGGTGCGGCTGAGCCGGTAACGCAGCGCCCGGAAGATCGCGATGCCCGCCATCACCAGCAGCGCAAGGTAGAGCACCAGCCCGATCGCGCCGGCCGCGCCTGCATGTCCGCGAAGCGCCAGCGCCTGCATCCAGAACTGGATCAAGGTAAGCGGCAGCGCGAACAGCAGCAGCGCGAGCGAATAACCGATCAGCAGCTCGCGCCCAGTGCCCGTCCATTCGAGCCGATCGTCGATGAAGCGGGTGTTGCTCCACAGGAACCGTCGTTCACGCGTGCGCGCCCAGAATAGATACAGGCCAAGCGTGACGATGCACAGCAACAGGTTGGTAAAGGCGATCGGCGCGAATTGGCGCCAATCGCTGGTGAATTCGAATGCCTCGCCATCGCCCCGTGCCGCCATTTGCGAATCCCCCAAGCCTTGCTGGCCGGGTGGAGCGCCGTGCTGCGAAAGGGTCAACTGATTTCACCGCGCGGGGGTCTCGCCGGCGCGCAAAAAGTCGTCCAGCGCCTGCTCGAAGGCGGCTGGCTGATCGAGCATGACGAAGTGCCAGCTATCGGCAATGGGAACGAGCGTGGCGGGCGATCTGGCATAGGCGGTCTCCCAAAGTGTTTTGGCGCGGGGCCCGGCCCCGGTTGCGTAGAGCACGACGAATGGTTTGGCGGCAATCTGGGCAAGCTCGGCACGAATGTCGGTCGTCATCGCTTCGTACATGGCCTGCGCGATCACCCGCCGATCTGCCTTTGCCGACCAGTTCGCCACCTTGATTCGTCCGCCCGGCGTGATCGACCAGATACCGCCCGGATCGACAGTGGCCGGCATGCTCGGCACCGGCGTCGCCAGTATCTGTGTACGCGCCCGTTCGGCAAAGGGCGATGCGCGGGCTACCGTCATCGACGGATCGAACAACAGGCTGAAAAAGGGCAGAGCATCGACGACCATCACGCTGCCGGTCTTCTGCGGATGGCGAGCGCCCATCATCATCGCGATGAGCCCGCCGATCGAATGGCCGATGATCGCTGGATGCGCGATCTTGTTGGTGGCGATGTAGCCTGCAAGATCGGCTGCCACACCTTCGAGGATCGCGGGCTTCAGGTTCTCGCGGGGGTCGTCGTCGCCAAAACCGTTTATCTGGACAAGGTAGACACGGTGTGTCCTGGCGAGATGCGGCACGACCCCGTCCCACACGGCGCGGGGAGAGGCGAGCCCGGGGATCAGGAACACCGCCGGCCCGCGCCCAATCGTCTGGATGGAGATGTGCGGCAATTGGGTGGCGACTGGATCGATCACTGCCGCCGGGGCAGGCATGGTCTGGGCCGATGTCGCGGGCGACCAGAGGAGTGCAGCAAAGGTTGCCAGAAGGATCGCGTTTTTCATTGGGCCGGTTCCTTCGACGGGCTGGTGAAAATATTCTCGATGGCAAGGTCGAACAGTTCGGCAATTCGAAAGGCAAGCGGCAGCGACGGGTCGTACCGCCCCGTCTCGATCGCGTTGACGCTTTGGCGAGAGACCTCCAGCCGCTCCGCCAGATCGCCCTGGCTCCAGCCCCGCTCGGCGCGCAGCGCGCGCAGACGATTGGTCACACCCTGCCGTCCCGCCGCTCGATCATGAAGTTGACGAAAGCGCCGATTCCAAGGCCGGCGAACCAGATGACGGGCACGAAGAACATCGCGATGTGCGGCGCCTGCGCATAGATTTCGAGGAAACCCCACCCGCTCGCCAGTGACATCGTCAGCCCGGTGGCGACCAGCGCCTTGCGTACCTCGAGAAGTCGAACATAGTCGTCGCGCAGATCGAGGAAATATTGGCCAATAACCCAGAACACGCCGATCAGCGGCAGGGCGGGAAGCACCGCCAGCCCCCACAGCAGCGGCCCCGTGGCGTGCGTCGCACGGATCAACAGCGGTGATTCGAAAACAAGCACGCAGTAAGCGAGCATGATCGGCACGAAACGCTTGAAATACGCCTTGCTGGCGCGGTCGCGACGAATAATCTCCATGCGGGCAGCCTTTCCCTTGTGTGAAGGGTGCTTTACACGCCTGGCAATCTATAAGTCAACGACGCTGGACATTATATACTTGACAAAGCAGCGGTGACGCGGCCATAAAAGGGCATGACGAACATCACCGCCCCCCGCTTCACCGACGCAGACGCAGCCCGCGAGCATCTTGAAGCTCTGCATTGGCCGGACGGCCCCGTTTGCCCGCATTGCGGCTCGGTCAATGCGAAGCGTTTGCCTGACCAGCGCGGCAAGCCGTCCAAGGCGCATCCCGAGGGCGCGATCCGCAAGGGGCTGGTCCAGTGCAACGGGTGCCGCCAGCAGTTCACCGTGACCGTTGGCACCGTGTTCGCCGATAGCAAGGTGCCGCTCAATAAGTGGCTTCTGGCAACGCATTTGATGGTGTCGAGCAAGAAGGGCATTAGCTCGCACCAGCTAAGCCGCATGCTTGGCGTCACCTACAAGACGGGCTGGTTTATGGCGCATCGCATCCGCGAAGCGATGATCCCCGGCGACAACGGCCCGATGGGTTCGGACGGCGGCACGGTTGAAGTCGATGAGACTTTCATCGGACGCGTCCCCGGCGAAAGCCGCATGGCAATCCACAACATGAATAAGGTCGTTTCGCTGATCGACCGCGCGACGGGCCGCGCTACGTCGGTTGTCTTCACGGGGCACTTTAGCGTCGCGTCGATCGCACCGATCCTCGCACAGCATACGTCGCCGAACGCCCATTTGATGACGGATGGCGCGCATTTCTATAAGGGCGCCGGCAAGGCTTACGCCTCGCACCAGTTCGTCGATCACACGCGCGGCGAATATGTCCGCAAGGGCGATGCGACGATCCACACGAACACGATTGAGGGCTTTTTCGGCATCTTCAAGCGCGGCATGCGCGGCGTGTACCAGCACTGCGGCTCGCAGCATTTGCAGCGCTACTTGGTCGAGTTCGACTTCCGCTACAGCAATCGCATCGCCCTTGGCGTGAACGATGACGAGCGCCGCGATCTGGCGCTGCGCGGCATCGTCGGCAAGCGTCTGACCTATCGGCGGGTTGCTAGCCTCGCAGCCTAAGCACCCTGCGATGGGCAGGAAGCGCAAGTTCAAGGGTGGGGCTTACGGCACCCGTTGGATGGTGCCGCCTTGGATGGTGAAGCCCTAGCGCTGCGCCCTATCGCCAGTCCCCGAGCCACCTATCGGACGGCCCCGCCGTCGCTGCTCGCTTGACTCTGGCGGCTTCTCGTGCGGCCTTGGGGACGTGCTCAGCATGCGGCGGAGCACGTCATCCTCATGGTTACTCAAAATGAATTTACCTCCTGATGCATCGCTGAAGCTAGGACGCGCGGCGCAGCACATCAACGATGCGAATAACGCCATTGGCGACTTTCTTGCCAGAAAGCCGTTCAAAATCGTCCGAAGGTTTGATCCAACCACCAGCAATCTCACGCTGTCCGTAAAGCGCCAAGAACCCATACCCAGCTTGATCTCGCTTATTGTCTGCGATGCGGTCCATAATCTTAGGGCAACTCTTGATCTGACGTATTTTGCAATCATCCGACCCCTCACTGATCGTGACGGGAATATCCAATTCCCAATCTATCGGCCTGACAACAAGAAAGACGTTCCTGGCAGACGACTTATAAAGCTCGCCAGTAAAAAGGTCGGTCAAGCATTGGAGAAATGTCAGCCTGAACCTGGCGGGGCATATTCGATCTACGAACTCGACGCCCTCGACGTTATTGATAAACATCGCCTTGTGCTGCTCACCGCCTATACTACGGATATTCCGGCGAATGTCGTGAATGTAATCCTTCCAGAAATATGGCAGAAATTGACTGGTGAAGGCGTGATTAGGTTCACAGGCGATGGCGAGGACATAATCACAGTCCCCCTTAGTTCCACCCATCCCACTGCGAAGCGCGGGGCCTTCGAGGACGAGGTAAAACTCAGCACCGATTTCGGCATCAGATTTCGGGAGAACGGCCCTGTCCAAGGGCAAGTGGTCCCAACCCTGCTCGATCTCTACCGAAAGGTCGAAGAAGCTAGCTCGCTTCTCTGGGAAGCGAGCCTTAGTCCTTAGCGCCGGCCTGTCGCCAGCCTCGTTATCTTGCTCCGTGTGCTTTGTCACGTATATAATTCCCACGACGCTTTACACTTTGGTCGCCGCTCAGATGATGTATTCCACGCTCTTCATCTGTGTCGTTGCCGCGCGCTTGGCCTCTCGTTTGGCGACGAGCCGCGCGTGGAGGGCGTTGATCGTATCGCTGCCCCGCGTCTGGCAGACGAATGGCAGGAAGGCGTGCAGCACCGCGCCCGCGCCGCCGACCAGCATCGCCATGCCGAAACCGCTCGCGACCCGGAAGTGCTCGGCATAGCTTTCATCGACCGAGGCTGGATGATCGAGAAACAGGCGGCGGAACATGGACGACCTCCTCATAGCAAGGCGATAATATATCAGCCGAGGGGCGGTTGGTCACCCCGCGCCGCGATCTTTTCGAGCATATCGGCAGCGAGCAGGCTCAGCGTATCGTCGCGCGCGCCCATCACGATGATCCGGTCGCCGCTGCGCGCTGCCGTGACAAGCTGCGCTGCGGCGGCGGCACGATCGGCGATGTGCTCGGCGCCGACACCCTTTGCCACCAGATCGGCGACGACATCGGCGCTCGTCACTTCGCGATTGGTGGTGCCGCCCTGATAGACGGGATCGGGCAGGATGATCAGGTCGTCCGGCCCCATCCGGGCAGCGATGCTGCTCACGAGATCGCGCCGCATAACCTTCAACGGGCCATAGCCGTGCGGCTGGAACAGCACGAGCAACCGCCCGGGAAAGGCGTGGAGGGTATCTAGCGTGGCGGCGATCTTGTCGGGATTATGCCCGAAATCGTCGATCACGGCGATGCCGCCTGCGGTGCCGACATGATCGAACCGGCGCCGCAGGCCGGTGAAATCGGCGATGGCCTGAGCCGCCGCATCGATGGTGACGCCGGCGGCAACGCACGCCGCGATTGCGGCCAGCGCGTTTGCAACGTTATGGCGACCGGGCACGCCGAGTGTCACGCGGCAGCGCTCGCCGGCAGTCACCAGATCGAAGCTGATCGAAAACGGCGCTGGGACAAGATTTTCGGCGGTGTAATCAGCAGGCGCCTCGATGGCGAAGGTCCGGGCGTCGCCACTCAGCGATGCGGCGAGCGCGGCGGCTTCGGGGTCACCGATATTGACGATCGTCATTGCCGCCTTGGCCGCGAAGTTCGCGAACAGCGCGCGCAATTCCTCAAGCGATTTGTGATCGAGACTGACATTGTTGAGCACCGCGATCGTCGGCTCGTAAAGCGCGATCGATCCGTCGCTTTCATCGACTTCGCTGACAAAAATATCGCCTTCGCCCACAAGTGCGCTGGCAAACGGCGCCTCTGGCCGCGCGAAATTCTTCATCACCGCGCCGTTCATCCCCGTCGGCTCGCGGTCGGTCGCATGAAGGATCCAGCCGATCATGCCGGTCACTGTCGATTTGCCGCTCGTGCCGGCAACGCCGATCGACATCTGCGCTTCGTTGAACAGCCTGCTGAGAAGTTCCGCCCGGCTCATTTGCTCGGCGCCGACGCGCTTGGCCGCAATCATGTCGGGAACGGTAGCCTCGATCGCCGCGGACGCGATCACGATCTGGTCGGCGCTGGTGATGCCGCTGCCATCCTGGGGGAACAAATCGATGCCAAGCGCGCGCAGCGCCTCGAACTTGGCGGGCAGTCGAGCCTGATCAAGGCTGCGGTCCGATCCCGCAACGCGCGCGCCTTGCCCGGCCAGGATCATCGCGAGCGGCATCATGCCCGATCCGCCAATGCCGACGAAGAAGTAGGATTTGCCGTGCTGCATCGCCGCGCGCTATCGCGGGATTTGAAACGCAGGGCAAGGAGGCGAGATGCGGATCGGAGTGGTGGCGCCCGCCAAGGGCATCGATCTTGCGACCGCAGAGCTCGCGCGTGCGCACTGCGCGGCGCTGTATCCGCAGGCCGAACTCGTCATCCACCCGCAATGCTTCCTGAGCGATGGCCATTTCGCCGGCCCCGATGCGGCACGCGCGGCCGCATTTCTTGAGATCGCGAACGATCCCGCGATCGACGCGGTGTGGTTCGCTAGGGGCGGCTATGGATCAAACCGCATCCTGGCGAGCGTCATCGATCGGCTTGGGCCGGCGGCGGCGGCGAAGACCTATCTCGGCTATTCCGATATCGGATTTCTGCTCGGGGCGCTTTATGCCCGGCGGATTGGCAGGCCGGTGCATGGCCCGCTGCTCGCCGATATCCTGCGCGAAGGCGGCGAGGCTGCGGTCGATCGCGCGCTTGGCTGGCTGGTCGCAAGGGACCGAGCCGGGCTTGAGCCCGGGCTTGCCGGGCGGCCAAGCGCTGCCTTCAATCTGGCGATCCTCAGCACGCTTGCGGGCAGCAAATGGATGCCCGATCTGACCGATCACATATTGCTGATCGAGGATGTATCCGAACCGCTCTACCGGATCGACCGGATGCTCTTCCAGCTCGCCAATGCGACCCAGCTACGGGGCGTGGCTGGCGTAAGGCTCGGCAGGATCAGCGATATCCAGCCCAATGATCCCCCATGGACCGAGCCGATCGCAACGATGATCACGCGGTGGTGCGCCGATATGGGCGTGCCCTATCTGGGCGTTGCTGACATTGGGCATGATGCGGCAAACAAGCTTGTGCCGTTCGGGATCGCTTAGCGGCTCGACTCTGCTTTCAAGCAAGTTCGCTTTTGCCAGCGGTCGAAATGGGCGGGTCAGCCGCTGTCGACTTCGTCCATATTATATTGGTCAATCGCTTCGAAAATTCGCGTCAGCTGGTCGCGCTCGTCAGCCGCCAGCTCGGGCCGCCAGATCTCGAACAGCAGAACAATTCGCGACGATGCGCCGTCATTCCATGCTTCATGCTCGAACGAATCGTCGAAAATCAGCGCCTCGCCTTCGCGCGGTTCGCGGGTTTCGCTGCCAACGCGCAGGCGGCACCCGGACGGGACAATCAGCGGCACGTGGCAGATCAGCCGGGTATTGAGCAGGCCGTGATGCGGCTGGATGTGCGTTCCCGCCCGAAGCAGCGAGAACAGCGCCATTGGCGAGCGTCCGCTGATCCGGGGAATCGGCGCATTCTCAAGCGCCGCCATCACGGCAGGGCAGCGCGCGGCGTTTTCAGCGACGGGAGCCCCGTTCTGCAGCAGATAAAAGGCGCCCCAGCTCGGATCGTTGAACAGCGGATTGGCCGGCGCCGGCCGATCCGCCGATCCCGAGACATAGGGCGTAAAAGCCACATCATCGTTCAATATGGCTGTCAGTTCGCGCCGCATGTCGGGCACCGCGGCTTCCAATGCCGGGATCCAGTCGAACTCTTCGCGTTCGAAAAACGCGCGCTGGGGAAGGCCCGGGAAATAGAGCATCGACGGCTGCTGCAGATATAATTCGGTCTTGCCGAGCAGCAGGTCAATCGTCTCGCGAACCCGTTTGGTGGCGCCGCGATCCGATACCGTCACCCCCAGATGCTCTTCGAACCGGCGATTTGCTTCGCCAAGGAACTGCTCGCCGCGCCGCAGGCCTGCAACGACCGCCTCGGTAAAGGTCTGGCCTGGCGTCGACGCAGTGGCCAGTGCGGTGCGATAATAGGCGACCGCGCCGCGATCCCCCCCGGTACGAGCATGCGCCTCGGCCATCATCAGCAGCGCAGGGATGTTTCTGGTTTCGGCGGCAAGAACTTGCGACAGCGCGGCCTTGTCGCCGTCATCGTCACCATTGGCGCGACACGCCTGCGCCAGGGCAAAAAGCACATCGGTCGACGCGCCGCCAGCCTCGACCGCGCGCTTGAGGAAATCACGGGCAGCGGCGACGTCGCCCCGGCGCAAGGCTGCAATTCCTTCGGCCGCTAATCTGTTCGCTGGTGGCAACATAATTGTCATTCAGTGGAATGCTAACGCGATCCCGAATGAAGGCAAGGCGTTACCGCTGCAGACATTAAGCGACGCGCTTGCCGACTGTCCGCGTCATACGCCCCCCGCCTTACGCCACTCCATTCGCCTTGAAATGCGCGAGCAGTCGGGCCCAGCCATCCTTGGCATCTGCCTCGTTATAGCTAGCCCGGTAATCAGCGTGGAAACCGTGTTGGGCGTCGGCATAGACCTTGATGTCCGATCCCTTCTTCCCCGCGGCCTTGAGCGCATCGAGCATCGCCGACACATCGGTCTGCGGGATGCCCTGGTCCAGCGCGCCGTAAAGACCAAGCACTGGCGCCTTCAGTTCACCTGCGCGCGCGATCAGTGGCTTGAGCTGGCCGTACCAGGCGACGCCCGCCCTGATGTCTGGATTGACCATCGCCGATCGCCAGACGACGGCGCCGCCCCAGCAAAAGCCGGTGATGCCGATCTTCTTTGCAGCAACAAAGCCCTGCGCCTTGGCCCAATCGGTTGTCGCCGTCACGTCGCCGTCGACCTGATCGGGTGTGGCCTGCTGGACGACCGGCAGGATCTGTTTGAAATCGCTGAGCGCGGGCAGGTCGACGCCGGCGCGGTAGAAATAATCGGGCGCGATCGCGACATAGCCAAGCTTGGCCAGTCGACGGCAGATATCCTTGATATAGGCATGGATGCCGAAAATCTCGTTGGTGACGAGGATCGTCGGATGTCGCCCCGCCGCCTTGGGCCGCGCGACATAGCCGGGCAGGGGCTTGGGCGCACCATTCGGGATCATCACCTCCTCGATGATCAACCCCTCGTCGGGGGTCGTGATCGGCTTGGCATCGGCAGCGAGGGCGGAAATGGCGTACCCTGCAAAGAACATGCTTGCCACCGCGCCGCGACGGGACAGGTTGAAATCCTGCGGCTCTGATCCTTCGGGACGGGTCAAGTCGAGCATGCGCATTCTCCGGAAGGTTCGTGTCGAAACAGAATAGGCTAGGCGTGGCTAGCTACACAATGCCTGCCAAGGTCGCGGGGGCAATCGATGCGGTGACTTGTTTTAACAAACTCGCGCGTATAGCTTCTGTCTGATGACGTACCAAGCCGCCCCCACGACTACCACCACCACCCGGGTTATCCCGGGGGGCTCGGGTCTGCGCGTCACCGGCTGACGCTCACGCTCAGTCTTCCCCGGTGAACGGGGTAGGCTGGCGCTCCTTCCTCGTTCCGCCCTTTCCCAATCGCCGCCTTTGTGCATAAGCGCGGCCCATGCGACAGGAACGATCATGAACGACCTTTATTCGATCACGCTCCCCGACGGTTCGGTTCGCGAAGTCGCGCCGGGGACGACCCCTGCGGATATCGCCGCTGCGATTGGCCCCGGTCTCGCCAAGGCCGCGATTGGCGCGCGCGTCGATGGCGAGCTGCGCGATATCACGCGCCCGTTTGAAGGCCACGCGAAGCTCGCGCTGGTCACGTCGAGGGATGAAGCCGATGCGCTCGAAATGGCGCGTCATGATTTCGCGCATGTGCTGGCAGAAGCCGTACAGCAGCTGTTCCCCGGCACGCAGATTACCTTTGGCCCCTCGACCGATGACGGCTTCTATTATGATTTCGCGCCGACTGCCGAGCACGGGCCCTTCACCGAGGAGGACCTGCCGGCGATCGAAGAGGCGATGCGCGGCATTATCCGGGCGGACAAGCCCCTGCGCCGCGAAGTCTGGGACCGGGCGACGCTGATCAGCCGCTGGAAGCAGCAGGGCGAGAGCTTCAAGGCCGAATGGGCCGCCGAATTGCCTGGCGATGAGCCTCTGACGGTCTATTGGTCGGGCGAGGACTGGCTCGATATGTGCCGCGGGCCGCATCTTGCGTCGACGGGCAAGCTCGATCTCGAAGCCTTCAAGCTCACGCGCGTCTCGGGTGCTTATTGGCGCGGCGACCAGAACAACGCGATGCTCAGCCGGATTTATGGCACTGGCTGGCTCAACAAGAAGCAGCTGGCCGAACACCTCGTTCGACTGGAAGAAGCCGCCAAGCGCGATCACCGCAAGATCGCCGCCGAGATGGACCTGTTCCACCTCCAGTCCGAGGCGCAGGGGTCGGTGTTCTGGCACCCAAAGGGCTGGGTGATGTGGCGCGCGCTGGAGGCGTATATGCGCCGCAAGCTCGATGCCGCCGGTTATGCCGAGATCAAGACGCCGCAGCTGATGGATGCCAAGCTGTGGGAGGCATCGGGCCATTGGGGCAAGTTTCGCGAGAATATGTTCGTTGTGCCTGACGAGGTGCCGGGGACGGACCCCGACAAGCCGGTGCTGACAGGCGTCGGCGACCTGATGGCACTGAAGCCGATGAATTGCCCGGCGCATGTCCAAGTGTTTCGCCAGGGGATCAAATCCTATCGCGATCTGCCGCTGCGCCTCGCCGAATTCGGCTGCTGCCACCGAAATGAAGCGCATGGCGCGCTGCATGGTATCATGCGCGTCCGCCAGTTCACGCAGGACGATGCGCATATATTCTGTACCGAGGATCAGATCGTCGCGGAGACGCGCGCGTTCTGCGACCTGCTCGATGCCATTTATCGTGATCTCGGCTTCGAATCCTACATGATCAAGCTCGCCTTGCGCCCCGATAATCGGGCCGGCGACGATGCGTTGTGGGACCGCGCAGAGGGCGGCCTGCGGGAGGCATTGCGCCAGGCGGGACGGCTGAACGACACCTATAAATATGAGGAACTGCCCGGCGAAGGCGCTTTTTATGGTCAGAAGCTCGAATTCCATCTGACCGATGCGATCGGCCGGACGTGGCAGTGCGGCACGTTGCAGCTCGATTATGTTCTGCCCGAGCGACTCGATGCGTCCTATGTCGGCGCGGATGGTGAGCGGCATCGTCCGGTGATGCTCCACCGCGCGATCCTGGGCACGTTCGAACGCTTTCTCGGCATCCTGATCGAGCATCATGCCGGGCGCTTCCCATTATGGCTGGCGCCCGTGCAGGCGGTGGTCGCGACGATCGTATCCGACGCGGATGAGTATGCGCACGAGGTTGCTGAAAAGCTGCGTGCGGCGGGGCTGCGCATCGAAACCGATCTGCGCAACGAAAAGATCAACTACAAGGTTCGCGAACATTCGCTGGCGAAAGTCCCCAACCTGCTCGTGATCGGCAAGCGCGAGGCCGAAGAGGGTACGGTGGCGCTCAGGCCTCTGGGCGCCGATGCGCGCCAGGAAGTGCTGGGCCTGGACTCGGTCATCGCACGGCTCCGTGAAGAGGCGCTGCCGCCCGATCTTGCCTGATCGGGCCGCAGCACCTTTCGCCCGCGCCGAAAATTCTCTATATAGGCCAATCAAACATCTACAGGAGCAATACCCATACGTCCTCCCATGACCCGGCGCCCGCTCGCGCCACCGCCGATCAACGGCCCGCGATTCAATGAGTTCATCGTCTCCCCCAAGGTGCGGGTGATCGATCAGGACGGTGAAAATCTAGGCGTGATGTACACGCGCGAGGCGATGGAGCAGGCGCAGAGCGTCGGCCTCGATCTGGTCGAGGTGTCGCCCAACGCCGATCCGCCCGTTGCCAAGTTTCTCGATGTCGGCAAGTTCAAATACGAGGCCCAGAAAAAGGCCAACGCCGCCAGGAAATCGCAAAAGACGCAGGAGATCAAGGAGATCAAGATGCGTCCCAACATCGACGATCATGATTATGATACGAAGATGAAGAAGGTCGCCGAGTTTATCGATGAGGGCGATAAGGTGAAGATCACGCTGCGCTTTCGCGGTCGTGAGCTTAGCCACGGCCAGCTCGGCATGGCGCTGCTCCAGCGCGTCCAGGCCGATGTCGTCGAAACCGCAAAGGTGGAGGCCTATCCGCGCATGGAAGGTCGCCAGATGCTGATGGTGCTCGCGCCGAAGTGATGCGTCGGGCGGCGATCAGTCGCCGCCGCCATCCCCGCCGCCACCGTCCGCCCCATCGCTAACGCCGTGGTCGCCATGACCGTTATGATGGTTGCCGTCATGCGACTCGGCAGGTCCCTGGCTGGCGGCAAGGGCGTCGCTGCCACCATCCGCTTTGCCCTTGGTCGTTCGCGATCCCTTGGTGAGCCGTGTACCCGCTGATGCACCAAGCGCGATGAACACTGCTGCCAATGCTATCCAGACGGCGAACCCACTTTTGCTCTTCTTTTCGTCCGAAGCGGAGATAAGCAGCATGGCGATGACTGGAAGCGCGCGCAGTGCAGCATCGCGCGAAGCGGCCCTGGCGACGGTGCGGAGACGGGTCACGCGCGAGTTGAGCATCCACTACTTGTCTGCGGAGAAATAATGGGTGTCAACTTAGAAGGGAAAACCCCGCTGGCGCACGCCGGCGGGATGATCCAGATCACATGGACTTGCCGAAATAACGGCCATATTCCTCGCGGTAGCGAGCGGTGATTTTCGCCTGTTCTTCAGGCGCCCTTTCGGCGAGATCGAGGAACCACGTGCCTTCTTCGGAATAGACGTGATGGGCGACCGCGCCGCGAATATGCTCGAGCTTGTCCTCATAATCCTCGCTCATTGGGTCGAGATTTTCGAGTAGGCCCATTTCCATCTTGGCCGCTGATTGCTCCTGATAGGCAAGCTCGGCATGGGCGACCTGACGGTGCCCGGCCATTGCCGGATAGATTGCCACTTCCTCCGCTATCGAATGCGCGGTGAGCAACTCGCCGAGCTTCTTTTGCGCGGCGATGCGGGCTTGCGGATCATGGGCGGCCTTCAGGACTTCGAACTGCGCCTCGATGCCACGGTGATGATCGAGGATATCGGCCAGCCAGCTGTCAGGCGTCGCGGCGGCTTCGGCCTTGGCGCGCGCTTCGGCACGGGCTTCATCGCTTTCCGGGGGCGTCACTGCGGCAACCATTTTGTCGAGAACGGACATGCATACCTCCTCATCCGGTATCCGCCGGAATGGCGGGCCATCGAGGCGTCAACCACCGATTTCAAAATGTGTTCCGGAAGAGAATTCGCCCTCTGCGTAACGACTTACCAGCCTAACTGGGCGGCGCTTCCCAAAGCTCGATCGCATTGCCTTCCGGATCGTGGATGCGCGCGAAACTGCCGGTTTCGGGTGAATCCCACTCGGGCCGCGTTTCCACCTGGATGCCGGCTGCGTTCAGCTGTTCGCACATGCCTTCAAGATCGGTCACGCGCAGGTTGAGCATCCATTGCTTGTCCGCCGCAAAATAATCAGTGTCCGCCTTGAAGGGGGCGAAAACCACCGGGCCGCCCTGCGTCTTCCAAACCCATTCTTCGATCGGGCCGGTCTCCTCGGCGGCGCAACCAGCGCCGATGCCCAGATTTTCGCGGTACCATGTATTGAGCGCATCCGGGTCTCGCGCGCGAAAGAACAATCCACCAATTGCCAGCACAGCCATGTCACTTCCCCTCGATACGGCCTGGATCAGGCCGCTTGTGCCCATTCCCCCTCGTTCGCCGCAGCGCCCAGCAGGCGGCGTTCGATCGATCTCAGTCGCTGCCCGCTGCTGATCTTGTCGCCCAGCAGATCGGTCAGGTAAAAAGTATCGACGGCCCGCTCGCCATAGGTCGCGACATGCGCTGAATGGATCATCACCTTCGATTGGAATAGTGCCAGCGCGAGCCGGTTGAGCAGGGCAGGACCGTCGCGTGCGTTGACTTCCACCACGGTGAAGCGGTTCGATGCGGCATTGTCGACAAGCACGATCGGCTCGATATCAAATGCCTCGGCGCGCGGGCGCGGCAGCGGCTTTGCCTTGAGCCGTTCGGACTGGCGCCCGCGATTGGCAAGCGCATCCTCGATCGAGCCGCGCAGCCGGTCGATCTGTTCGGGGCGGTCGAATGGGCGCCCGAACGGATCCTGCACCAGGAAATTGTCGAGCGCCATGCCGTCACGCGTTGTGTGGATGCGGGCATCGATGATGTTGCCGCCGGCGAGATGGATCGCGCCTGCCGCGCGGTAGAACAACCCTGGATGATCGGCCGCATAGAGCGTCACAAGTGTCGCGCCCCGCTCGGGATAGACCCGTGCCTCGATCGACAACCTGGCGTCCCCCGCCGCCGCCACCATCCGGGCGTTGCGCTCAAGAACATCCTGTGGCTCGGCGATCCAATAGGGCTCGGGCAGGCGCGCGACCAGAGCTGCAAAGCGCGCCGGCTCCCATGCCAGCGCTTCTGCAAGCGCTGCCTGCTTGGCCGTGATCCGTTCGGCCCGCCCATTCTGCTTGTGGCCAAGCCGAAGCACCTCCTCGGCCAGCTCATACAGGTCGGTGAGCAACTGGCGCTTCCAGCTGTTCCAAACGCCGGGCCCTACAGCGCGGATATCGACGACGGTAAGGGCGAGCAACAAACGCAGCCGTTCCGGGCTCTGCACGATTTCGGCGAAATCGAGGATCGTCTTGAAATCGGCGAGGTCGCGCTTGAAGGCCGTCGCAGACATCAGCAGGTGGCAGCGCACCAGCCACGCGACCGTCTCGGTTTCGGCGGGCGACATGCCGAGGCGCGGACACAGCCGCATCGCGACTTCGGCGCCCAGCACCGAATGATCGCCGCCGCGTCCCTTGGCGATATCGTGGAGCAGCACCGCGACATACAACACCCGCCGCGACACGATCCGGCTGAGAATACCGGCGGCGAGCGGGTGATCTTCCTTGAGATCGCCGCGTTCGATTCGCGCGAGCAGGCCGATCGCCCGAATCGAATGCTCGTCGACGGTATAGTGGTGGTACATGTCGAACTGCATCTGCGCGACGACGCGGCCGAAATCGGGCACGAACCGGCCGAACACACCGGCTTCATTCATCCAGCGCAACACCGTCTCGGGATTGCGCGGCGATGTCAGCACATCGAGGAACAGCGCGTTGGCGCGGGGATCGGTGCGGATATCATCTGCCAGTTTGGCATCGCGCGATGCGGCGCGCATCGCGAGCGGATGGATTTCCAGCCCGTGCTTGTCGGCAAGCGCAAAGATTTCGATCAGGCGGATCGGGTCGCGGGCAAAGAAATCGTCGGCGGGCAGGGCCAGGCGCCCGCGATCCAGCACGAACCCATCGAGCTTGCGCGGGCTGCGCCTCAGCGTCGGCAACCCGAAGCGACGCCCGCGGGCGGCAAAGCTTTCATCGAGATGGGCAAGAAATACCCCCGTCAGATCGCCAACGGTTTTTGCCTGCAGGAAATAATGACGCATGAAGCGTTCGACGCGCGATGCACCGAGCCGATCAGCATAACGCATCCGCTCGGCGATCTCGCGCTGGACATCGAAGGTCAGCCGCTCCTCGGCGCGGCCTGCGATCAGGTGCAGATGGCAGCGCACCGCCCACAAGAAGTTTTCGGCGCGGTGGAATTGGCGATATTCCATCCTGGTCAGCAGACCGGCTTCGACGAGTTCGGCGACGCTGCGAACATGATAGGCGTATTTGCCCATCCAGAACAGCGTGTGGAGATCGCGCAGGCCGCCCTTGCCTTCCTTCACATTGGGTTCGACGACATATCGGCTGTCGCCCATCTTGCGGTGCCGCTCGTTGCGCTCGGCGAGCTTGCCGGCGATGAACGCCCGTTCGGTACCGGCCTGCACCTCGGCGCGAAAGCGGCGCGCGGCCTCGTCGTACAGATCGGTATCGCCCCATACATAGCGCGCCTCCAGCAGCGCGGTACGGATCGTCATATCGGCCTTGGCCAGCCGCACCATCTCGTCGATCGAGCGCGACGAATGGCCGATCTTGAGCCCCAAATCCCACAGCGCGTACAGCATTGATTCGATCACCTGTTCAGACCAGGCGGTCTGCTTCCAGGGCGTGAGAAAGCCGATATCGACATCGGAAAAAGGCGCCATCTCGCCGCGGCCATAGCCGCCCACCGCGATCAGCGTGATCCGCTCGCTGGTGGTGGCGTTGGGCTTTGGATAGAGGCGCTCGGTAATGAAATCATACAGCAGTCGCACGATCTGATCGACAAGAAATGCCTGGGCCGCCGCTGCTTCCAGCCCGCGCGAAGGGTGCTCGATCAGCCGATTAGCGATCTCCGCCCGTCCCGCCGCCAGTGCCTTTTTCAATGGGCCGGTGGCGGCATGCCGCATCGTCGCCGGATCGCTCGATGGCAGTGTAGCGAGCAGATCGGCAACCGCGCGCCGATCAATGATCGCGCGGCGATGCGGCAAGGTGTCGAAGCGGCTGGCCATCTTGTCCAGATAGGGCGTTGCGCCGCCGCCCGCCACTCGCATTTCTTTAACGACAATTGTGCCAATGGTGAAACGATGTGGGCAAGACCGTTCCTGTGGGCGTGGCTGAGCGTGCGCAGCGTCGCGTTGCGCTGGCGGGCCGTGATATCACCTGACGGCCCGAATTTTTCCGATCGGATCGCCGTGACGATGCGCGCGATCGAGGCAATCGCGGTACCGAATATCGTCTGCGCCTTTGCGCTGGCGGTCATGTATGCTTGGCAGCTGAACAACCCGGCCCTGCTGCTCGTGGCCCTGCCATTGGCGATGACGGTGGCAGCAGGCCTGTTGCTACTGCCAAGCGCCCGGTTCGGGCGCAGAGACTATGCGACCATCGCTGAGGCCCGGAATGCCCTTGCGCTTTACGCGGTGACCATGGGGATGGCTTGGTTCATCTTGATCTGGGGCATTCAGGCAGCACCGATCGGCGTTGATCGGGTGGCAATAGCGTGCATGACGGTGGCGGTGATTTGTGCAGGCGGCATGATCTTCGCGCTGATGCCGGGTGCCGCTGTGTTCTTCATGACGATCGTTGCGTTGCGGCTTGCCATCGATCTTGCGTCGTTGATTGGCCAGGCTTGGGTCTATACCGGCGCGATCACGTTATTCGTCACCATCTTGTCGACGATGTTCTTGGGGCAGGCGGAATTGTTCACTGAACGGGCAAAGGCAGCGCTCGATCTGCAATTGCTCGAAAAGCGGCGTGGCGAGGAGCAGGCGGCGAGTGCCGAAGAGCGCCATCAATTGCTCCAGTCCGCGCAACACCGCCGCGAAAGCGAGCGCGCCGAAGCCGAAGCCGCCCGCCGCGACGCCATGGCCATTCACGCAACCCGGTTCGAGACCAGCGTGCTTGCGGTCGTCGAACAATTGGGCGTGGTTGTGGCTGAACTCGGCGATTCGACCGCGCGGCTGTCGCGCGCAGGGGAGGCGACTCAGCAGCGGACCAGCGCGGTCCAGCACCGTGCCGATGCGGTGGCGGGATCGATGCAGGCAGCGACCCGCGCGACCAAACAGATGCGCGGCGCGATCGCCGAGATCGGCCGCGAAGTGAGTGGCCAGGTCGCCGCCACCGCGACTGCTGAACTGGCCGCCCGGTTGGCAAGCGATCACGCCGCCGCGCTCGCGGGGCACAGCCGTACCGTCAGTGGCATCGTCGCGACAATCGAAACCATAGCCTCGCGGACCAACATTCTCGCCCTCAACGCCCTGATCGAGGCAGCGCGATCGGGCACGGCGGGGCAAGGCTTCGCGGTTGTCGCAGGCGAGGTAAAGGCGCTCGCGATGCAGACGCAGCAGGCCGCCGCCGAGATCGCTGCCAACATCGCCGATATGGATCGATGTGCAGCGGACGCCGCCGAATCGATCCTTGCGATCGGCGGCAATGTCTCGCGGATCGCCAGCGGCGCCACCGATATCGCCGCCGCGATCGTCCAGCAGGAGCGCGCGACCGACGATATCGGCAGCAGCGTCGATCAGGCTGCCGCTGGGGCGCTTGCCGTTGGTGTCGATCTTCGCGATGTGTCGACGCAGGCGGAAGTCGCGGTCGAACTCGCCGGATTGCTCACCCGTCTTGCCGAAGCGGTCGCTGCGCAATCATCCGGCCTTGCCGTCGCCGCAACCGATTTCAGCCAGCAGTTGAAGCGCGGCTAGGATCGCCAAATTACTGAGCCCGATCCTGCGCCTGATACTGGGCTCGATACTGGGCTGCCGAACGCGATCTAACCCTCCTCCCGCCGGAGT
>JBBQAG010000082.1:0-11098 GCA_038315875.1 Sphingomonadales bacterium | reverse complement strand
GATTGATCGGGCATCAGGCCAATCCGGACGATGCCGCCGGCATGGCACGCCGCCATATCGACCGCGAACACGCCCAGATCGACGATCGCGGGGGCGAGCAGGGCGCCACCCAGATCGATCACGTCGACCCCTGCCGGCACTTCGATCTCGCCGGCGGCTGCGATCAGTCCGTCGCTGACGAGCAACGCACCCAGCTGTTCACCACCGGGTAGGATCAGGCGGGCGTTGGCGAAGGCGAGCGGCGGCGTCATGCCCAGCCCTTAATCCCGCGGGCGCGCCTCGTTAGCACGTCGAGGCACGCCATCCGAACTGCAACGCCCATCTCGACCTGCTCGGTAATCGCCGATCGCTCGGGATCGTCAGCGACTGCCGAATCGATTTCGACGCCGCGGTTCATCGGCCCGGGGTGCATCACCAGCGCATCGGCCTTGGCGCACGCCAGCCGCTCGGTCGTCAGCCCGTAGCGCGCATGAAATTCGCGAGTCGAAGGGATGAACGCGCCCGACATCCGCTCATTCTGCAAGCGCAGCATCATCACCACATCGGCGCCCTCAAGCGCTGCATCGAAATCAGTGGAGGCGCTCACGCCCATCCGCTCGATCTCGGCGGGCATCAGCGTTGACGGCGCGACGACGCGCACCTCGGCGGCAAGCGCGGTCAGCGCCAGGATATTGGATCGCGCGACCCGGCTGTGCATCACATCGCCGCAGATCACCACGCGCTGTCCGGCAATGCTGCCGCGCCTTCTCCTGATCGTCAGCGCATCGAGCAGCGCCTGCGTTGGATGTTCGTGGCGCCCATCACCTGCATTGAGCACGGGGCAATCGACCTTTCCCGCAATCAGCTTCACCGCGCCCGAGCTTTGATGGCGGATGACGAGCATGTCGGCGCGCATCGCGTTCAGCGTCATCGCGGTATCGATCAGCGTTTCGCCCTTTTTCACGCTCGATTGGGCAGCGTGCATATTGACGACATCTGCCCCCATCCGCTTGCCCGCGATTTCGAACGACAGCAACGTCCGCGTGCTGTTCTCGAAGAATGCGTTGATCAGCGTCAGGCCCTCAAGCCGTTTCTCGCTTTTGGCGCGGCTGCGGTTCACTTCGATCCAGTGCTCGGCCTCATCGAGCAGAAACGTGATCTCATGTGGCTGGAGGCCGTCGATACCTGTCAGGTCCCGATGCGGGAAGACGGCGCGTCCCGGGATCAGGGAAGCGGGGCGATGATCGGAAGGCTGCATTAAAGCGGCTGCGTAGCGCCGGCTTGGCGACGGCGCAAGCACCGTGGGGGACGATCGGGCCGGTTGCGCGTTGATCGATCGCGGCATTGGCCAGAAGCGCGGCAAGCCGCTAGTCGTGATACGGGTCCGACCGAACCCGATAAGGATCAAACACCCATGCGGCGACAAGCCACCGCCAAACTGACCATCCGCACTGCCGAGCAAGGCGATATCCAGAACATCTTGGCGTTGATCGGCCGGGTCTATCCCGCGATGGGCAATTACAGCGTCGGCATGGTGCGCGGGCAGATCAATAATTTCCCCGATGGCCAGTTCGTCGCGGTGTTCGATGAATGCATCGTGGGGTATTGCGCCTCCTCCCGGATCGACGAGGCAATCGCGCTCTTCCCGCATGATTGGGAGACGATTTCGGGCAACGGCTTCGGCAGCCGCCACGATCCAACTGGCGATTGGCTATATGGCATCGAAATGGCCGTCGACCCCGATCAGCGTGGCCTGCGGATCGGCAAGCGTTTGTACGAGGCGCGGCGCACGCTCGCCGAGCGACTCGAACTGCGCGGCATCGTTTTCGGCGGGCGCATGCCCGGGTATCGCCGGGTACGCGCGCGGGTTTCCGGACCCGCCGATTATCTCGCGAAGGTGGCCGACGGCAAGATCCGCGATCAGGTTATCGGCTTCCAGCTCAACAACGGCTTCGCGCCGATCGGCGTGCTGAACGATTATCTGCCGAGCGACAGCGCCTCGGCGGGGTTCGCGGCGCACATGGTGTGGCGCAACCCCTATGTCGATGCGAATGAGCCACCTGAATTTCGCGTTCCCCGCGACGTCGAGAGCGTTCGCCTCGCGACCGTCCAGCTTCAGGCGCGCGCGGTCGCCGATTTTGACGAATTCATCCGCAACATCGAATATTTCGTCGATATCGCGTCCGATTATCGCGCCAATTTCGTCGTCTTCCCCGAGTTGTTCACGCTGTCGCTGCTCTCGTTCGAAACCGCCAAGCTCTCGCCGATGGAGGCGATCGACCGGTTGACCGAACACCGCGCGCCGTTGGTTGCAGAACTCTCCCGGATGGCGCTGCGCTACAACATCAATATCATTGGTGGATCGCACCCCACCCGCACCGACGATGGCGACATCCAGAATGTCGCCTATGTCTGCCTGCGCGATGGCTCGATCCACGCCCAGGAAAAGATCCACCCAACGCCCAACGAAGCCTATTGGTGGAAGATCAAGGGCGGCGATTCAGTCGATGTGATCCAAACCGATGTCGGGCCGATCGGCGTCTTGATCTGTTATGACAGCGAGTTTCCCGAACTTGCCCGCCGCCTGGTCGATGAAGGCGCGCGCATCCTGTTCGTGCCCTTCTGCACCGACAATCGACAGGGCTATATGCGGGTACGCTATTGCGCGCAGGCCCGGGCGATCGAGAACCAGTGCTTTGTAGTGATGGCGGGCAATGTCGGCAATCTGCCGGGCGTCGACAATATGGACATCCAATACGCCCAATCCTGCATCCTCACGCCGTGCGATTTTCCGTTTGCGCGCGACGGCATTGCCGCCGAGGCCAGCGAAAATATCGAGACGATGACAATCGCCGACGTCAACCTCGCCGATCTCACTTGGGCACGCGCAGAGGGCACGGTGCGCAATCTGGCGGATCGGCGCTTCGATCTCTACCATATCGATTGGAGCAAGCGGCCGCGCACGGCGGATGAGGGCCATGGGCATACCCCCGGTCGTGCCAAGGGGCCCGGTGGGGGCTGACGGTTCTACCCCTCAAGCGGGGCTGAAATCGCCTTGCTCGTCCATGACATGCAAAACGCCATCGGCAATCGCGAAATAGGCGCCACGCAGGATCAGCCGACCATCGGCTTCACGCGGCGGTATGAAGGGGAAGCTGCGGAGATTGGCGATGCTGACCCGCACCGTTTCGAGTTCCAGGGCGTGAGCTGCTGCCGGCCCGGTGCCATGTTCGGCGATGATCCGCTCGCGAGCATCGTCGAGCAGATCGACCCAGTGCGCGATGAACCCACCCTCACCGGGCTTTCGTCCTGCAAAACTCTGCGACAATGCCGCGCTGACGCCTCCGCATGATCCGTGGCCGAGGACCACGATCTGCCGGACGCCGAGTTGCGTCACGGCGAATTCGACTGCTGCCGAAACGCCGTGTCGGGCCGAATCCTCCTCAAATGGGGGGACGAGATTGGCGACGTTGCGCACCACGAAAATTTCGCCCGGCGAGGTATCGAACACCTGGGCTGGATCGACCCTGCTGTCAGAGCAGGAAATGATCATCACCGCCGGGCTTTGGCCCTCGGTCAGCGCTTCCCAGCGCGCGCGTTCACGCGGCCAATCGGTGGTGCGGAACCGGTGATAACCGTCAACGAGCTTCCTGAAATCGGGCATGGCTTGGATCATTGCCGCGCGGTGGCGGGACTGGCAAGCGGCGACAACCGTCGCTATGTGATGCCAATGAACGAGATGTCACCGCTCGCCAGCCCAGCCACTCTCCCCGGAGGGCGCCAGCGAAAGCCCGATTGGATCCGCGTCAAGGCGCCGACCAGCGTCGGCTTTGCCGAAACCAAGGCAATGATGCGACGGCTGAACCTGAATACGGTCTGCGAGGAAGCCGCCTGCCCGAATATCGGCGAATGCTGGACCAAGAAGCACGCTACCGTGATGATTCTTGGCGATACCTGCACGCGTGCCTGCGCCTTTTGCAACGTGAAGACGGGGATGCCGCGCGCGGTCGATCCACTGGAACCACAGCACACGGCAGATGCCGCTGCAGAACTGGGCCTGGAACATATCGTCATCACCTCGGTCGATCGTGATGATCTGCCCGATGGCGGCGCCAGCCAGTTCGTCAAAGTGATTGAAGCGCTGCGCCGGACGACGCCCAAAACGACAATCGAAATCCTAACGCCCGATTTCAGGAACAAGGCGCAAGCTGCTGTTGAATCGATCGTCGAGGCAGGGCCAGACGTCTATAATCACAATCTGGAAACCGTCCCCCGGCTCTATCCAACGATCCGGCCGGGCGCCCGTTATTATGCGTCGCTGCGGCTGCTCGAAAGCGTCAAGCGGCACAGCCCCGCGATTTTCACCAAATCGGGCGTGATGCTCGGTCTTGGCGAGGAACGGCTGGAGATCCATCAGGTGATGGACGATATGCGTTCCGCCGACATTGATTTTCTGACGATGGGGCAATATCTGCAGCCGACGCCACGCCATGCCAAGGTAATCGAGTTCGTCACGCCTCAGGCGTTCGATGCCTATGCCGCAATCGCGCGCGCGAAAGGCTTCCTGCTTGTTGCCAGTTCGCCGCTGACCCGCTCCAGCTATCACGCGGGCGACGATTTCGCCCGGCTGCGCGCCGCCCGCGAGGCGCAGCTGGCGCGCGGTTGAGGCTCAGCTCTTTCGATGCCCCGTCACAGCGAAACCCGCCGTCTGCCGTACACACCCGATCAGATGTTCGATCTGGTCGCCGATGTTGCGCGCTATCCCGAATTTCTGCCCTGGGTCTCCGCGATCCGCGTACGCCAGAATGGCGAAGCATTGATGATTGCTGACATGATCGTCGGCTTCAAGGGCCTGCGCGAGACGTTCACCTCGCGCGTTGCCAAGGCCCGACCAGGCAAGATCCACGTCGAGTATCTTGATGGTCCGCTTAAATATCTGCGCAACGAATGGAGTTTCCGGCCCGATGCGCAGGGCGGCTGTCTCGTCGATTTCAGCGTCGATTTCGCGTTCAAGAACAAGGTTTTCGAAATGCTCGCCGGGCAGGTGTTCGATCGCGCGCTGCGCAAGATGATCGGCGCGTTCGAGGATCGCGCAGCGGTGCTCTACGCTTCGGGGAACGCAGCCGCCGTCGCTGGCAGCAACAGCTCAAGCGCACACAGCGCCGCCTGAAGCCTTATCCCGCCGCGACCCAGATCACCGAAATCGCGGCGATCTGCAACGACATTGGCAGGGTCACCGCCGCGTTCTGCGCGCGCAAAAACCACGGTGCCGACCGGCTTCTTCAAGGTGCCGCCATCTGGTCCTGCAACCCCGGTGATGGCCACTGCGACATCGGCATCGCACGCCTCCAGTGCACCCTGCGCCATGCTCCATGCCGTTGCCACCGAAACCGCGCCAAAGGTATCAATGACGTCATGGCTGACGTTGAGCGTGCGCAGTTTGGCGTCGTTCGAATAGGTGACGAAGCCCGCCTGCAGGACTTCCGACGATCCGGGGATTTCGGTTAGCGCTGCCGCGACCAACCCGCCGGTGCAGCTTTCGGCAACGGTGATCCGGCGCCCAAGGGCACGATTGGCCTCGACCACGCGCCGTGCTGCGGCGACCAGCTCGGCCGGCAGGATCGTATCCATGGTCAGCTTTTTCCCTGGATACAGATCGGCAAGGTCGCCTTTCGGGGCCCGCGCTTGGCATCGACAAGCTGAACGATCGACACGAACAATCCCGCAGCGCTTCGCGGCGGCAGCGGCTGAGCAAGCGTCACGATCCGCTCGATTGCCGCGCAATCATGGGGTTCGACGTTGCGCGTGACCGTTGGTGCGATCAGCGTCGCCACCAATGGCCGGGCATAGGCGCTGTTCAGCAAGCCGCTGGCATCAGCGCCGGCGATACGGTTGACGAAACCCTGCGCGCGCGGCCAGGCGCGATCGGCCTCGGTGCGGTAGCGATCGATGAACGACCCCGACGTCTGTCGGAGCAGCGCAGCTGGCGGCAGCGATCGAGCGCAGACGCGGCCGACATTTTCGATCATTTCGGGAATGATCGCCGTCACCATCGCTTCTGCTTCCGGCGCGGTGAGGCAGGGCAGCTTCACCGTTGTGGTCACCGTCTGGCTGATGGCAGCGCTGGCGCCCGCGATCAGCGCAATTGCCGCGGGAAGCGCGATCCGGCGCTTCATGCGCGGCGTTCCCGCACGGGTTGCGGCACGCGAACCGTCGCGATCGCCTGGGCAGCTATGCCTTCGCCTCGGCCAGCGAACCCCAGCCGTTCGGTCGTTGTTGCCTTGATACTCACCTGGCCTTGGTCGAGATCGAGCAGATGGGCGATCCTGACACGCATCGATTCGCGGTGAGGGCCGATCTTGGGCGCTTCGCAAATCAGCGTCAGGTCGATGAAATCGATGACGCCACCGCGTGTCGCGATCAGCTGGGCCGCATGCTGCAGGAACTGATATGATGCAGCACCGCGCCACTGCGCGTCGCTGGGCGGGAAATGCGTGCCGATATCACCCTCGGCGATCGTGCCAAGCAAGGCATCCGTGATGGCATGCAGCGCGACATCGGCGTCGCTATGCCCCGAAAGCCCCTTGTTATGCGGGATCAATACCCCGCCGAGCCATAATTCCTCGCCAGCCTCCAGCCGGTGGACATCGAATCCGCTCGCGCTGCGGGATCGCAGCGGCGCCTCGTGGCGGGCTTCGGCGGCAGCGACATCGGCGGCGTAGGTCACTTTTTCGATCATCGTATCGCCCTCTACCATAGCGACGACACCGCCGAAACGGCGAAGCATCTGGGCATCGTCTGTCGCCTCCTCATCATCGGGCCAGCGACGATGCGCATCGAGGATCGCCGCGAAGTCAAAAGCCTGCGGCGTCTGGACCCGGAACAGGCCGTCGCGCGGCACAGTCGCACCAAGCGCGTCGCCGCCTTGCGCCAGCGTATCAGCGACCGGCAAAACCGGAATGGCGCCGGGGTCAACTTCGAGCGCCGCGATCAGCCGGTCGATCACGGCGTGCGACAGGAAGGGACGGGCGGCATCATGGATCAGTACCAGATCGGCGCCCCCAGATGCAGCGATCGCCTCCAGCCCATTCAGCACCGAGTGTCGGCGGGTGGCACCCCCCGTCACCGTCGGCACCGGCCCAAGTGCTGCCGCCGCCATGGCTTCCTGGCCCTCGCCGATCGCGACCAGCAGCGTGGCGATGGCAGGGTGCGAGGCGAGCGATGCATGGCTGTGCGCGACCATCGGCTTGCCGGCCAGCAGCGCGAACTGCTTCGGCAGGGTGCCGCCAGCGCGGGTACCACTACCGGCAGCGACGATCAGAGCGGCAATTCGGGGGGGCGTCATGATCGCTCGCCTAGCCGAACCGAGCCGCGCTCGCCAGTCTTGCCAGCGAAGGGCGATATCGCTACACGCTGCCTGTTTTTCAGGCATATCATGATCAAGCTTCATCCCATCCAGATCGGTCCCGTCCGGATCGACAGCCCCGTGCTGCTCGCCCCGATGACGGGCGTGACCGACATGCCTTTTCGGCGGGCCGTGCGGCGCTATGGGTCGGGGCTCAACGTCTCGGAGATGATCGCTAGCCAGGCGATGATACGCGAAACCCGCCAGAGTTTGCAAAAGGCGGCGTGGGACCCGGTCGAAGAGCCGATTTCGATGCAGCTCGCGGGTTGCTCGCCACGAGAAATGGGTGAGGCGGCAAAGCTCAACGCCGATCGCGGCGCGGCGATCATCGACATCAATATGGGGTGTCCGGTGAAGAAGATCGTCAATGGTGATGCGGGATCGGCGCTGATGCGCGATCTGCCGCTTGCCGCTGCAATCATCGAGGCGACGGTGAAGGCGGTTTCGGTGCCGGTGACGCTCAAGATGCGGATGGGCTGGAATCACGACAGCCTCAATGCCCCCGAACTCGCGCGCATCGCCGAAGATCTCGGCATCAGGATGATCACCGTCCACGGCCGCACCCGCTGCCAGATGTATAAGGGTTCGGCGGACTGGGGCTTTGTGGCGCGCGTAAAGCAGGCGGTTTCGCTGCCAGTGATCGTCAATGGCGATATCTGTTCGATCGAGGATGCAGAGGCAGCTCTGGCGCAATCGGGGGCGGACGGCGTGATGATCGGACGGGGCGCATATGGCCGCCCTTGGCTGCTTGGGCAGGTGATGGAATGGTTCGCGAGCGGGCGGCGATTGGCCGATCCGTCGATTGAGGAACAATATCACCTGATAACAAAACAATATGATGAGATGCTGAGTCTTTACGGCAGCGAAACCGGGGTCAATTTGTTTCGGAAGCACATTGGCTGGTACACGCGCGGCCTCCACGGCTCGGCCGAATTCCGCAATCGCGTCAACCAGCAGGGCGATCGCAAGGTCGTGCTTGCGATGCTCGGCGAATTCTACGCGCCCTATCTTGTGCGCAAGGCGGCCTGACGGGCTTGGCCAGCCCCGAAGCCGCGCGGCCGCGCCCGCAGTTCGGCGAGTTTCTGGCGGCGTTGCCGATTGCCATCGTCATCCTCGATCCGGCCGATCGCATCGCCTATGCCAATGGCGAAGCGGAGCGGTTGCTCAATTTTTCCGAACGCGCGATGCTCGGTCAGCCGCTTCATGCGGTGCTCAGCCTCCCGCCCGCCTATCTCGCGCGGCCCCAGGGATTGGGCTTTGCGGTGTTCGATACCGATGTCGAGACGAGCCGGGCAGGGCGCTTGCGCGTGGATTTCAGCGAAACGCTTGTGCCCGATCAACCCGGATGGCGGATCGTCAGCCTGCATGGCGGCGCGACCTCGCGCAGGATGGGACACCGTGACCGTGCGGCTGCACGCGCAGCGGTAGGCGCCGCCGCGATGCTTGCCCATGAAATCAAGAACCCGCTGTCCGGGATCAGAGGTGCAGCGCAATTGCTGAGCGGGATGGGCAAGGACGCAGGTGAGCTCACCACATTGATCGTCACCGAAGTGGACCGGATTGCCGCGCTGATCGATCGGATGCAGGATTTCACTGACACCCGGCCCCTGGCGACAACTGCCGAGAATATTTATCCACTACTCGACCATGCTCGCCGGCTGGCGCTCGCAGGATTTGCCCAGAACATCACTATTGATGAGCGTTTCGATCCATCGCTACCCTTGGCGATGGTCGATCGGGATGCCTTGTTGCAGGTGATCCTCAATCTGTTGAAGAACGCCAGCGAGGCAACCACGCAGCAGGCCGATCCGCGGATCGTGCTCACCACCGCCTATCGCCACGGGATGGCGGCGAGTGCGGTTGGCGGGAAACCGCGCCGTCCGCTCCCGATCGAGCTGTGCGTCATCGACAATGGCCCCGGCGCGCCCGCCGATATCGCCGATCACCTATTCGAACCCTTTGTGTCGGGTCGAACGGGGGGGCAGGGGCTGGGCCTTGCACTCGTCGACAAGCTTGTCCGCGATATGGGCGGCATCGTCCAATATGCGCGCGAGGGCACGCCGGAGCTGACCGTATTCCGCATCCTGCTGCCAAGGGCGACGTCATGACGCACCGCATTCTCGTTGTCGACGACGACACCGCCATCAGAACCGTGGTCGGCCAATCGCTCCGCAGGGCCGGCTATGAGGTGAAGACAGTTGCAACACTGGCTGAACTGCGCGCGGCACTCGCCATTCGGTTTCCCGACATCGTGATCACCGATGTCGTGCTGCCAGACGGCAATGGCATGGACATGGTCGCAGAGCTGCTCGTCGATCATCCGGGGTTGCCGGTGATCGTCTTCTCCGCCCAGAATACTTTGTCGACGGCGGTGCGCGCCAACGAAGTCGGCGCTTATGATTATTTGCCTAAGCCGTTCGATCTGGATGCGCTGACACGAGCCGTTCGCGGCGCGATTCAGCGCGGGCAGGCGGCAGGGCTGAATGAGCCTATCCACGATCAAGCGATGGCCGTCTCCGATCAGGGTCTGCCGCTGATCGGCCGATCGCCAGCGATGCAGGATGTCTACCGCATCATCGCCCGGGTGGTGGCGAACGATCTGACGGTGCTCGTCTCGGGCGAGTCAGGGACCGGCAAGGAGCTGGTCGCACGGGCGATCCATGATCTTGGACCCAGGCGGGCGGCGCCATTTGTGGCAATCAACATGGCCGCAATCCCGCGCGAACTGATCGAAGCCGAGCTATTCGGCCACGAACGCGGCGCCTTTACCGGCGCGCAGGCACGCAGCGCCGGGCGCTTCGAACAGGCAGCGGGCGGCACGCTATTCCTCGACGAAATTGGCGACATGCCCATGGAGGCGCAAACCCGATTGCTCCGGGTGTTGCAGTCGGGTGAATTCACCACTGTTGGCGGCGCGCGGACGATCAGGGCCGATGTCAGGATCGTCGCTGCCACCAACCGTGATCTGGCCTCGCTGGTCGGCCTGGGCCGGTTTCGCGAGGACCTGTATTACCGGCTGAATGTGGTGCCAATCACGTTGCCGTCGCTACGGGGGCGGCGCCAGGACATCGCCTTGCTCGCGCGGCATTTCCTCGATCGCGCGGCCGAACAAGGCCTCCCCCGAAAGCAGCTCGATGCCAGCGCCGTCGCAGCCCTGGAAACCTATGATTGGCCCGGTAATGTGCGAGAACTGGAAAATATCATGCGGCGCATCGCCGTGCTCAGCCGCGACGACGTCATCGTTGCAGCGGAAGTGCGCAACATGCTCGGCGAGCCGATGCGGCAGGAGGCCGAGCCCGACCGTCCTGCCCCTGACATCGACAGAGCAGTCCGCAATCGCATCGAGCAGATCGAACGCGAGACGCCAGCGGCGATTGATGACGGCACGCTGTATGACCGGATCATCGGCGAAGTCGAACGCCCGATGATCGAGGCAATCCTCGCGCGCCACGGGCAAAACCAGCTTCGCGCCGCGCGCGCGCTCGGGATCAACCGCAACACGCTACGAAAGCGCCTCGATCAATTGGGGATAGACGCTAGCCATGGTTGACGCAGTTGAGTAGCGCGCACGGCGAATCGGGCGCCGCGTGAGCCGAACCGGCGTGTTTGTGTGTTTTCTTTGCCACAATAACGTTGTATTACAGCAACGATGATCGACCCGGACGAGCATGATGATCTTGCCGAGAACGGTACTCGCCTCTCGATAACGCCATT
>JBBQAG010000034.1:0-24879 GCA_038315875.1 Sphingomonadales bacterium | reverse complement strand
AGCGCCGTAGCGTCCCTCCATCAGCTTGATCTCGAGCTCGGTGCGGGGGTGCGCGCCCAGTATCTTGAGCGGGGCCTGCGCGCCGCGTTGAGGTCGCCCGCCACCGGCTGCTGCCTCGGCGAGTTTCACCACGGCAGCGTTCATGCCGGTCTCGAACACCTCGGCAGTCGAGGTCAGCCGCGCATATTTGCCGGCATGCGCCAGATACGGGCCATAGCGCCCACTCGAGGCGGTGATCGGCTCGCCGGTTTCCGGATGCGCGCCGATGGTGCGTGGCAGATTGATCAGCTTCATCGCCCATTCGAGATCGAGCTCGCCCGGCAAATCCTTGGGGATCGAGCCGCGCTTTGCTTCCTTGCCGTCACCCAGCTGGACATAGGGACCAAAGCGTCCTGAACGCTTCGATACCTCAAGCCCCGTCTCGGGATCGGTGCCGAGGATTTCGGGCCCGGTATCGTCGCCCTCGCCGCCGCCTGGCTGGGCGAAGCGGCGGGTATATTTGCATTCGGGATAATTGGAGCAGGCAACGAACGCGCCGAACTTGCCGCCGCGCAGCGCGAGCCGCCCGACATGGCAATGCGGGCACAGCCGCGGGTCGCTGCCATCTTCCTTTACCGGAAACAGATAGGGCTCCAGGAACGTGTCGAGCTCGGCTGTCACTTCGGATGGCTTGAAATCCATCACCTCGGTGGTGCGCGGTTTGAAGTCCTTCCAGAAACTCTCGAGCACCGCCTGCCACTGCGCCCGCCCGCCCGATACGTCATCGAGCTCTTCCTCGAGCCCGGCGGTAAAATCATAGCCGACATAGCGTTCGAAAAAACGTTCGAGAAACGCCGTCACCAGCCGCCCGCTCTCCTCGGCGAAAAACCGGTTCTTCTCGACGCGGACATAGGCACGGTCCTTGAGCGTCTTGATGATCGACGCATAGGTGGAGGGCCGGCCAATGCCGAGTTCTTCGAGCCGCTTGACCAGCGAGGCTTCGGAAAAGCGCGGTGGTGCCTGGGTGAAATGCTGTTCTGCGTTCACCGCCTTCTTGGCGGGCGCATCGCCGGCGCTCAGGCGGGGAAGGCGGCGCGCCTCCTCATCGGCAGTATCGTCGGAGCCTTCCTCATACAGCGCCAGATAGCCGGGAAAGAGCACGACCTGGCCGGTCGCCCGCAGCCCATGCTGGCCGCTGCCATCGGTCAGCTCGATCGTGGTGCGTTCCATCCGGGCCGATGCCATCTGGCTGGCGAGCGCGCGCTTCCAGATCAATTCATAAAGCCGGGCATGATCGCCCGAACCAGCGCGATCCTTGGCAAAATCGGTTGGCCGGATTGCCTCATGCGCTTCCTGCGCATTCTTCGCCTTGGCGGTATAATGCCGGGGCTTGTCGGGTACATAGCTCGCGTCATAGCGATTGGCGACCGCAAGCCGCGCCGCCGAGATCGCACTTCCGTCCATCTGCACGCCGTCGGTGCGCATATAGGTGATCGCGCCGTCTTCGTAGAGATTCTGCGCGGTCCGCATCGTGTGATCGGCCGAAAAGCCGAGCTTGCGGGCTGCTTCCTGCTGGAGCGTCGAGGTGGTGAAGGGTGGCGGTGGATTGCGCGTGGCGGGCTTGGTGTCGACGCTCGCGACCGAGAATCGCCCCGCCTCGACATCGGCCTTGGCGGCGAGCGCGTCGCCTTCCTTGCCAATCGTCAGCCGGTCGATCTTGTCGCCGCGCCACTTGGTCAGCCGCGCGGTAAAGGGCGTGCCGTCCTGTTCGAGCTCGGCGGTGACCGACCAATATTCCTGCGGGACAAAGATATCGATTTCGCGCTCGCGCTCGACGATCAGCCGCAGCGCGACCGATTGCACGCGCCCCGCCGATTTCGCGCCCGGCAGCTTGCGCCACAATACAGGGGAAAGCGTGAACCCGACGAGATAATCGAGCGCCCGGCGCGCGCGGTAAGCATCGATCAGATCGGTATCGAGTTCGCGTGGATGCTTCATCGCCTCGGTCACCGTCGCCTTGGTGATGGCGTTGAAGGTGACGCGCTGGACGTCCTTGGGCAGCGCCTTGCGGTTTCGCAGCACCTCCTGCACATGCCACGAAATCGCCTCGCCCTCACGGTCGGGATCGGTCGCGAGGATCAGGCGATCGGCGGTCTTGGCGAGATCGGTGATCGCCTTGAGCTGCTTGGCCTTGTCGGCGTAGTTTTCCCATTCCATCGCGAAATCATCATCGGGATCGACCGATCCGTCCTTCGCCGGCAAGTCGCGCACATGGCCATAGCTGGCGAGCACGCGGTAATCGCTGCTCAGATATTTCTCGATGGTTTTCGCCTTGGCGGGCGATTCGACGATCACAAGCTGCATGGGGCTCCCTTACGCATACGCGCGATGGTGGGAACCCCCGACGGCATTCGTCAAGCGGCTTGCGTGCAGGCAGCCGTTGGTCAGCGCAGCGCCGTCAACTGCGCAATCAGCTGGCTATTGGCCAGCGTTGCCGCCTTGGTCGCGCCGGTTTCGTAATTGCCAGGCTTGGCGGTGAAGGCGAACTTGCGCGTCTTGCCGAACCGCAGGCCGCCAAAGCCCATCGCTGCCGCCACACCGCCACCGACATTGGCGACGGTCTGCGCCGTCTTCGATGCGCCGCTCGTCTTATCCTCCTTGGTGATGAAATCGCCCTCGACGACAACGGGTTGCCTGAAGGTCAGCACGCTCTGCTTGCCCGACGGCGCGATCAACGAAGCGCGCGAATAGCCGCTCGCCACCGACAACCCGGCATTGACGTCAAGCCCACCAAAGCTGAAGGCGCCGGGCCGCTTCTGGTTGGAAAAGTCGATGAGATAGACGACGTCGATCACCCCGGTCTGCGCGGTGCGGGCATAATTGGTGAGAACGGCCGCATTCATCGCGGCGTTCATGTTCAGCCCCATGCTGCTGAAACCGCTGCCCGTGAAGTCGCCCGGCATCAGCAACAATTGGGGCAGGGCGCTTGGCTTCAGATAGACCGCCTTGCCCTTGCTGCCTTTTTCCAACGCGATGCTGATATCAAGCGGTGCCGTAGCCGGCTTTGCCTTGGCAAGCGCGCCATCGGCGAACATCGTTGCGGCTGGCGCAACGGCATAACCGGCCGCGCCGAGTTGCGCGACGAAGTCCGCATAGGCGCCATCGACGACGGTTTGCATCATTTCAGGCGTTACCCCCACCAGTTCGCTTTTCGCCTTGGTGGCACCGCCGAACGCGCCGATCATGCCGCCGGTCGCCGCGGTCTGATCCACCGATTCGAAAATGAAGCCGACGGTGAATGCGCCGATCGCGACCGTCTGGACGCCCTTTACAGCGTCGCCATTGGCAATCTTGATCGGCGTTTCATCGCGCGCCGCTGTGATGCTCGGCGTCACCAGCGCAAGCAATGTTGCCCCCAACATTGCCGCTAACTTCGCCCCCAACTTCAATGTCTTCTTCATAGCGTTCCCCCCCATGGTAAACAAAATCCATTAAGTCGTTGTCGGCGCTGTGCAAGCGAAACGATTCCAGGCTGGCGGCGGCCTTTTTCGAGGCATCAATGCGGATCGAGGCTCACCCGCCCGCCCGCATGCCGCTCCAACCGCCCAGCAAGCTCCAGTTCAAGCAGCACCGTCTGAACGATCGCCGGTGCCCGGCCCGATTGGCGGATCAGTTCATCCACGCCGACAGGGGCTGGCCCCAGCAGCTCAGAGACGATCTGTCGATCGTCGTCGCTAGCGTCTGACGGCGGGCCGGCGTCGAAATCGCTTGCCGGCGCGCGGACCATGCGCGGATCGAGCGGGCGGATCTGTTCGAGGATGTCGGCAGCGCATTGCACCAGGGTCGCGCCGTCGCGGATCAGGCCGTTGCACCCCTGCGCGCGTGGATCGATCGGGCTGCCCGGCACCGCCATCACCTCGCGGCCCATTTCTGCTGCCAATCGCGCGGTGATCAGCGATCCCGATTTCGGCGCCGCCTCGACGATGACGGTGCCGAGCGCCAGGCCGGCGATGATCCGGTTTCGATAGGGGAAATGGCGCGCGCGGGGCTCGGTGCCGGGCGGCTGCTCGGCGATCAGCAGGCCTTCGCTGGCGATGCTTTCCTGCAGATCGGCATTTTCGGGCGGAAAGGCGATATCGATGCCGCTGGCAATGACGGCGATCGTCCCGCCGGCAAGCGCGCCGACATGCGCTGCTGTGTCTATTCCGCGCGCCAGCCCTGAAATCACCGCGATCGCCTCCCCCGCCAGATCATGCCCGAGCTGGCGGGCAAAGCGGCACGCCGCGGCAGAGGCGTTACGCGCGCCGACGATCGCAATGCCGTGTCGCTCCAGCAGCGCGCTGTTTCCGCGCAGGATGAGCGCCGGCGGGGCATTGTCGAGCGTCGCCAGCAGCGGCGGATAGTCGGGGTCGTCGACGAACAGGTAGCGCGCGCCCAGTTTTGCGACAGCGGCAATTTCGCGATCGATCAGTCGCGGGTCGGCAAGTTCCGGTGCGCGCCCGCCGCCACGCGCCGCCAGCATCGGCACCGCCCGGATCGCCTCCGCTGCGCTGCCAAAGCGTGCCATCAACTGGCGGTAGGTGACTGGCCCGATATTGGCCGAGCGGATCAGCCGCAGCTGTTCGGCCCAGCGCGCCTCAGGCACTTTTGCGGCCGCCGATCCGGGGCTCGGTGCCGTTCATCAGGCGATCGAGATTGTCGCGATGCTTCCACAATATCAGCAACGACAATGCCAGCAGCAGCAGGACAAGATCGAACCGGGAGAAGAAGGCCGCACTCACCGGCGCGCTGATCGCCGCTGCCATGCCAGCAACCGACGAGATCCGAAGCGTCGCCAGCACGCCGATCCAAACGACGGCGTAGACAAGCGCCACGGGCCAATACAAGGCGAGAGCGATGCCCATCATCGTCGCGACGCCCTTGCCGCCACGAAAGCCGAGCCAAACTGGATAGAGGTGGCCAAGAAACGCTGCCGCTGCCGCGACCACCGCCTGGCCGGGAAACAGCCACTCGGCGATCAGCACGGCGGCTGCGCCCTTTGCAGCGTCGAGCACGAGCGTTGCCGCCGCCAGGCCCTTGCGTCCAGTGCGCAGCACGTTTGTCGCGCCGATATTGCCCGAGCCGATCTGCCGGAGATCGCCCGCACCCGCTGCCCGCGTCAGGATCACCCCGAATGGAACCGAGCCCAGCAGATAGCCAAGCAACAATGCGCCTGCGGGCGCCAGCCAGAGATAGTCGACAGTCACGTGCGCCCCTCGCAAACCGGCCCCAGAATAGCCAACCGCGCTGGCATCGCAACAATCTGTATCAAGCCGTGCCTGCGGTTGCCAAAGCCAGCCGCGCGCGCCATCAGCGCAGGCCATGGAGACGCAGGTGATCGACGCAAGGCCGCTGCTGTTTTTCGATTCAGGCATTGGCGGGCTGTCGGTGCTCGATGCCACCCAGGCGCTGCTGCCGCGTGCGCCGATCGTCTATGCCGCCGATTCGGCGGGCTTTCCCTATGGCACTCGCAGCGAGGCGGAGATTGCCGCGCGCGTGCCAGCGTTGCTCGGGCGGCTGGCAGAGCGTTACCATCCTCGCCTGATCGTGATTGCCTGCAACACCGCCTCGACGATCGCGCTCCAGGCGGTGCGTGCCGCGCTCGATCTGCCGATCGTCGGCACGGTGCCCGCGATCAAGCCAGCGGCGCTGGCCAGCAGGTCGCGCGTGATCGGCGTACTCGGCACCGATGCGACGGTGCGCCAAGCCTATGTCGACAATCTCGCTGCCGAATTTGCCAATGATTGCGTGGTGATTCGCCACGGCGCCGCCGATCTTGTCGAAGCAGCCGAGGCGCGCTTGCGCGGCGAGGCGGTGGCACCCGAACGCTTCGCCACCGCGCTTGATGGCCTTTTTTCCCAGCCCGGGGGAGACCGCATCGACACGATCGTGCTCGCCTGCACGCATTTCCCGCTCGTGGCCGCCGATCTTGCCGCCGCTGCGGCGCGAGCGATCACCTTTGTCGATGGCAGCGCCGGCATCGCCCGGCGGATCGCGTCGCTCACCAATGGGCAATCCTGGCCCGATGCTGCGCCGACGGGGATTGCCGTCTTCACCCGCCTCGATGCAGCAGCGTGCGCCCTTGCGCCAGCGCTTGCCGCGCGCGGCCTTGGCGCGGCGGTCCAGCTTTAACGACGTATCGATTGAGAGTCGTTCGCACTGGCATCGGCGCGCGATACTCCCTATTTCGCGGCCACCATGCCCCAGGAATTACGACAGGCCGTGCCAAGCCCGGCGGTGGATTACAGCCAGGTCTTCACCCAGGCGATCGATCGACTGCGCGCCGAGGGGCGTTACCGGGTGTTCATCGATATCCTGCGCAACAAGGGCGCCTTTCCCAATGCGCGGTGTTTTGCCGGGCATAACGGCCCCAAGCCGATCACGGTGTGGTGCTCGAACGATTATCTCGCAATGGGCCAGCATCCGGCGGTGATCGCGGCGATGGAGGCGGCGCTGCACGATGTCGGCGCTGGCTCGGGCGGGACGCGCAACATTGGCGGCAACACCCATTATCATGTCGATCTGGAGGCAGAGCTGGCCGATCTGCACGGCAAGCAATCGGCGCTGCTGTTCACCTCGGGCTATGTCTCGAACGAGGCGACGCTGGCCACGCTGGCGCGGATATTGCCCGGCATCATCGTTTTTTCGGATGAGCTCAACCACGCCTCGATGATTGCGGGCATCCGCCATTCGGGCTGCGAGAAGCGCGTGTTCCGCCACAATGATCTCGTCCATCTCGAGCAATTGCTCGCGGAAGCCGATCCAGCGGCGCCCAAGCTGATCGCGTTCGAAAGCGTCTATTCGATGGAGGGCGATGTCGCGCCGATCGCCGCGATCTGCGATCTGGCCGATCGGTACAATGCGTTGACCTATCTCGACGAGGTCCACGCCGTCGGCATGTACGGCGCACGCGGTGGTGGCATATCAGAGCGCGACGCCGTGGCGGATCGGCTGACGATCATCGAGGGCACGCTGGGCAAGGCGTTCGGCGTGATGGGCGGCTATATCGCTGCTGATCAGACGATCGTCGATGTCATCCGCTCCTACGCCCCGGGCTTCATCTTCACGACCAGCCTGTCGCCCGTCCTGGTCGCCGGGGTGCTTGCCAGCGTGCGCCACCTGAAGGCATCGAGCATCGAGCGCGAGGGCCAGCAGGCCGCAGCGGCAATGCTGAAGGCAATGTTCGCCGACGCCGGGCTGCCAGTGATGGCATCGACGACGCATATCGTGCCGCTGATGGTTGGCGATCCCGTCGAGGCGAAGCGGATCAGCGATATCCTGCTCGCCGAGTATGGCGTTTATGTGCAGCCGATCAATTACCCGACGGTGCCGCGCGGCACCGAACGCCTGCGCTTCACCCCCGGACCGGCGCATGACGAGACGATGATGCTCGAGCTGACCGGCGCGCTGGTCGAGATCTGGGGCCGGCTGGCGCTGAAGATGGCGGCCTGAAAGCTCTCGTCCCGGAGCTGTTACGAACGTTTTGCAAAGACTAATTGGGCTTTGGTCGCTGCCTCGCGCACGGCATCGATCGTGGCGCCATTATCGATCAGGTCGATGATCGCGCGGGCTGGATTGTCGCCCTTGGCATGGGCATCGAATGCGACGCTCGCCAACATGCGGCGTGCCAAGGGGAGATCGCCCTGTTGAAGGCAGGCGCCAAACGCCAACACGCGAAGTCCAGTATCCTGCGGTGCGAGTTGCACTGCGCGGAGCAAGCCATCGACGGCGGTGTCGCTCGGCCGTTCGTTGGCCATCAGATAGCTCGAATAATATATGACCAGCGGCAGCGCATAATTGGGCTCGATCCGATTGGCCTTGACGATCAGACGCCGCACATCGCGCCACATTGCCGGATCCGCAGCCTTAGCCGCTTGGGCACGTCGCATGTGGATACGGGCCTTGTAGACCATTGCCATCAGGTTGTTTGGATCGATGGCAAGCGCCTTGTCGCAAGCCGCCTCGGCAGCATCGTTGTTGTTTGCGTCAAATTCGATTTCGGCAAGCACGCGTTGAATCCAGGCGTTCCTGGAATTTGTCTCGGCAATCTTGCGTGCTTCGGGCAGCAGCTTGGCCGCTTCCTGTTCTGACGAGCCAGTGGCCGATTCGAGGCGGAAGGGCATCAGTCTGGCCTCGTCGGCATCTAGGGCGCGAATGCTGACTGGATCGGCTGTGTAGTGATCGGGGCCTATGCTCACGCCAAGCAACTGCTGGGTGCGATAGGCATTTATCTCGCCGTTGAGCTTGCCAAGATCACCGAACGCCTGGATGCCTGCCTTTTCCGTTGGCACCCCGCTTGTCACCAACGTCAGAAAATGCGTGAATTGCCCGGGGCGCTTGCGCCCGAACATCAGATAATGGCTGAGCAGCCAACCACGGGAATATTTCTGGTCGATGTCCTCTTCGCTGAGCTTTCGGCTGTCCGATTCCAGCAGGTCTTTCACGCTCATTGGCGAAAGCGCCATGATCGACTCTGCTCGAGCATTGGCAGCGGCGCCAATCTTCACCGCTCCCTTCTTGTCGACCATCGCCGTTGAAAAGAATTCGGCGAGGCCCTCGCTAGCCCAGCCAGGATAAAGCACCTCGCTGTTGCCCAAGATCAGATGGTGCGCATACTCATGAAATAGAACGAGATTTGCAGAGAAATACTCATTGCCTTCTTCGGTGGTGGCTGGCGTGACGATCCACGAGCCTTGGGCGTCTGAATGATAGAATCCCGCAACGCTGCTTCCCTTGCCGTTGTAGTAGCGGCGCACTGCCCCTGTGGTTGGAACGATATAGATCGTCACTCGGTTGGCCGCCCCCCCTTCGGGCTCGGGCAGCCTGAAAACAGAGCGAACGGCCGCGCCGAAACGCTCCAGCCGTTCGGAGAACCTCGCCATCTCGCTGCGCGAGATGTTGCCATAGACGATGAAATGCTTGTTGCTGGCCTCGAGCCATTCGGCGTGGGCCGCGCTCGTCATCAGCGCGAGCGCAAGGCACGCCACTATCAGCCGCAATCGCCGGATCATGGTGGCTCCCCCCTAACCCCGAGTTGGTCGAAGGATAACGCTAAAGCCTTTGCGACAAAAGCGGTTAAAGGAACCCGATCACCAGCGTCAGCGTGCCCAATCCGACCGATAATGGCAGCCGGAGCTGTAGCCACCAGGGCGGCGCGATGCCGCTGGCTTGCAGCCGCCAGTCGACGCCCATCGCCGCGATCAGCGCGAGCCCAAGCAGGATCAGCGACGGGCCGGGCCAGGGATCGCCGACTGCCCAGGGAATCGCGCTCGCCAGCGCAACCAGCGACGGCACCACCGCTGCCACCCACAGCCAGGCCGGCGGCTTTTGCGCCTTTGCTGCCAGCCCCCACCACATCCCGCCAACAAAGCTGAGGATCAGCGCGGCATAGGCATAGCCCATAGACAGCGCGGAAAATCGCAGCTCGTTGTTGCGTTCGAGCAGGATGAAAAGGACGAGCAATTGCGGGAGCAGCCCAGCCGCTCCCAGCGCGCGTGCCAGCGCCGGCGGCTTCACGCGGCCAATCTCCCCGACCAAGCATAGCCGCGATAAAGCGGGGTGAAGCGGGCGGTGAGCCCCTGTGCAGCCGCGATGGAATCGAGTGCTGTCGGCAATGCGGCGCGTGGCGACACATCGAATTGCGCAAGCCATGCGAACAGCGCCGTCCTGAAAGCGCCCGGCAATTTCTCCTGCTGCCCGAAATCGACGACATCGAGCCGGCCACCGGGCGCGAGCTTGCCCGCCCCTTCCCGAAGCGCGCCTTCCCAATCGGGGATCATCGACAGCGTATAGCTCTGGAAAATCCGATCGAAGCGCGCGATGCCAAACAGCGCCTGCGCGTCGAACGCGGTTGCATCGCCTTGCGCCAGCGTGATCCGGTCGCTCAGCCCGGCTGCCGCCACCTTCGCGCGCGCCGTCTCCAGCATTGCTTCTGAAATATCGATGCCGAAATAGCGCGCGTCGGGCCACGCTTTGGCCGCCGCGATCAGATTGCGCCCAGTGCCACAGCCAATCTCGAGCACATGGCCGCCCTTGGCGGGCGCCAGTTCGCGGATCAGCCGATCGCGGCCAAGCAGATAATATTTGCGGGTGAGATCGTAGAAATGGCGCTGCGTCTTGTAGATCGCATCCATGTGCCCCGCATAGCCATCGGTGCTCAGGCGCTGTCCCCCGTGGCTGGCGCCAAGACGTACAGATGCACGCCGCCATAGATCGAGGAACGATCACGCCGCGTGTAATCGAGCGACTCCTCAGCCCGGTAATCCCACCGCGACAAGATCGCATCGGGCACGCGCCCGGGCAGGATCGTCTCGATGCCGGCTGTGCGGAACAGCACGCGGGCGCCGGGCTTGGCGGTGCGCGTGATCTCTGACCAGAGCGCGGTCAGAATCTCGTCGGTCATCCAATCCTGCGCGTCGAGCAAGACATAGCGATCGAGCGACGCATCGGGCATCGCGCGCAGATAGTCGATGAAATTGGCGTGGCGCACCTCGACCCGGTCGACCCGCGACACGATGTCGGCATAATTGGCTTCCTGGAGATAAGGCGGCAACGATGCGCTCGGCCCCTCGGCATAGCGGCGGCCAAAAGCCTGCATGGCGAAGTAATTGTCCTTCAGGTCGAAATCGCAGGCCAGCTTTTCGAGCCGCTCGCGCAGCACGACCGCCATCTTGTTGTCGCCGGCCAGCGCTTCATATTGCGACGGCGGGATGCCGAGCCCGAACAGCGAGGCGGGCTGATCGGTCAGCCAGCGAATGAATGCCTTGTCAAAGACAGGCGCGATGTCGCGATCGAAAATCTCGCGCTGCTCTTCCATCGAGTTGGCGGCGAGCATCACCCTGGGGTTCACCCCGTTCAGCCGCGCGATCAGATGCGCTGCACCGATGAAATTGCCAAGCAGGCCGCGCTTGTAGACACCCTTGGCAAAGCCGCCGATCCGCCGCCGGCCAATGACGTCGCGCCCCTCCCAGTAGCGCCGCGTCGGCTCGTCCAGATGCGGGCGGACATAGCGTTTGTAGGCGGCGATATTCTCTTTTGAATTGGCACGCGCAAAGAACCGGTGGAACGCGGCGTAATCGGGAAGCTCGCGGGCTGCGACCAATTTCAGCTTGTTGAGGGCGATGTGCGCGGTGTTGAGATCGACCGCAGTGATCGCGCGCGGATCAGCGGTCAGATAGCTGAGCACGTTGCACCCGCCCGAGGCGATCTGGACGATGTGGCATTCGGGCGTGACGGCGAGCGCTTCGAGATCGACCGAGGGGTCTTCCCAGATTTGTGCATAGACCAGGCCGCGAAACGCAAAGGTGAAGGCGCGTTCGAGCAGACCCTGCTTGCTCAGGTGATCATGGCGGTGAACCGCGCTGCGGACAGCGCGATTGCGCGGGGCTTTCATTAGTTCCGGTCTCCTTGGCGCCGTCGCCAGAATATAGGGCAGCACAGCGCTAGGATAAAGCGATGACGTTTCGATGACCGTCAAGGGCCAAATCGTCAAAATGGGGCCTGCCGAAGGGGGACGACGGCAGGCCCCGGCGCCCAATGGAGGGATTCGGCGCCTTTAGACCTTTCTCTGGGAGAAAGTATCGGCAGATACGCCGGCGCATCGCGAATGGATGCGCCGGCGGATCATTATTTTTCAGCGACTGATGATTATGGCAGCAAAACGGTGTTGATGACGTGGATCACGCCGTTCGACTGGTTGACGTCGGCGATCGTGATCTTGGCGGTGTCGCCCTTGGCGTCGCTGACGGTGTAGCCCATGCCGACCTTGGCAAAGGTCAGCATGCCGCCCTGGACGGTGGTGTAGCTGGCCTTGCCGCCGCCGGCCTTGACCTTCGCGGCGATCTGCGCGGCGCTCACCTTGCCCGGCAGCACATGATAGGTCAGCACGCTTGCGAGCTGGGCCTTGTTCTCCGGCTTCAACAGCGTATCGACGGTGCCGGCTGGCAGCTTGGCAAAGGCAGCGTTGGTTGGCGCAAATACCGTGAACGGCCCGGCGCTCATCAGCGTATCGACGAGGCCTGCTGCCTTGACCGCCGCGACGAGCGTCGTGTGATCCTTCGAATTGACGGCGTTCTCGACGATATTCTTGGCTGGATACATTGCTGCGCCGCCAACCATCGGGTTGGACTTGCCAGCGATCAGCGGGCCGCCGGTGAGCGCCAGCGCGGCGGCAACGACGGTCAGGCGGAGTGGGGAAATGCGAAGGGGGGATGTCATTGGAAGGGGCTCTCCATTGGGCACCCATCGGCGGGTGCGGCGGAGGTACGGAGCAAAGCGCTCCGCGGATGCAGCAAGCCCTCAGCGGCGATCAGATAAGGATGAGCAGGCCGGTGGCGACGACCGGTCCGGTCGGCTTGCCACCCGGTGCGCCGCCAATCGGCTCGATCGTGACGGCAAGCGTCGATCCCTCGGTCAACCGGCGCTGTGTCGGCCCAGCGACCTTGCTCTCGGTTCTGGAAGTCACCCCAAGCAAGCCGAGCGATTGCGGCACGCCGTCCTTGGCGATCACCCACAATTCGGCGCTATGCCCCTCGTCGGACAGTGCGGCGGCCGCGACGCGCAGCGTGGCCGAAGCGGGATCATAGGCCGCCGCCACCGGCGTGCCTTCCTTTACCGGTATGATCGAGGCGACCAGCACCGGCGCGCGCGCGGCGATCTGCACCGGGGCGGGCCCCGGCGCGTCGCCCGGGCGCAGCGCCAGCACCACGATCAGACCGGCGGCGACCAGGCTCGATAGCCCGGCGATTGCCTGCCATAGACCAAGCGTTGGCGCTGCATCATTGGCCGCGAGGGGACGCAGCGCCTGTTCGATTCGGGCGAGGCCATTGGCTGGCGCCGCCGTCTCGGGCCAGACTTCGAACAAGGTCGCAAAATGTGCGCGCCAGCGGGCCACCGACGCGGCGAAATCAGGATCGGCGAGCATCAGCCGCATTGCTGTCGCCCGCTCGGCGCCTTCGAGCAGACCCAGCGCGAATTCGGCCGCCAGGGTCTCGTGATCGGCACGCTCGCCGCCTGGATCGCCACCGGGATCAGTACCGGGATCGTTGGGGGGCAGATCGTCGCTCATTGCTCGACGCATTCCTTGAGCTGGATCAGCCCACGGCGCACCCAGCTTTTCATCGTGCCCAGCGGCACCGATTGCCGTTCGGCCAGCTCTGCATAAGTGACGCCTTCGAAAAAGGCCGTGCGGATTGCGGTCCGTTGGCGTTCCTCGAGCGAATCGAGGCACAGGTGCAACCGCGCGCCGTCTTCATTGGCAATCATCGTTTCGCTCGCCAGCGGGGCGCCATCGGGGATTGGCGGGGCGTCTTCGATCGGCATCATGCGGCGGGTTCCCTGCGCACGGCGCCAATCGATCGCCCGGTTGCGAGCGATCGTCGCGAGCCAGGTGATCGGGCTTGCCCGGCCGGGCTCATAGCCTGCGCTTCGCTTCCAAACCGTGAGATAGACTTCCTGCAAAACATCTTCCGCTGCCTGGCGTTCTCCACAGATACGCAGGCAGATGCCAAAAAGCTTTGCCGAGGTGAGCGAATAGAGTTCGGAAAGCGCCGATCGATCCTCATTGCCCGTGCGCAAGAGGATATCGACGAGCCTTGCGCGAGCCGCGTTGGCGTCTTTCAGGGGCGCATTCACGATGCCTGCCTAGCCTTGCCGCCAAAGCGCGACAATCTATTTCACGATTATCTATTCGATCGGGCGACCATAAGCGGGGCCGCGCGCGCGGCCGCCAGATCGGGTGTGGCGTTCGACGGTGGCTTTGATTAGAAGCCGGCGATACGTCTTTCCTCTTCTTTCTGGAGCCAGCGCCGCCCATGCGCATCGCTATCGCATCCGATCACGCCGCCTTTGCGCTGAAACAGGCGCTGGTGCCATGGCTGGCCGATCAAGGCCATGACGTGGCCGATCTCGGCACGCATGGCTTGGAAAGCGTCGATTATCCTGATTTTGGCCGCAAGCTTGCAGCCGCCCTGGTCGATGGATCGGCAGAGCGCGGCATCGCGCTGTGCGGATCGGGCATCGGCATCGCCATTGCTGCCAATCGCAACCCCGGTTGCCGCTGCGCACAGGTCAGCGAGCCCTTGTCCGCGTCGCTTGCCCGCCGCCACAATGATGCCAACGCAATCGCGCTCGGCGCCCGGCTGATCGGCGAGGAAATGGCGCGCGCCTGTATCACGGCCTTTCTCGATACCGATTTCGAGGGTGGCCGCCACCAACACCGCGTCGACAAGCTGTTCGCGCCGCTAGCAGAGAGGATAACCGCATGAGCACCCAGCCCCAGCTTTTGACGGACGTGCAGCCCGATGGTTTCTTCACTCGCGCATTGGCGGAGGCCGACCCAGCGATTTTCGCGGGCGTGCGCCACGAACTGACGCGCGAGCAGACGCAGATCGAGTTGATCGCCAGCGAGAATATCGTCTCCAAGGCCGTGCTGCAGGCGCAGGGATCAGTCTTCACCAACAAATATGCCGAGGGCTATCCCGGCAAGCGCTATTATCAGGGGTGTGCGCCATCGGACGAGGTGGAGACGCTCGCGATTGAGCGTGCAAAGCAGTTGTTCGGCTGCGCCTTTGCCAATGTTCAGCCGCATTCGGGCGCGCAAGCCAATGGCGCGGTGATGCTCGCGCTGGTAAAGCCGGGCGAGACCATTATGGGCCTCAGCCTCGATGCCGGCGGCCACCTGACCCACGGCGCCAAGGCGGCGATGTCGGGCAAATGGTTCAACCCGGTATCCTATGGCGTCGATCCAGTGACGCATCTGATCAATTACGAAGAGGTTGCGGCGCTCGCGCGCGAGCATAAGCCCAAATTGCTGATCGCTGGCGGCTCGGCCTATCCGCGCCAGATCGATTTTGCGAAGTTCCGCGCGATCGCTGACGAGGTCGGCGCCTATGTCCTGGTCGATATGGCGCATTTTGCGGGGCTGGTCGCCGCCGGGGCGCACCCCTCGCCGCTGCCGCACGCGCATGTCGTGACGACGACGACGCACAAGACGTTGCGGGGGCCGCGCGGCGGCATGATCCTGTCCAACGACGAAGCGCTTGGCAAGAAGTTCAACTCGGCGGTGTTTCCGGGGTTGCAGGGCGGGCCGCTGATGCATGTGATCGCGGCCAAGGCGGTGGCGTTCGGCGAAGCGCTTGAACCCGGCTTCAAAAGCTATATCGCCGCGGTCGTCGAGAATGCCAAGGTGCTGGCAGCGACGCTGAAAGAGCGTGGCTGCAATCTTGTCGCCGGGGGCACCGATACGCATCTCGCGCTGGTCGATCTGACGCCGCTTGGCGTGACCGGCAGGGATGCCGACGAAGCGCTCGAGCGCGCCGGCATCACCTGCAACAAGAACGGGATTCCCAATGATCCGCTGCCGCCGACCAAGACGAGCGGCATCCGCGTCGGCTCGCCTGCCGGCACCACCCGCGGCTTTGGCGCGGGGGAATTTCGCGAGATTGGCCATATGGTCGCCGACGTGCTCGACGGGCTCGCCAAGAAGGGCGAGCATGGCGATCCGCAGGTTGAGGCGGATGTGCGGACCCGTGTGTTGGCGCTGTGCGCGCGCTTCCCGATCTACCCTGAAGGCATCTGAGCTTGCGCTGCCCGTTTTGCGGCCATGAAGACAGCCAGGTAAAGGACAGCCGATCGACCGAGGACGGCGCCGCGATCCGAAGGCGGCGCCAGTGCGAGGGTTGTGCTGCCCGTTTCACGACCTTCGAGCGGATCCAGCTGCGCGAACTGACGGTGCTGAAAAGCGAGACGGCCGGCGGCGTGCGGCGTGAACCCTTCGAACGGGAAAAACTGATGCGTTCGGTGTTGATCGCCTGTCGGAAACGCCCGATCGATGCGCTGCGGATCGAAAAGCTGGTGACGAGCATCCAGCGCCAGCTCGAAACGCTCGGCGATCCCGAAATCCCTGCCAAGCACATTGGCGAACTGGTGATGGATGGCCTTAAGGAGCTCGATTCGGTCGCCTATATCCGCTTTGCCAGCGTCTATAAGGATTTCCGCGAAGCCCGCGATTTCGAGGAGTTTGCCGGGAATGTGACCGAGGTTGGCAAGGGGTGAGCGTTTCTGGCTCGTTGCCCCCCGTTATCGTCCTCGTCCGCCCGCAGCTTGGCGAAAATATCGGCAAGGCTGCGCGCGCGATGCTCAATTTCGGGCTGACCGAACTGCGCCTCGTCACCCCGCGCGACGGCTGGCCCAATCCTTCGGCCGGGCCCGCCGCATCGGGCGCCGATGTCGTGCTTGAACGTGCAGTGGTGTTCGATAGCGTCGCCGCAGCGGTCGCCGATTGCGGGCAAGTCTATGCAACGACGGTGCGCAAGCGCGGCGTGACCAAACCTGTCGTTACCCCGGAACAAGCTGCCCGCGACATCCATGCAGCACCGATGCGGGCGGCAATCCTGTTCGGGCCCGAACGGGCCGGGCTGGAAACCGATGATGTGGCGCTTGCCCGCACGATCATCACCGTGCCGATCAATCCCGAATTCGGCTCGCTCAATCTTGCGCAGGCGGTGATCCTGATCGCCTATGAATGGTCTAAAAATGCGCCCAGCGACGTCGAGGGGGGGCTGTCGCTCGCCAGTCCGCCCGAAACCGAAATGCCGCCGCCCGCGCCGCAGGACGAGCTCGAGGGGATGCTCGATCAGCTTGACGTGATGCTGGAGGATGCCGGTTATTTCTTTCCGCCTGATCGCAGCGTCACCACGAAACGGACCGTGCGGACCTTGCTGACCAAGCCTGGCTGGTCGAGCCAGGAGGTGCGCACCGTGCGCGGGATCCTGTCGACGATCGATCGGCCCCGGCCACGGCGCGGCGGCTGATCAGCTCGAACGCTCAACGCTGGTCGAACAGGTCCATCTCATAGGCGATCGAAGCCTCGACCAGCCGGTCCCACAGGTCAGCGATGGCGGCATCGGGCAGGCCGCGCCTGGCGGCTTCAGCGCGGGCGTTTTCAATCACCTGGGCCTTGCGTGGTTCGTCGCGCACCCGGTCGCGGGTCGGTTTGATGCGGGCCGCTGCCGCCATATACGCAAAGCGGCGTTCGAGCAGCGCGATCAGCTCGCGATCGACCTGATCGACGCCCAAGCGCACCTCGGCCATGGTCATGCATTCGGGGCCGGGCAGGATCGGATCGCTCATCGCCAGCGCTATTGGCGATTGCGTGCCGGCCTGTCCAGCTTGGTTGCCCAGCTTGGTTCCCCAGCTTGACTCCATAAGCACGCCCCGCTACCCGCGCCCCTTCGCAAATGGCCCCGCACCCCGGTGAAGCGGTGGCCCTGTTCGATCCGCCAAAAGATCAACGCAGAGCGATGACCGGGATATCGCGTGCCCGCAGGGCGTGCGGTCGTTGTTGGCAATTGCAAAGGAATAGATATGTCGAAGCGCCAAAGCGCCAAGTACAAGCTCGATCGCCGGATGGGTGAAAACATCTGGGGCCGCCCCAAATCGCCCGTCAACAAGCGCGAATATGGCCCCGGCCAGCACGGCCAGCGCCGCAAAGGCAAGGTTTCCGATTTCGGTCTTCAGCTGCGCGCCAAGCAGAAGCTGAAGGGCTATTATGGCGATGTGACCGAAAAACAGTTCCGCGCCTGCTATCACGAAGCCAGCCGGATGAAGGGCGATACCAGCCAGAACCTGATCGGCCTGCTCGAGCAGCGTCTCGACATCATCGTCTATCGCGCCAAGTTCGCGCCGACGGTGTTCGCCGCGCGCCAGCTCGTCAGCCATGGGCATATCAAGGTCAACGGCGTGAAGTGCAACGTCGCCTCGCGCCGGGTGTTCCCTGGCGACGAGATCATGCTTGGCACCAAGGCGCAGGAAATGGCGCTGGTTATGGAAGCCCAGAGCCTCGCCGAACGCGACATTCCCGAATATGTCGCCCCCGATGGCGCTGCAAAGATCACCTTCACCCGCGTGCCCACGCTCGACGAAGTGCCCTATCCAGTGAAGATGGAGCCGAACCTGGTCGTGGAATTCTATTCGCGCTGAGGTGCGCTGAATCTACGATTTGGCGACGCTGAATCCAGCGCCCCTTCGGTGCAAGCAACAAGGGGGCGGTCCTGCCGGGGCCGCCCCTTTTGGCTATTGCGCGGCCAACCCAAGCGACTGGCGCAGGAACATATCCGACTTGGCCAGCATCTGTGTACGCACAGCGCTGTCGCTCAGCGAGTGGGTGAGGTCCTTGAACTCCACGAGCTCGACTTTCTTGCCAGCACCGCGAAGGCTCCTCGCCATCGTGCGCGACTGCGCAATCTCGACATTCTGGTCTTTATCACCGTGGAACATCAGCACGGGTGCGGTGATTCTGCCTGCATTTTGCGCAGGCGATCCTTCGCGGATATGTGGCCCCTGGCCGATAAAGGCGCTGACGAGCGCGCCGTTGGTGAAATGGCTCGCCTCCGTCCGCAGCTGCTCCAGGTCGGTTACCGGCGCGATCGCGACGATTGCCTTGAACAGCGTTGGGTCGAGCACCGCCGACTGGAGCGCGGCATAGCCGCCATAGGACCAGCCGACGATCGCGAGCTTGCCCGGCGCGGCAATCCCCTGGCTGTTCAGCCAATGACCGCCATCGTTGACGTCGCCAATCGCGGCTCGCCATGATTTGAAACCATTGTCCTTGAACCAGCCTTCGCCGTAACCGCTTGATCCGCGGAAATTGGGTTGGAGTACCGCATAGCCGCGATTGGCGAAGAACTGCGCCAGCCAGTCAAAGCCCCATTCGTCGCGTGCGCCGGGGCCACCATGCGGCATCACGATTGCCGGCAGGTTCTTGCCATCGCTGCCCGGCGGCAAGGTGAGATAGCCGGGAATTTGCGTGCCGTCGGCGGCCGGAAAGGTGATCGCCTTGACCTTGGCAAGCGGGGTTTTAGCAAGCTCTGCGCGTTTCGGCATGACCTCGCCCAGCTTCTTGGTGGTCTTGTCGAACAGATAATAATGGCCGGGATCAACGTCGCTGCCCGCCCAGAGCAGCAACTGTTTTTCGTCGGCACTGGCGTCGATAAAGTAGACAAGCGGCAGGCCAGGCAGCGCCTTGGACAGGCCCTGGCCGAGTTTTTTGAGCTCGGGATCGAAGAAGACATTCTGCCGCCGATCGGTTGCAAAGCTGACGCCGACGACGCGCTTTTCGCGGCCGATCCGGACCAGCCCGTCGACATCCACATCGGGGCGCTCATAGACGAGCTCACGGGTCATGTTGCCGTCTAGCGAGATACGGTAGAGCGCCGTTCGGTCGTGCGAAACGTCGAAGCCATAGGCGACGTTCAGCGTGCGATCGATCGCGTAAGGATTGAAGCCGATCGTCTTGCCGCCCGCAAGTTCTAGCGTGCCAAACTGTAGCCAGGTCGAATCATTGGGTTTGCGGTAGTAATAATTGATTTTGTTCGAATCATATCCGGTACCACTTTTGGGATTATAGCCGATCATCCGGACCACGCCGTGCCCGTCGCTGTAAAATTCGACGGCATCGGCGCGCGGCTTTTCGACGATGTTGCGCTGCAGGGTCAGCGTATTTACCCGCTCAACGCCCATGCCCTCGCGGTCGTTGGCAAGCAGCGTGCCGGAGGTGGACTCGGGCACGAACGCGCGCGTCATCAAGATGCTGTTGCCGTTGCTTTCGCCGTCGCCGAGCCAGTCGATGACACCCCCGCCGTTGCCGGCAATGTAAAGCGCCCGGGGGTTGACCTGGGCGCTCACCATTTTGAGATTCTTGCCATCTGCATCAACCGCAAAGGTCCTGATGAAGCCCCGATTGTTGGAGCCATCGTTCAGCACCAAGTAAAGCTGGCAGACGAGCCGCGCATTGGTTGACCAGTGGCAATCGGTGAGCTGATCGGGGTTGCCCGACGACGAAAAGATCGGCGCCGGAATGCCATTGTCGATGCTGGCGATGAACAGCTGGGTGCCGCGTGCCCCCGATGGTTGAATGAGCGCGACCCGCTTGCCGTCCGGCGACAGGCTGATCTGCAGGACCGTCTCTCTCGCGCCAAATTGCGCCGCCGCCTGAGCGCTATTGTTGGTTTGCGCGATTGCGGGTGCTGCAACAAAGCTTAACGAAGCAAGCGCGGATGAAGCAAGTGCGGCCGCTTGGAAACAACGCATCGAACGCCCCCTCGACACAGTCGATCTACTGTCCAACCAACTTAGCTGGAAGCCGGGCACAATCAATCGCCCGATAGAGCAAAGCGGCATTAACGACAGAATTTGGACGGGTACGCCCCCAACGCGCAACCAGATCGTTGGTTTGTGCCGGGCTTTGACGATGGGGTCCGGCGGCCGCTATGAGACCTGATCTGAACGGCGTTCGCTAAATAAAGGAAGTATCTTGGGCAAAGCGACTTTGAGCCTGTTGCTCTCCATGATCGCAGGGACGGCGGCTTCCGCCGAACAGGCCCCCGCGCCTGCAATTTCGGTCGAGACGCTGAAAGCCGTCGACAAGGAATTGTCGTCCGACGCTTATGAAGGCCGCGCACCGACCACGCCGGCGGAGACCAAAACGGTTGCCTACATCATCGATCGCTTCAAGGCGGCTGGGGTGAGGCCGGGTAACCCAAATGGCAAGAACGGGGGCAGCTGGGTGCAGGACGTGCCGATGGTGGAAATCACCGCGGGCAATGTATCGCCGCTTGTCATCAGCGGCGGCAAGGCACCGCTCAGCCTGGCCTTTCGAAGCGATGTCGTGATCGGCACATACCGTGTGGCGCCCAAGATCGAGCTGAAAGACAGCCCCGTCGTGTTTGTCGGTTACGGCATCAACGCGCCAGAGCGCGGATGGAACGATTATGCCGGGATCGATGTGAAGGGGAAGACCGTTATCATCCTCGTCAACGATCCCGATTGGCAGACGCCAACCCTCGACGGGCCGTTCGGCGGCCGGGCGATGACCTATTATGGTCGCTGGACCTATAAGTTCGAGGAAGCGGCGCGACAGGGCGCTGCCGCCGCGATCATCGTGCACGACACCGAGCCCGCGGCTTATGGCTGGGGCGTGGTGCAATCGTCGTGGACCGGCCCGCAGCTCGAACTCGACGAGGCGGGCGACCATATGGACGAATCGCGGATCGTCGGCTGGATACAGAAACCCGCCGCCGAGCGGATGTTTGCCAGCGCCGGCAAGGATTTTTCAGCGCTCGCCGAGGCGGCGAAACAAAAGGGTTTCAGGGCAATGCCGCTGGGGCTTGCCGCCGGGGCATCCTTCACCAACACGATCCGCCGCCAGGCATCGAAGAATGTGATCGGCGTGCTGCCCGGCACCGCCGCACCCGATGAGTATGTCTTCTACACCGCGCACTGGGATCATCTCGGCAGGTGCGAAGCGGTGAAGGGTGACGATATCTGCAACGGTGCTGTCGACAATGCGAGCGGGGTTGCAGGACTGGTCGCGCTGGCAGAAACCTATGTGAAGGTGGGTGCGGCGCGCCGCTCGGTTGCGTTCATGGCGGTGACCGGCGAGGAATCGGGGCTGCTTGGCTCGCGCTATTATGCCGAGCATCCGATCTATCCGCTGTCGCGCACCGTCGGTGGCGTGAATATGGACAGCCTGAACGTGAACGGTCGCACCCATGATGTGGTGGTGACGGGCGCTGGCAAATCCGAGCTCGAGGATCTCGCCAAGCCGATCGCCGCAGCGCAGGGGCGGACGATTACCCCCGAGCCAAATCCCGAACGAGGATATTATTACCGTTCGGATCATTTCAGCTTCGCCAAGCTTGGCGTGCCGATGTTCGACGGCGGCAGCGGCGAGGATTTGTTGAATGGCGGGACGAAAGCGGGCCATGCAGCGGCTGAGGATTATAGCAATAATCGCTATCACAAGCCGCAGGACGAATATGATGCCAAGTGGGATTGGTCTGGCGCGATCGAGGATTTGACGCTTTATTATCGATTGGGGCGCGAACTGGCATCGGGCGATGCGTGGCCCAATTGGTATCAGGACGCCGAGTTCAGGGCGATCCGCGACAAATCTCGTGCCGGCCAGTAACAGGTTGGCCACCAAGCTGCGGAAAATGATGATGACAGGGCTGATCCAGCCAGCGGAGTGGGCGCGACACAAGGCGGTCTGGATCGGTTTTCCAAGCCATCCCGAACTGTGGCTTGATGACATCGAGCCGGCGAGACGCGAAGTGGCGGCGTTTGCCGCCGCGGTCGACGCAGATGGCGCGGGCGAGAAGGTGATCCTGGTGGCGGCCGATGCCGAAGCGGCGGCAGCTGCCGTCCGGCTTGCGCCCTTTGCCCAGATCGTGGTCCAGCCGTTCGGCGATATCTGGCTACGCGATACCGCGTCGATTCTGATGTCTGGCGATCAGGCGCGCGATTTCGGCTTCAATGGCTGGGGTGGCAAATATGATCTGCCGGGCGACGAGGATATCGGCATCCGGCTGGCAGCCAATCGCGGGATCAAGGTGCAAGTGTGCGATTGGGTGCTGGAGGGTGGCGCGATCGACGGCGATGGCACGGGACGCGTGGTGACGACCGAGCAATGTCTGCTCAATCGCAACCGCAACCCGACCTTGTCGCGGGCCGATATCGTCCAGCGATTGCATGACGATCTGGGCTTTAGCGAGGTGATCTGGCTCGGTGACGGGCTCCTCAACGATCATACCGATGGCCATGTCGATAACCTTGCGCGCTTCGTCGCGCCGGGGCGGATTGCCATTCCCGAGGCGAGCGACAATGATCCCAATTGGCGCGTCTATCAGCTCGCGGCCGAGAGCGCAGGCCATGCCGGGCTTGAGATCGTGCGCGTGCCATCGCCCGGGCGGATCATGAATGGCGAAGATATCGTGCCGGCGAGCTACATGAATTTTTACATCGGCAATGCCAGTGTCGTGGTGCCGCAATATGGCGCCGACAACGATCAAGCGGCAGTTGATGCATTCGCTGCGCTCTTCCCGGGGCGGAGGATTGTCGGTTTGCGGGCCGATCATATCCTGACGGGCGGCGGCAGTTTCCACTGCATCAGCCAGCAAATTCCCGCGTGACGGCGTTTTGGCTGCGGGCGTTGGTGTCAGGACTCGTGATTGCGCTGGCGTCGACGATCGCAAAGCGACAACCCGCGTTGGCGGCTTTGATCGTTTCGCTGCCGCTGATTTCGGTGCTGAGCATGGTTTGGCTATGGCGCGACGATCCCGATCCTGAGGGGATGGCGCGGTATGTCGGCAACACATTCTGGTATTTCCTGCCGTCGATCCCGATGTTCCTGCTGATCCCTGCGCTGCTGCGCCGGGGGGTCGATTTCTGGCCGAGCCTGGCGCTTGGTTGCTTGATCACGATCATGCTGTATCTCGCCACCGTATGGATCGCGGGGCGGTTCGGCCTGATCCTGTAAGGACCGCCCATGACGATGATCACCGTTGCCGCGCTGCAACTCGCCTTTGGCCCCGATATCGATGCGAATATCGCGAATGTGTCGGCGCTGGTCCGCGAAGCCGCGGCGCGCGGCGCCCAAGTGATCCTGCCGCCCGAATTGTTCGAGGGCGAATATTTCTGCCGCGTCGAAGATGAGGGGCTGTTCGCGACCGCCAAGCCCGTTGGCGAACACAAGGCGGTGCTGGCGATGCAGGCGCTCGCCGCCGAGCTCAAGGTCAGCATCCCGACGAGTTTTTTCGAGGCGGATGGCCCGCATCATTATAATTCGCTGGCGATGATCGGCGCGGACGGCGCCGTGCAGGGTGTCTATCGCAAGAGCCATATTCCTGACGGGCCGGGCTATGAGGAAAAATTCTATTTCCGGCCGGGCAATACCGGTTTCAAGGTGTGGCCGGGTGGCGACACGACGCTGGGTGTCGGCATCTGCTGGGATCAATGGTATCCCGAAACCGCGCGCGCGATGGTGCTGATGGGCGCGCAAGTGCTGTTCTATCCAACCGCGATCGGCAGCGAGCCGCATGACGAGGGGCTCGACACCGCAAGGTTGTGGCGCCGCGCGATGGTGGGGCATGCGGTGTCGAACGTCGTGCCCGTGGTCGCCGCCAACCGCGTCGGCAACGAGCATGGCCAGATGTTTTACGGCACCAGCTTCATCACCGACGAGCGCGGCGATATCCTGGCGGAACTCGGCCGCGAGGAGGAGGGCGTGATCACCGCTACGATCGACCTGGACCGGGTGAAGCGCCACCGCGCCGCCTTTGGTTTCTTCCGCGATCGCCGGCCCGAATTATATGGTCGGCTGGTGCAGGATATCTAACGTGCCTAGCCTGGTGTAGCGGGCCGATTTGAGCAAGCTTATGGAATCTTGTGCTCGATGGGCGGGATAAGATGATCACGATGACTGAGCGGCCACTCACTTCGATCACGCGGTTTTCCGGGGCAAGCGCCGGCCAGTGGGAGATCACGTCGATGTGCGAGGTGCGCGGCGAAGCCATTGCCAGCGCGCCGTTCCTGGCAATCGATGGCGCCGAAGGCCCCTGGCTACTGCGCGGCGCTGGCAGCAGTCTGCGGTACACAACCGCGATGGAACGCGGCCAGCTGCAGGCAAAACAACAGGGGCTCGGCCGTCCCGCCTCGACGCGCGCGGCGCTCATCCCGATCCGCAAATCGGCCGAATGGTGGGCGATGGCGCAGGACGAACGGCGTGCGGTCTATGAACGCGGTGCGCATCTGCCGATCGGCCTCGATTTCCTTACGTGGTTTGAATTCGCCCCCGATCAGGAGGCGGCGTTCGATCATATGCTGGAACGGCTCCGCGAATGTGCCGAGTGGGATTATGTCGATCGGGAGGTCGATATCCGGCTGACCCGGGTCTAGCCTTCGTCGCGCCGTGAGCCAAGTCTAGGCGCTCTCGCGCCGTTTAATCGCGCGCGCGAACACCGCCTCGAACATGTCGCGCGTCAGCCGCCGGGTATTCTGGTTGTAGCGCGAGCAATGATAGCTATC
>JBBQAG010000120.1:0-6446 GCA_038315875.1 Sphingomonadales bacterium | reverse complement strand
CAACGATGGGGCGGGACTGGCCGGGGCCAATGACGCGCTGATCGACGCCGGGGCAAACCTTGCGCTGATCGGCGACGAACTGATCCAGTTCGGCGGTGCTGAACAGATTGCACCTGGGCGGTGGCGACTGTCGCGGCTGCTGCGCGGGCGGCGCGGCACCGAACATGCGGGCGAGGGCCATTTGCCGGGCGAGCGATTCGTGCTGATCGAACGCGACACGCTGGCATCAATCGATCTGCCGCCTGCCGCGATCGGCGGGCGCATCCGCGTGCTGGCATCGGGCGTCGGCGATATCGACGGCCCGGCGGAGGCAACGACGATCGTCTCGGGCAGATCGGTGCTGCCGCCATCGCCGGTGCATCTGCGGATCTTAGGCCCTGCAACCGCGACGCCTGTCCTGCGCTGGGCGCGGCGTAGCCGGCAGGGCTGGCGCTGGACCGATGGCAGCGATGCCCCGCTGATCGAGGAGCGGGAGGCGTACCGGGTAACGGCGTCGCCAGTCGGCGCCGCACCGATCGTACGCGACACCGATGAACCGGCCCATGCGCTGAGCGCGATAGAAGCGTCGCCTGGCACCGTGTTCGACGTCCGGCAGTTGGGCGCCAACGGGCAATCTTCAGCGGCGATGATCACCGACTAGCGATTCGCCTTCCCGTCGACCCCCGCGATCATCCTAGCTGCATCACTGGAGACCATCATGAGCGATCAATCGAGTGCCCGCCTGACCTTGCCCTATCTCCAGCCGGGTCAGGCGCAAAAAGAACTGTATCATAATGAAGCACTGGCGTTGCTCGATCTGGCGGTGCAGCCGGCGGTGCTGGGCATCGCCGTCAACACGCCGCCGGCAGATCCTGCACCCGGCGATTGCTGGATCGTCGGAACGGCACCCACCGGCGCATGGGCGGGCGAGGCCGGCCATATTGCGGGCTGGACACAAGGCGGCTGGCGATACCTGACACCGACTGCCGGGATGGTTGTCTGGTCAATTGCCGACGCCCTGGAGGCACGCTTTGCCGGCGGCAGCTGGACGGTTGGCACCGTGCAGGCAGCGCGGCTGGTGATCACGGGAGATCAAGTGATTGGCCCACGGCAAGCAGCGATCGCATCCCCCGCAGGCGGCAGCATGATCGACGAGCAAGCGCGCGCCGCGGTGGCTGCGGTGTTGGCGGCAATGCGGAGCCACGGCTTGATTGCCCCCTGACAGCAAGTGTCCAACTGTGCCATTAGAGCAACAGTTTCAGCCAATTGTCCGCTTGCGCCGAAACCAACCATTGAGTAGGGAGTTCGTGCTGTCCGTAGTGACACTCAAGAAAGGGGATTATAATGCGGAAGCTTGCCGTTACATTGGCACTTGCCTCCACCGCTCTCGCGACGCCTACCCTAGCCAAAGACAAGGCTTGGTATGTCGGCGCTGATGGCGGTGCGACCATCGTCCAGAACATCGATTTCCGGATCACCGGGACGCGGACTGGCACCGGGACCGTGAACCATGATTATGGTTTCGATGTCGACGGTAATGTCGGTTACGATTTTGGCGTGTTTCGCCTCGAGGCCGAGGTCGCCTACAAGCGCGCTCAGCTTCGCAGCTATGCTGCTACGTCGACGACCCCTGCCTTTAACGGTCCAGGCGGCTCGCTTCGGAACCAGGCAGCTGGCACGACAGTTGGCGTCGGTGGATCCTCATCCGCGCTGAGCTTCATGGTCAATGGCCTGCTCGATTTCGGCCCCGATGACGGTCTTCAGGGCTTTGTCGGCGGTGGTGTTGGTATCGCCCGCATCAAGGCAGCAGATTATGCGCTCAACGGTCGCCTTGGTCGCCCGTTCCTCGACGATTCGGACACGCGCTTTGCCTATCAGGCAGTCGCCGGCGTTCGTGCGCCGCTGACCAGCCATATCGACGTGTCGGTGAAGTATCGTTTCTTCACAGCAGATGGCGCACGCTTCGTCGATGTTCTCGGCGATCGTTACACCGGTCAGTTCCGTACGCACAGCTTCATGGGTGGCATCAGCTACAACTTCGGTGGCGATGCGCCACCACCGCCACCGCCGCCGCCGCCTCCTCCACCCCCTCCTCCACCCCCGCCCCCGCCACTGCCTCCGGTCGTGTGCTCGCCGGGTCCGTTCATCGTGTTCTTCGAGTGGGACAAGTCGGACATCACGCCCGATGCAGCCTCGATCCTGGACAACGCGATCACGGCCTATCAGACGTGCGGCAACGCCCAGGTCATGCTGGCAGGTCACGCCGATCGCTCGGGTACGCCCAAGTACAATATCGGCCTGTCCCAGCGCCGGAACGACTCGGTCAAGGCTTATCTGACGGCTCACTCGATCCCGGATGGTGTCATCACGACGCAGGCATTCGGCGAGAGCAAGCCACGGGTCGAAACCGCCGACGGTGTTCGCGAAGTGCAGAACCGCCGCGTGGAAGTCACCTACGGTCCTGGCTCGGGCAACTAAGCCCAGCTTCGGCTGCTATCAAAAAAGGGGGAGGTCGACTTGGTCGGCCTCCCTTTTTGTTTGTGTGACGTTGTTTCTGCAACCGTCGGTCGCTTGATTGGACAGCTTGTTGGACAGATGGGATGGGTCCGGAAGTTAGTTCGCGCCGACGCAATCACTGAACGCGTAGCCCCGGGGGCTTGGCCACGATCCAAGACCGCGTGGCGACTGCCGCGCCTAGCGTCTAATCACTTCAGTTGATGTGGTTCGTTTCGAGCGCGGTTGAGAAACAGGCCACCGCCGCTGCGTGAAGTTTATCGCCTTTGCTCGACCAGTGCGAATTGTCGGCGCTCCCAGACGAAGTCATCCTGCTCTAGCGCGATCGACACCAACGCCCCCAACGCGGACATTGGCGCCGCGACGATCAGTCGATTGCCGCGACCAGCCAATCGGGCATGATCGCGTCGCCAAGCGACTCGATCCGCCGCAAATCGACCATCAGCCCCAGTTCAGGATAAGCGACGCGGGTACGTTCGTTGGCGACGGTGAGCGGCGCAACTACAAGCCGGCGATTTACCTTGGCGCGGTGATGCATCCGCGCGGTATTCTCCTGGCCGACATAGCAACCCTTGGTGAAGCTGACACCGTTCAACTCGCGCGCGTTGCACTCGAGCCAAAGCGTTTCGCCATCACCCAGCTCTTCGACTCCTTCGGCAATGCCGTGCGCGAGCCGGTGGGGAAGCCAATCGGCGGTAACCGCACCTGAGCGACCGATCCAGCGTCGCCCAAGTGCGGCGAGCCTTGGGTCGGGCACGCCATGCCCACCGTCCTGCGACCAGTGAACTACCCCGTCCACCGGCTCGATCGAGATCGGGCGACGAAGCCGATAAAGCGCCAATCGCCGCGCCAGCGCATCACGCCGCGCCGCCTCGCAATCGATCAGCACCGCGTCGTTATCGTCCCAGAGCATGAAATCGAACAACGCCTTGCCCTGCGGCGTCAGCAACCCTCCCCAGCGCGGAGCCGAACCATCGAGGGCGGCAACGTCCTGTGTCACCAACCCTTGCAGGAACGCGCGGGCGTCCTCTCCCGAAACACGGATCAGCGCGCGGTCTGCGAGCATCGTTGCAGGGCTGGATTCGGTCATCCCGGCAACGTAGGAGGTCGCAACCACCGGCGAAAGGGACCGTATCGATGCTGCCCGGCAAAAGTAGCCCGACACAGGACAAGCCGACTGGCGCGCCGGCTGCCGCGACCGGCGCGCCCGATCGCGCCCCCGATCGGCTCGTGATGACCCGGCCCGATGACTGGCATGTCCATTTGCGCGATGGCGCGGTGCTGGCCGATGTCGCACGCTACACCGCACGCCAGTTTGCCCGCGCCATCGTCATGCCCAATCTCTCTCCGCCGATCACCAGCATCGACGCTGCGATTGCTTATCGCGAGCGAATCACGGCGGCGGTGGCCGGGTATGATTTCACCCCGTTGATGACCTGCTACCTGACCGATGGCGCCATGCCTGCCGAGATCGCAGCAGGCCACGCGGCTGGCGTGTTCACAGCAGCAAAGCTGTATCCAGCGCACGCCACCACCAATTCAGCGCACGGCGTGACCAATGTCGTCGCGCTCTACCCGCTATTCGAGGCAATGCAGGCGATTGGCATGCCGCTGCTCGTCCACGGCGAGGTCACCGATCATGATGTCGATATCTTCGATCGTGAAGCGGTGTTCATTGATCGCATCCTGGCGCCGCTGATCACCCATTTCCCGTCGCTGAAGGTTGTGTTCGAGCATATCACGACCGCAGATGCGGTTCGCTTCGTCGAGGCAAGCGGGGCATCGGTTGCAGCGACGATCACGCCACAGCATCTGCACCTGAACCGCAATGCGATGTTCAATGGCGGCATCCGTCCCCATGCTTATTGCCTGCCCGTCGCCAAGCGCGAGCGCCACCGACTGGCGCTGAGGCGGGCGGCGACTTCGGCATCGCCCAAATTCTTCCTCGGGACAGACAGTGCGCCGCACGCGGCATCGGCCAAGGAAAGCGCGTGTGGCTGCGCGGGCATCTTCAACGCGCCGCATGCGCTGGAAAGCTATGCAACGGTGTTCGAGGAAGAGGGTGCGATCGACCGGCTGGAGGGGTTCGCCTCGCATTTCGGGCCGCGCTTTTATGGCTTGCCCGTCAACAGCGGGACCGTCTGTCTGGTGCGCGAACCAATCGATGTTCCCGAGCGCCTGGTCGCGGCAGGCGAACCCATCGTGCCTTTTCATGCCGGGCAGCGCCTTGGCTGGCGCCTGGAATCAGCGACTCCTTGATCGCCCTGCCTGACGACCTCATTTGGGATCGGTGAAGCGCTTTACCTTGACGGGCAGCGCCTTGCCCTTGGTCCGCCGCGAGGGAATTTGCACTGGGTGCTTCTTCTTCCATTCGGCCCAGGTCATTGGTCCATCGGGGGTGTCGATCAGCGTCTCGTCGATATCGCTCATGCCACTGCTTTCCGCCGGGGAGGCCAATCGATCACTCCTCCAGCGAACAATGCCCACCAGATGATCACTGGCTGAAAAGCCAGGCGAGGGAGATGATACCACAGGCCAAGCGTCGCGCCACCGATCGCGACATTGTCGACCGCGTGCTTGATGTTGGCAGGATAGACGCACACCGCATAGGCAGCGAGCATCACCCCCGCCCACCAGCGCAGGCGTGGGACGAACAACGCCGCAGCCCCGGCAATCTCGCACACTCCCGTCGCGATCACGGTTTGATAGGGCAATGGCACCCAGGCAGGCACGATCGGCAAGAATGCGCCGGGCGAGCGCAGATGGATGATACCGACCGCGAAATAGGCGATCGCGAGCACCCACCGCAGCACCGGGCGCCATCGTCCGTCTGGATCGCGACGCGGCGGCGCCGTGATCAAAAGGGAACCCATTTGGCCTTGGCGCTGAACTTCATATAGCCGACATTCACGCCCGCGCGCACGCCGACCCCGAGCCGTACCGGAATGATCACGATGTTGCCGCGCCGCAGATACGTCGCCGAAAAGCCGCCGACGAGATAAAGATGGCCTTCCCCCTCGGGAAAGCGGCGGAAGATATCGTGGCTATCATACAGATTGTAGACGAGCACGAACACCTTGGAGGCGTTGCCGCCAGCATCGAAGCCCACCGATGGCCCCGTCCAATAGACCGGCTGATCTCCCTCGATCTTGTGCGACAAGGTGCCCGAGCCATAGCGTAGGCCGACAAGGATCGCCCCCGATGCCTCGCGCCCGGTGATATAGGCGCTGGGATCGCCCTGGTCCTTGAGGATCCGTTCAAGAAGATTTCCGAGCCCCGCAGCGCCCTTGCCGAAGACCCGTTCGGCTGCGGTGAAAACATCGTCGCGGTGATAGGTGCCAGCCGGAGCCGGGGCCCCGGCTGTTGCCGCACCGGGCCCAGGATCGGCCGCCACCGGCGTGGGGGCGGGCGTATCCGATGGCGGCAGTTCGCTCTGGACGGGGTCGCCATAGCCGGGGGCGGGCGGGGCCTGCGGTTCTTGAGGATTTGCATTCGGGGGTGACGCGAGATCGCGATCGATCGCTCCGTTGGGATCGATCGACCGGACCTGTGCCGTCGCTGGCGGGCCAGCCAGCGCCAGCACCGCGCTCAACGCGATGACCCTCAAAAATTCCTTCACAAACCAAACCCTTCCCCGGATGATCGCATCTGATAGCGTCATCCGGGGGCTGGCGACAACGCAGCGGCGACGACACGAGTCGATTTCGCGCCCGGATGCAGCGCAGCAATGGTTGAACCCGGCGAATACCCTGTCTATAGCGCGAGGCTGCCGCCAGCTGGAGACGTGGGTGAGTGGCTGAAACCAGCGGTTTGCTAAACCGCCGTGCCGGGTTTACTGGCACCGAGGGTTCGAATCCCTCCGTCTCCGCCACTTCGGAACAAAGCTGGGCACGGCGCCCCGCAGCGTTCCCGCACCGCCTGCGGCGGCAAGCGTCCGCAACAGGTCGGTCTTT
>JBBQAG010000012.1:0-41143 GCA_038315875.1 Sphingomonadales bacterium | reverse complement strand
TAGAAAGATACACATCATGCGCACCAACATCGACATTGACGATACGCTGTTGGCGGAAGCTCGGACGGCGCTTGGCACGCGCAGCAAGCGCGAGACAGTCGAGGCGGCTCTACGTGAGGCGGTTGAACGACAAAAGCAGCTCGCCGCCTTTGAATCGCTTCGAGGCATGGGCTGGGAGGGCGATCTGGACGCGATGCGTCGCGATTGATGATTCTCGTCGATTCCAGCGTCTGGATTGATTATCTCCGCAGTACGACGTCACGCGAAGTCGATTTGCTCGGCCGCATGATCGGCACGGGCAATTTAGTTTCGGGCGACTTGATCGTCACAGAGGTTTTGCAGGGCTGCACGAGTGAGGCGGCGTATGGATCGGCATTGTTGCTGCTTACCTCGTCCGATGTCTTGACGATCGGTGGCAAGGCTATCGCCCTCCAGGCCGCCCGCAATTATCGCACGCTCCGCTCCCATGGCATCACCGTGCGCAAGACGATCGACACGCTGATCGCGACACGCTGCATCATGGATGGCCATGCGCTGCTTTATAGCGATCGCGATTTCGATCCCTTTGTCGAGCATCTTGGCCTGCGATCCGCCCTTGCGGCTTGAGCCCGCCGCCGATTTAACCGACAAGGAACACGCATTCCTGCCAAAGGACCAACGATGCGCTTCCTGATACTGCTGGCGCTGCTGATCGGCATCACGGCGCCCGCCCGCGCCGACGACATTTCCGCTGCCGGGCGCGGAGTCGTGCGGGTGGTGACCATTGCGTCAGCCGAAGCCGAGGTCGTCGGGTTCGGGCATGGCAGCGGGCTGGTAGTGGCGCCGAACCGCGTGGTCACCAATGCCCATGTCGTCGAGCTTGCGGCGCGGTTTCCGGCCAATGTCGTCATCGGCGTCGTGCCTTCAGAGGGCGATAAGAGCTATCAGGGCAAGCTGATCGCCTATGACGCGCAGCGTGATCTGGCGCTGATCGAGTTCAGTGGCACGCGCCTGCCCAGCGTAACCCTGTATGACGGCCCGGTTACCGACGGTGAGGCGGTGATCGCGCTTGGCTATCCAGGCAATGTCGATGTCGCGACCGCGCAGAGCGCCGCCGATTTCATCAAGCCGCTTAGTCCAGTGCGCTCGCAGGGCGGGTTTGCCGGGCGACGTTCGCTGACCGGGATCGAGGTGCTGCTCCACACCGCTAGCATCGCGCGCGGCAATTCGGGCGGGCCACTGCTCGATCAATGCGGGCGTGTGATCGGCGTCAACTCGGCGATCACCAAGGCCGAAGAGGGCGATTCGAGCTTTGGCTTCGCGATTGCCGATACCGAATTGGTCGCCTTCCTGAAGGAGGCCAAGCAGCCATTTGCGACGACGGCAGCGCCATGCACGGGCATCGAGGAAAAGCAGCGCCAGGACGCCGATGCGACAGCGCGCGACAACGAGGCGCTTGCCGCAAAGGCGCGCGCCGAAGCCGAGCGCGCCGGCCAGACGCGCGCCGAAGCACTGGATGCAGCCCGGCTGAAGGCCGAGCGAAAGCGCGAGAATTTCATCGCGATTGCCGCCGTGTTGCTTGTCGCCGGCGCGCTGGCGGTCGGTGGCGGGGCGCTGCTCGAGACCCGGCGGCAACGACGCTGGGCGATTGGCGCAGCCGCGCTTGGTGCAGTGCTGTTCGTTGCCTCAGCCGTCGTATTCTTCACCCGCCCCTTCGATGTGACTCTGCCAGCGCCCAGCGATGAGGCGACCACGCCCGTCGCGCAGGCCAGCTATGGGAAGTTGGCATGCCGGGTAGTGTCGGCGCGGAGCCGCATCAACCTGTCATCGCCCAAGGCTGTGAAGCTCGACTGGGAGGCCGATGGCTGCATGAACGGACGCACCCAATATGCCGAAAATGGCAGCAAATGGGATCGCATCCTGGTGCCCGATGACGAACAGACCGTCTCCGTCCTGCAATTCGATGCCGCCACGCGCACCTATAGCGAAAGCCGCTATCTGCTGAGCGCATCGCAAATGGCGGCGGCGCGCAAGTTGCGCAGCGCGGTGAAGTTCAAGGCATGCACGCCCAACGAAGCCGAGCGCCAGCAACTCGCGCAACAGCAAAGCGCGATCCGGGGCGCGCTGCCCCCGCAACCCAATGAATGGTTCGTCTACACCTGTTCAGCAGCATCCTGAGGCGCACGCTGCCAGAACGGCGCGATAAACTGGCCGCGCCGGTGCGCCAGCACCAGCATCCCTAACCCGAAGCTGGTGCAGATCAGCACAGCCGGCAGCGATGCCTCGGCGCCGAATTCGCCACCGGTCAACCATTCTGGGCCAGCAATCATTGGCTGGAAAATGCCGTCCATCTCGAACCCCGAAACACTGATCCCGAAGACGCCGCCCTGAACGAAATTCCATGCCGCGTGCAGGCCGATCACCGCCCATAGCCGGCGTGTAACCATGAACAGCGCCGCCAGCATCACCCCGGCCTCGATGGTGATGGCTGCACCCGCCAACAGGCTTGCGTTGGGATTGCCGAGGTGCAGCGCGCCGAACAACGCCGCCGACAATGCGAGCGCGATCCAGCTTCCCAGCGAGCGCTCGACGAGGCGAAAGAACAGTGCGCGCAGCATGATCTCTTCCGTAACGCCGGAAACGATCGCGATGCCGATTGCGGGATAGAGCGCGGCGATTGGCCGCATGCCGACAATCGCATATACGCCTGCCAGCGCCATCACCCCAACCACCGTCGCCATCAGTAACGCACCGATCGCAAGGCCCGCGCCAAGCTCGAGATACCAGCCCGCCAGTGCGAATTCGGCGACCCGGCGCTGCTCCACCAGCCGAGTGAACGCCGCATAGGCGATCACGAAGACGACCGCGACGACCACGCCGCCGACAACAGCGCCAATCCCGCTGGTGTCAGCGCCCGCCAGGGTTGCAAGGCGAGTCCCTACAAAGCTCGCCGCCGCCATGAACCCGGCCGCGATCGGCAGCGTGACCAGCGGTGTGCGCACCAGCCGCCGAAACAGGCTGGCGCCGCGAGGTGGTATCATCTGATCATTCATGCCCGGCCCTTTGGTTCAGCGCCGAGATTGAACGCGCGCGGGGCCGTCGTAAAGTCGGGTCAGGCGCGATCGATGCGCGCCGCGAAGCAACCGCGCTTGGCATTATGGGCGTGGAGATAGTCGGTCTGCGGATCAGCGAAGAAGCGCGTGATGAGCGCCCGAAGATCGCGCCCTTCGATCACCTCGGCATCGGTCATCTGGCCGCGATCGTCATAGGCACGCACCGACAAAAGCCTGATGGCGAGCTGATCGGGCACTTCATCCGCGTAATGCCCCTGGCTGGTCGCACCTTCGCGCACGAAGATCGCATGCCGCTGGCGATAGGGGCTATCAACCGCCAGATGCTCGTGATTGAGCAGCAAGACCTGCTCGCCGACGGCGGCGTCCTGCAGCGTGACGCGGCAGGGAAAGCCGGGATGCTCGGTCACCCGCATCCGCTCGACACCCTGCGCTGCAAGCGCGTCGTCTGCCAGCCCGTACAGCGCTGCAAAAGGCGCTGGATCGAGCCCGGTGATCGTGAAGCCGCTCACGAAACGCCCTCCCGATTGCGCAGCGCGATCTTGCGATCGACGCCGTAAGCATAGCCGCCCATCGTGCCGTCGCTGCGCTGCGCGCGGTGGCAGGGGATGACGACGGCGAGGTGATTGGCGCCGCACGCCGTGCCGGCTGCGCGAACCGCGCGCGGATTGCCAGCAGCGGCGGCGAGTTCAGAATAGGTGCGCGTCTCGCCCGCCGGGGTTCGGCGCAGTGCCTGCCACACCGCCTCCTGGAAAGCAGTACCCTGCACGTCCAGCGGCAGATCAAGGTCGCGTTCGGGCGATTCGACGCTGGCGACCACCCGCGCCGCCAGATCGGCGAGCGCCGCGCCGCCGGTGACGATTTCGGCTTGCGGGAAGCGGGCGATCAGCGCGGCCTCGTCCTCGTCGAACGAAACGCGGCAAAGCCCCCGGTCGGTCGCAGCGACGAGCAGCGGCCCAAGGCTCGTATCGGCGACCGTCCAGCGGATCGTCACCCCCTTGCCGCCGCGCTTCCACGCGCTCGGCGTCATCCCAAGCCGCCGCCCGGCGCCTTCGTAGAACCGGCTCGGCGCGGAATAGCCGGCCTCGTAGATCGCTTGCGTCACGCTCGCCTCCCTCTTCAATGCTTCGCCTGCCGCCCGCGCCTTCAGCCCGCGCGCATAGGCAGCGGGGGTCACGCCAGTCGCGCGCTTGAACATTCGGTGGAAATGATGCGGTGCATAGCCGACCAGTGCCGCCAGTTCCTCAAGGCCAATCGTCTCCTCGGCCGCCTCGATCAGCGCGACTGCGCGCGCCACCGCAATGCGGTCGCGCCCGACCTCATCGGGTTTGCAGCGCAGGCAGGCGCGAAAGCCGGCCGCCGCTGCATCGGCTCCGTCGCGGTAGAACACCACATTCTCGCGTTTTGGGTGCCGCGCCGGGCAACTCGGCTTGCAATAGATACTGGTCGTCAGCACCGCGCCGACAAAGCGCCCGTCCGAATGCCGATCGCGCGCGATAAAGGCCGCCCAGGCGGCGTCGGGATCGATGATGTGTGCGCTGTCCATGCGATCGATATAACCACGCACCGAAGCGGCGACATCCCAACGCTTGCGGTCAAAGTGCCTTGATCGGTTCTGGGACGCGAATTCCGCGCAGTTAGCCCCGCCGCCGCGCCCGTTCGCGGGCGTCCGCTCTGCCTTGGATCAGCCGCATCGCACGATCTGCGCCCTCGTTACCCTCGGCCGCCCCTGCGCGCGCCGCATCGGTATAAAGCTTGACCGCGCTTTCAAAGTCGCCGCGCTGCTCGGCACACAGGCCGAGGTTGAAGATCAGCGAAGGATGGCCCGATGCCTCGCCCTGCATTGCATTCCAGCCAGCGCAAGCAGCGCTTGGATCACGCTTGGTTTGCTTCACCAGCTCCTTGAAGCGCCCTGCCACATCCTTGGACAGCCCCTTGGTACTTTCGCGCACGCGCACTTTGTAGGTGTCGATATGCGGCACGAGCTCGCCTCGGAGCGATTCAGCGATTCCCCTGATTGCGCCGGCCAGCACGACGGCGACGGTGCGGTCGGGGCTTCCGCGTTCGCACCATGTAACTTCCTCGCGGAACGGTCGCTCACCCGAATAGAGGATTGCCCCGTCGGTGTTGCGCACGATCCGGATATCGGCGTTCAAATCGATGATTCGCCGCAGGCACGGTATTTCAACCTCGGCCTCTGTCGAGCATTTGCCGTCCTGCGCCTTCACGGTGCACCGTTTCTCCCTGCGCGTGAAGGGGCGCACATCGACCCCGCTCGATACGGCGCCCGATATCGATCCCTCGGCAGTGTCGCGGCCAGCGCGACCGCCCATGAGCTGGAACTGGCTATTGGCGAGCGCCCGCTCGATCGCGATGCCCAGCGCCGGCCCTTCCGCCCCGCCGAAGCGATCAACTGAAAGCGACCGCATGAAACTCGCCTCGCGGTTAAGGGCAGGGAACTCGCCGGTAACTTCCAGGACCTCTGCCTGCGCCACACCAACCGCGACCGCTGCCGCGAATATCACCCCCAATATAGCCGTTCTTCGCATTGCCACCCTCCGTACCACGGCAGCAAACGACCATTTCCTTCAATCGAAGTCCAGTACCCGGAATTTGTCTCGCTCTTGCAGCATGATAGACTCGCAGACTCGCTATCAGACGGGCTTTTGCCACTCCATGACATGGAACCACGGGGCGTCGTTGAACTTGGCGCGCCGAGCGGCCGGTCCGCCACTCGCCGCAGGTTCATCGAAATAACGCAGTTGCAACCCGGTTGCGAGCAGCAAGCTCATGTAGCGCGACAAGGAACGATGGTGGTTGCGCACGCGAATGCCGCGCCATTCGGACCAACCCGAGCGATCATCCAGATATCCATGAACAGCGCCGCCGGCGCGGCGCCACCCTCTATCGTCCCGGGCGATCGTGGCCGCTGTGTTGAAGCTGGTCAGGTTCGCGACCAGCAACGTCCCCCCCGGCGACAGCACACGCGCCATTTCAGGAATCGCCGCAGCGATATCTGGAATGTCGATCAGCGACAGATAGCTGACGACCAGATCAAAAGAAGCGTCCCCGAATTCGAGCCGTTCGCCGCTGCCGATCCGATAGTCGCCATCAGGATCGCGCCGCCGGGCTTCGGCGATCAATGGCGCCGTCGGGTCCACGCCGGTCGCCGCGACCTTGCAGGCGCTCATCATTCGGCAGAACCGGCCCTCGCCACAGCCGATATCGAGCGCGCGCGAGAATCCCCGATTTGCGATCCGTCCCGACATCACCGGATCAAGGACGTGGCGGCGCCCAAACTCTTGGGCACTTTCCAAGTCGTCGATCCATGCGTTTGCCGATGCTACCCATCCGTTGTCGTCAGCCACCGTTCGCCTCGAACAATTCCAGCGTGCGTTCGCGCGCCAGATCGGCTGAGGGCTCATGATAATCCTTGCGGCGATCCGAATTGAAGCCGTGGCCTGCCTCATAGACATGGACCGTGACGCCGGGCCAATCCTTGGCGATCACCTTTTCGACGCCCTCCATCGGGATACCGGCATCGTGCTTCCCGAAATGGAGCAAGACGGGAATTTTCGGCTCCTCGTCCGCTGCACCTGCGATCAGGCTGCCATAATAGCCCGAGGCAGCCGCGACACCGGTCATCCGGGTTGCAGCAAACCAGCAAATCGACCCGCCATAACAATAGCCGACCATGAAGACGGGGCCTTTTTCGCCAAGCGCATCGACACAGGTTTGCACATCCTTGAGGCTCAGCTCGAACGGATGGAGTTCCCTAGCCAGCTGCACGGCGCGAGCGAAATCCTCGCCCGTATAATCAGCCTCGAAACCTGGATGCTCGCGGTCATACAGCGACGGCGCCAGCACTTCATATCCATCATTGGCATATTCATCACACAGCTCGCGGATGTGATCGGTAACGCCGAATATTTCCTGCACAAGCACCAGCCCGCCGCGCCGCGTGCCCGTCGGGTGAACATGATACACGCCGATCTCGGCGCCGTCGGCCATCGTCATCGGTTCCATCGCGCCATTTGCCACGTCAACTCTCTCCTGCATCGTCCTCGGCCCTATCTAACGATTGGCCGCGCTTGGAGAAGCGTGAATTCAGGCGGCGCGCACGTCAGTGATCAGCTGATTGATCTGGCCACGAAGGCGTTCGACATTGCCGGCTACATCATCGGCAGTGTGGGCCAGATCGGCGGCGGTGCCGCGCGCGCGCTCGGCGCGTTCGTGCAGCATCTGCATATTGCTGGCGGCGTAGGCCGTGCCGTTTTCGACTTCGCCGATCGCGTCGACAATCCTCCGCGTCATGTCGCGTTGCTGCTCGACGGCGCCAGCGACGTTGGTCGCCGAACGATCGAGCCCTGCGACAAGCGAATCGATTGCGTGGATGGTGCCAAGCACGGTGTCGGTTGCCTGACGCACCGCCGAAAGGCGCATCTCGATCTTGCCCGCAGCCGCCTGAGTCTGGCGCGCAAGCCCCTTCACCTCTTCGGCAACCACGGCAAAGCCGCGCCCCGCCGGCCCCGCTCGCGCCGCCTCGATCGTTGCGTTCAGCGCGAGCAAATTGGTTTGGCCAGCAATCACCGCGATAAAATCGAGCACGGAGGCGATTTCGCTGACCAGCGCGCCAAGTGATTCGGCATGATCGCGCCCGGCCAGCGTGCGATCGCGCACGGTGCCAACGCCGGCGAGCGATTCGTTGGCGGCATTGCTGATGTGATCGATCGCCCTCGCCAGGGCGCTGCTCGATTGCGCGATGGTGCGCGCGCTGCTGGCGCTTTGCTCAGCAAGCGAGGCGGTTGCGAGCGCATGATGCTCGGCTTCGGTCGCCTCGCCGGACATGGCGCTGGCGGTTTCCCGCAGGATTGGTCCTGCCGATTTCAGTTTCGCGACAACCGCGCCGGCATCGCGCTCGAATAACCCGAACAGCGCATCGAGATCGGCCGCGCGCTTCGCATTCTCCTCATTCTCGAGCAGCTGGCGGCGATGAAGCGCTGCTTCGGCGCGGCGCGATTCTTCCCGCAGCCGGCGCGCATCAATCGAGCGCTGGCGCGCAAACGCCATGGCGCGGGCAATATCGCCGATCTCGTCGGTACGATCGAGCCCGGGTATCACGACATCATGTCGTTCATCTGTGATGCCCTGCGTGGCGACCGCGATCTCGGCAAGCGGGCCAGTGATCCGCCGCGTGACGATCCGCATCCCCCAAAGGCCCACCAGAAGGGCGATGGAGATGACAAAAGCCACGGCTAGATAGGCGCGCAAAACGCGATACTGCACGGCACCCTGCTGGCGGCTGGCATCGTCGCGCAATTTATCCATCAGCGTCGTCGTCGAGGAGGTCAGCGGATCAATCGCTGCATAGAGCGCGCCACTGACGAAGAATTGGAGCCGATCAATCTCGCCGCGCCGAAGCAGCTGCTGCAGCGTGTTGATTGCCGCGTTGGCATCGTGCCGGGCCGAATCGATTTCGGCAATGTCACGCCGATACGTGCGGTCGACGGGACGCGCCCGGAATTTGCGCCAGTTGCTCTCGATCACCTGATGCGCGGCATCGATCGTGCCGAGCGCGCTGGTTGCGGACAGGTTGCCGCTTTCCACCTTGTGGGCGCTCGCCAGTGCCGCCGCATAGCCGTCGGTGACGTGTTGCAGTTCAGCGATTGGATAAAGGCGATCATCGACCAACTGGCGCACCGAATTTGTCGTCATGATCGCGCCCACGATCAACACTGCGGCGAGCACCGCCTGAATGCCGAACATCGCCAACAGCACCCTGCGCAGCAACACGCCGATGGTGGTGGCCTGCCCGTCGATCAAGGCTTTCAGGTGCGGCAAAGGCAACATCATCAAGGGAGTATCCAGCCATGATCGGAACACCACCGTCATGATCGACAAGCGACAACGGGTAGTTAACCGAATGTGACGCTTCGATGAAAACGCACGATTCTGGGTGTTTTATTTACGCGCGCAATCGGCGAGCACCCGGCTTGCATCACCGCGGCACCGATGCTAGCAGCCCCGCAACCCAAGCGCAGGGCCCGTTTTGTGGCCCCGTTTGCGCATGGGGCCAATTTTTCCTGTTCCCAAGAGGATGTCGATCGCGTGGAGAATTCCGGCGGTATTCAAGCGAGCTTACCGGGACGCTATGCAACGGCGTTGTTCGAGCTCGGGCGTGAAGCCAAGACGATCGACAAGATCGAGACAAGCCTGGCAACGGTGCGCGCAGCGCTCGATCAGTCGCCCGATTTCATGACGCTGACGACGAGCCCGCTCATCGCGCGCGGTGCTGCGACCCGGGCGATCGAGGCGGTTGCCAAGGAATTGAAACTCGACACGACGACCAGCAAGTTCCTGGGCGTCCTCGCCGAGAACCGGCGACTGGGGCAGTTGCCCGCGATCATCCGCGCCTTTCGCCAGCTTGCCGCCAATTTCCGTGGCGAAACAAGTGCCGAGGTCACCTCTGCGCATCCGCTGACCGACGATCAGGTGGTGGCGCTCAAGCAGTCGCTGCGTCAGCGGATCGGCCGCGAAGTTTCTGTCGACCTGTCGGTTGACCCATCGCTGCTGGGCGGGCTCGTCGTTCGCATCGGCAGCCAGATGATCGATTCGTCGATCAAGACCCGTCTCAATACCCTCGCGTACGCGATGAAAGGCTGACAATGGATATCCGCGCCGCTGAAATTTCAAAGGTCATCAAGGACCAGATCGCCAGCTTCGGCACCGAGGCTCAGGTCTCCGAAACCGGGCAAGTGCTGTCGGTTGGTGACGGCATCGCCCGCATCCACGGGCTGGACAATGTCCAAGCCGGCGAGATGGTCGAATTCTCGAACGGCGTGCAGGGCATGGCGCTCAATCTGGAAGCCGACAATGTCGGTGTCGTGATCTTCGGGTCGGACAGCCAGATCAAGGAAGGCGATGTCGTGAAGCGCACCGGCACCATCGTCGACGTGCCGATCGGCAAGGGCCTGCTCGGCCGCGTGGTCGATGGCCTAGGCAACCCGATCGACGGCAAGGGGCCGATTGTTTCCGATCAGCGCAGCCGCGTTGAGGTGAAGGCACCGGGCATCATCCCGCGCACGTCGGTTCACGAACCGGTCCAGACCGGCCTGAAGGCAATCGATGCGCTCGTCCCCGTCGGCCGTGGCCAGCGCGAGCTGATCATCGGCGATCGCCAGACCGGCAAGACGGCCGTCGCGATCGACACGTTCATCAACCAGAAGAACGCCAATGCGGGCGATGACGAGAGCAAGAAGCTCTATTGCATCTATGTCGCGATCGGCCAGAAGCGCTCGACCGTGGCGCAGATCGTCCGCCAGCTCGAGGAATCGGGCGCGATGGAATATACCATCGTTGTCGCGGCAACCGCATCCGAGCCTGCCCCACTCCAATTTCTCGCGCCCTATACCGGCTGCGCGATGGGCGAATATTTCCGCGACAATGGCATGCACGCGCTGATCGTTTATGACGATCTGTCGAAGCAGGCGGTTGCCTATCGCCAGATGTCGCTGCTGCTGCGCCGCCCGCCGGGCCGCGAAGCCTATCCCGGCGACGTGTTCTATCTTCACTCACGCCTGCTCGAGCGTGCGGCAAAGATGAACAGCGACAATGGTTCGGGCTCGCTCACCGCGCTGCCGATCATCGAAACGCAGGCAGGCGACGTGTCGGCCTACATTCCGACCAACGTGATCTCGATCACCGACGGTCAGATTTTCCTCGAAACCGATCTGTTCTTTGCCGGCATCCGCCCTGCGATCAACGTCGGCTTGTCGGTGTCGCGCGTCGGTTCAGCGGCTCAGACCAAGGCGATGAAGAAGGTCTCGGGCAGCATCAAGCTTGAGCTGGCTCAGTACCGCGAAATGGCGGCCTTCGCGCAGTTCGGGTCGGACCTTGATGCCTCGACGCAGAAGCTGCTCAACCGTGGCGCGCGGCTCACCGAGCTGCTCAAGCAGGCGCAGTTCGCGCCTATGCCGTTCGAGGAGCAGACCGTGTCGATCTTCGCTGGCACCAATGGTTATATCGACGCCGTGCCGGTCACCGCGGTGACGCGCTACGAGCAGGCAATGATTGCCGATATGCGCGCGAACCACGCCGATATTCTCGCCGACATCCGCGACAAGAAGGATTTGTCGAAGGAAACGACCGAGGCGCTGAAGGCCGCGCTGGCCGCGTTTGCAAAGACGTTTGCGTAAGATCGGCTAGATGAGCATCCTGGCCATCCTTGCTGCGTGGATCGCACTGGCGACCGTTGCGACGGTATCGCCGGGGCCAGATACGGCGTTGGTGATCGCGCAATCGGCACGCAGGGGTCGTCGCGCGGGATTGATGGTTGCGCTGGGCATCGGCGTTGGCAATCTCTGGTATGCCGCACTGTTCGGCTTTGGGCTGATGAGCCTGCTCGCCGCGCAGCCGGTGGTCTTCATGATCGTCAAGATCGTCGGCGCTGCCTATCTCGCCTGGATCGGTTTCAAAATGGTGCGCGCGGCGCTTGCCGGGGTCACTCATGATGCCAAGGTTTCGGTCAAGGGATCGCCCTTTGTCCAGGGCCTCGTCACCAACATCCTCAATCCCAAGATCGCGTTGTTCTTTCTGGCCGCGATCCCGCAGTTCGCTGGCAATGGCCCCGATGCCCCGGCAATCGGCGTCGCGCTGATCGTCATCAACGGGATCATCAACGTCCTTTGGCTCGCGATCGTCGCAGCCGGCGTTGAGCGCGCTGGCGCAAAGCTTCAGCAATCAAACGCCATGCGTTGGCTTGAGGGCATCATCGGCGTTGGGCTGATGGGCATCGCCGCGCGCGTCGCGTTTAGCAGGAATCACTGAATGGCCTCGCTTAAAGCCCTCAAGGTCCGCATCGGCTCGGTGAAGTCGACGCAGAAGATCACGCGCGCGATGAAGACCGTGGCGGCTGCCAAGCTGCGCCGCGCGCAGGAAGCCGCAGTCGCCGCGCGTCCCTATGCCCAGCGCCTGGAAGCGGTGATGGCGAATCTGGCGTCGAAGGTGACGGTGAGCGCATCCTCGCCCAAGCTGCTCGTCGGCACCGGCAAGGACGAGGTGCATCTGCTCGTCGTTGCGACCTCCGAACGGGGGCTTGCGGGCGGTTTCAACACCAACATCGTCCGCCTCGCCCGACGCAAGGCCGATGAGCTCATCGGCCAGGGCAAGTCGGTTCGTTTTTATCTCGCCGGTCGCAAGGCGCGGGTGCTGGCGCGCTTTTACCCAACGATGATCCACAACGACCGCGACATGAGCGGCGCTCGCAACCCTGCTTTCGTGCATGCCCATGAACTCGCCGCCGATCTGATCGCGCGGTTCGAGGCGGGCGAGTTCGATGTCGCGCACCTGTTTTATTCGAATTTTCGTTCCGCGCTGGTCCAGGAGCCGGCAGTGCAGCAGATCATCCCGGTGCCGTTACCGACGGTATCCGCAACTTCCGCTACTTCGTCGCTGGCGGCAGTCGAATATGAACCTGATGAAGAAGGCATCCTCGCCGAGCTGCTGCCGCGCAACATCGCGATCCAGCTCTACGGCGCGATGCTGGAGAACAATGCCGGGTTCTTCGGCGCACAGATGACCGCGATGGACAATGCAACCCGCAATGCCGGCGACATGATCCAGAAGCTGACCATCCAGTATAACCGCACCCGCCAGGCTGCGATCACGACGGAACTGGTCGAGATTATTTCGGGCGCCGAAGCGCTCTAAGAACGAACACGAAGGCAAGGAACGAACGATGGCAACCGCCGCAGACACGATCGCCCCCAAGGCAACCACCAACAACGTAGGCCGCATCTCGCAGGTCATCGGCGCGGTCGTCGATGTCACTTTCGAGGATCAGCTGCCATCGATCCTGAACGCGCTGGAAACGAGCAATAACGGCAACCGTCTGGTGCTCGAAGTCGCGCAGCATCTGGGCGAGAACACCGTTCGCACGATCGCGATGGACGCGACGGAAGGGCTGACGCGCGGCCAGACGGTGACCGACACGGGTTCGCAGATCCGCGTGCCGGTCGGTCCGAAGACATTGGGCCGCATCCTCAATGTCATCGGTGAGCCGATCGACGAGCTCGGCCCTGTCGGCCACGCCGATACGATGCCGATCCATGCGCCCGCGCCGCTGTTCGTCGACCAGTCGACCGAAAGCGCGATTCTGGTAACGGGCATCAAGGTCATCGATCTGCTGGCGCCTTATGCAAAGGGCGGAAAGATCGGCCTGTTCGGCGGCGCCGGCGTCGGCAAGACCGTGCTGATCCAGGAACTGATCAATAACATCGCCAAGGGGCACGGCGGCACATCGGTGTTCGCCGGCGTTGGTGAGCGCACTCGTGAGGGCAATGATCTCTATCACGAATTCCTCGACGCGGGCGTCATCGCCAAGGACGCTGACGGCGTGGCGACCAGCGAGGGATCAAAGGTTGCGCTGGTCTATGGCCAAATGAACGAGCCGCCGGGCGCGCGCGCTCGCGTCGCGCTGTCCGGCCTGACGATCGCTGAATATTTCCGCGATGTTGAGGGGCAGGACGTGCTGTTCTTCGTCGATAACATCTTCCGCTTCACCCAGGCGGGCTCGGAAGTGTCGGCGCTGCTCGGCCGTATTCCATCGGCAGTGGGCTATCAGCCGACGCTTTCCACCGACATGGGCGCGCTGCAGGAGCGCATCACCTCGACCAACAAGGGATCGATCACGTCGGTGCAGGCAATCTATGTGCCTGCTGACGATCTTACCGATCCGGCGCCAGCGACGTCTTTCGCCCATCTCGACGCGACGACCGTGCTCAACCGCGCGATTTCGGAGCTTGGCATCTACCCTGCAGTTGATCCGCTCGACTCCACCTCGCGCGTGCTCGAACCCCGCGTCGTCGGCCAGGAACATTATGATACCGCTCGTGCGGTTCAGTCGGTGTTGCAGAAGTACAAGTCGCTGCAGGACATCATCGCCATCCTGGGCATGGACGAGCTTTCGGAAGAAGATAAGCTGACCGTCAGCCGCGCCCGCAAGGTGCAGAAGTTCCTGTCTCAGCCGTTCCACGTGGCGGAGGTGTTCACCGGTATTTCGGGCAAGTTCGTTCAGCTGGAAGACACGGTAAAGAGTTTCAAGGCAGTGGTTGACGGTGAATATGATCACCTGCCCGAAAGCGCCTTCTACATGGTCGGCGGCATCGATGAAGCCATCGCCAAGGCCGAAAAGATGGCACAAGACGCCTGAAGACTTTCCCTTCCCGTTTTGCGGGAGGGGTTAGAGGAGGGCATAGCTAAAATGCTCTCTCTGAACCACTCCCTCCCCCGACCCCTCCCGCTTGCGGGAGGGGGGAGAAGATCAAAATGCTGCATTTCGATCTCGTCACGCCTGAAAAGCTCGTCCGCTCGGAGGACGTGTATATGGTCGTCGTCCCCGGCAGCGAGGGCAATTTCGGCGTGCTCGAACATCACGCGCCAGTGATGTCCACGGTCCGCGACGGTGAATTGCACATCTACAAGACTGACAAGAGCGAGCCCGAAATGCTGCCGATCCGTGGCGGCTTTGCAGAGGTCAATGCGCGCGGGCTGACCGTGCTTGCCGAACAGGCGGGTTAACCTTCGGGGCGGCAGGCCGTCATGATCACGACGTCGCGGCCAAAGTCATGACATTCGAGACCCGGCACCTTGCCAGCCAGACGGGGGGCCCGCGCGCGTGGTAATTCATCATTGGCAAACCAGACCACCGAACCTCCCGGTCGGGCCCTCAAGAGCGCAATGATGTTGGCATTGGGATCGTCTTCGGATTGGGCACGGGCGACCTGCACGGTAACTGACTGGCCGGAACGCCGGAAAAAGAACCCCGCCACGTCAGCTATCCGGCTGCTGTCGCTCACGCTGCCAACCGGTCCATCCCAAAAGACGATCAGGTTGCTCGGGTGACGCGCGCCTATCCAGGCGGATGATTCCTCGAGATTAAAGCTATGGCGCGGATCGCGCTCGCCAGCGGTCACTATCGACAGGACTACCCCGGCAGCGGTCAGCAGGGACATCCCCAGCACCAATATTACCGGCTTCTTGTCCCGCGCCAGCATCCAGCGCGCCCAAAGCGCCATTGCGAACAGGAAGGATGGGATCGCTGCCGTCATGTGGCGCGGGATGAACCCCGGGCGGGTAAAGCCCAGCCAGAGCGAGACGGCTACCGACGCGATGCCGCACATTGCCAGGATCAAGTCCGGCGTCGGCGCCGCTAATCGCAACTGTCCCCGACGCGCTGCCATCAGGACTGTGACCAGCATCGTCCCCAGGATGATCGATCCGTTGAAGCCGATGCCGAGTATCATTGCGGGTATCTCGGCCAGTGATGAAAGCGGCAGCCCGTCATGTGCCTGAACGCTGCCGACGGTGAAGCGCAGGACGCCGGGGAGATGAATCGAGCCCCAGGCGATCAACGGGATCAGCAAAAGCAATGCGGGCCAGGTGGCGACTGCGCGGCGACGATGAACCGCCAGATAGGCGATCCCCTGAACAAAAAAGGGAACCACCGCCCAATAATGGGTGAGGACGAGCGTAACGCCAACGGCGATCCATCCCGCCGCCCTGCCAATCGAAGGGCGTTCGATCACGCGCAGGAACAGCATCGCCTGCGCGGCGCCAAGCGCAAACATTTGTGGATAGGGCCTCGCTTCGCCCGCCACCGCAAAGGCAGGGACCCACAACAGGCAGAGCAGGCCCCAGAAAAAGCGGATATCGCGGTTTGGATGCCCCCTCCACAGGATTAGCACGGGGATGGCGAGTGAAAGGACCAGGCCCGGCAAGCGCAGCGCGAAATTGCTCGATCCCGCGACCTTTTCCCACAGCCAGAGCGGCATATAAAAGGCTGGGCCGGTCAGCTCGGCCAGACACCAGGCAACGAGCTTTGCAACGGTCGGCTGGGTGGCAATCGTGCCGCTGAACTGTTCATCGAACCAGAATGGCGCGTTCCAACTATAAATGAGCCGCCCAATAATCCCGAAAACCAGCGCGATCGAGACAAGCCCCCACCGCTCTGCTGCGGAAAGGCCGGGCGAGGCCGACGCTGTGCCTGAGCTCGTCGCGGGCATGCAACTGGCTGATTCCCCGCCTGACAAATCTCAAACTCCAAGCGCGTTCTTGGTCCTGTCTGAACGAAGCCGGTAAATAACCCATAAATGCTGCCTTGATGTGCGGCCCATGGCGGGATCATCGAGCGCCATCATTAACCACATATTGTACTTGGGCTGGCAGCATCGACGATCATGAAGATCGTCCACCCCGCCGATGAACGCGCCCACCGGTAACCTCTCCGCAGGGCGGCTCGCGCCGGTGTGGAGCGAGGACGGCGTGGTGCGGGTACCGCTGACCGCGCTGCTGTGCCTGCTTTGCGCCGGGCTGGTAATCGACCAGATTTTGCTTTGGCGTTTCCTTGGCCACATCTCCGACGCGACCCTCGTCATGCTCGCATCGGTCACGGGCATCGCTGCCCTCCGCCTTTCATCCGCACCTATTTTTTCAAATGACCGGGGCGTCGGGATGCCGACGCTGTTGAGCAGCTTGGCGCTAGCGGTCATCCTGTTGCTGCTCGGCGGAGAGGGGCGACTCTTCTACGCGCCGACCGACTGGCAGGTGCGCGGCGCAGTGCTTCGCGATTTGACGCTTTATCCCTGGCCGTTTGTCTACGGCGTTCACACCCAGCCGGATTTACTGCGTGCGCCGCTCGGCATGTATCTGTTGCCGGCGATGGCGGGCAAAGTCCTTGGTAGCGTCCGCGCTGCCGAATTTGCGCTGTTGGCTCAAAATACGCTGATCCTCACCAGCCTGTTCGCGATCGGCGCGAGTTGGTTCGACACAGCGCGCGCGCGCTGGATCGCCGCTTTGCTGTTCGTGGGCTTCAGCGGGATGGACGCGATTGGACAATTGCTCGCTGGTCAACCGCTGGCGATGAACCCCGAACGCTGGAACCTGGCGGTCTTCTCGGCCAATATTTCACAGATTTTCTGGGTGCCACTCCATGGTTTTGCCGGCTGGATTGGCGCTGCCCTCTACCTGTTATGGCGGATGCGCGGGATGCGGCTGGCCTGGTTTCTGGCGCCGCTGCCGCTGCTCACGCTCTGGTCGCCGCTGGCGTTGATGGGCATCTTGCCGCTTGCCGCGCATGCCGGGATCGAAACCATCCGCAAGCGGCAATTGCGGATCGGCGATATCGCGGTTCCGGCCGGAACGACGCTGGTCTCGCTGCCCGCGCTGCTATATCTTGCCTCTGGCAGCGGCGCGGTCGGCGGGGGGGCAGCGGTGTTGCCGCTCAATCATTATCTGTCGCTGGAACTGTTTGAGGTCGCGCCCTATCTGCTTGGCCTGTGGTTCATTGGCCGCGATACGCGCTTTGGCGGAATGCCGACGCTGGCGCTGATCACGGCGATGTTGTTGCTGATGCCCTATGGGCAGATCGGCAATTCCAACGATTTCGTCATGCGTGCCTCACCGCCTGCGCTCGCCATCCTCGCGTTGATGACGATTGATCGCCTGCTCCAGCCGTCGCGACCAGGCGAGGGTTTGTGGCGCGGCATCATGATTGGTGCCTTGGCGATTGGATTGAACACGCCGGCATTCGAGCTGTGGCACGCCGTATCGCTGCCGCGCGGCCCGAAAATCCTGTGCAGCTATTTCGGCGTCGTGCCCGGCGGCTATGAGACTTATGTGACGCCCCTTGCCCGCGTTTCGCCGATGATCGCGCCGCTTCACCCCGTGGTGATCAAGCCGCACGATCCGACGCCTTGCTGGTCCGGGCCGTGGCCGGGCCCGATGCTCTATCTCGACAAGCAGGCACGGTAGCTGCGCTGCGCGCTGCCACGACCCCACTCCATACCGCGTGGTTAGGAAATTATAAAAGCTTCCTGCTTATCGATTGCGTCAACCCATGAGGATAGAGCGGGAATGAGTGCATTCGGGCGACGCAGCGGCACCGGCAACACGCCGACCAACCGGCCTGCCTTTGGCGTCGCACGGCCGATGCAGGGTGGTGGCTCGGCCCGTCCTGCGGAGCAGGATGACGGCGATCAGTTCCCTCCGCTCCCAACGCCCACCTCGCTGCTGAGCGACGATGATTCGCTGCTCACCGGAAACATGCCCGGCAGCACGACGCCGGGTAGCACCGTCGAGGCGCTGGCCCGGCTCGCAGAGCGCCAGGCATCGTCGGGCGATGCCGGCCAGTCGAAGATGGAGGGTTTTGAAAACTCCATCCACAAGATCAAGGAACAGGTGCTGCCGCGCCTGCTCGAACGCGTTGATCCCGAAGCCGCTGCCACGCTCAACAAGGATGAGTTGGCTGAGGAGTTCCGGCCAATCATCGGCGAGGTGCTCGCCGAGCTGAAACTCACGCTCAATCGGCGCGAGCAGTTCGCGCTCGAAAAGGTGCTGGTCGACGAACTTCTCGGCCTTGGGCCATTGGAAGAGCTGCTCGCCGATCCGAACATCTCGGACATCATGGTCAACGGCCCCGAGCAGACTTATATCGAGCGCAAGGGCAAGCTCGAGCTCGCCAATATCCAGTTTCGCGATGAAGAGCATTTGTTCCAGATCGCGCAGCGCATTTGCAACTCGGTCGGCAGGCGGGTCGATCAAACCACGCCGCTCGCCGACGCCCGCCTGAAGGACGGCAGCCGCGTCAACGTGATCGTTCCCCCGCTGTCGCTGCGCGGCACCGCGATCTCGATCCGTAAATTCTCCGCCAAGCCGATCACGCTCGACATGATGGCTGGCTTCGGGTCGATGAGCCCGAAGATGGCAACGGCGCTGAAGATCGCGGGTGCCTGCCGGTTCAACGTCGTCATCTCGGGCGGCACGGGTTCGGGCAAGACGACGATGCTCAACGCGCTGTCGAAGATGATCGACCCCGGCGAGCGCGTGCTGACGATCGAGGACGCAGCCGAGCTCCGCTTGCAGCAGCCGCACTGGCTGCCGCTGGAAACGCGCCCGCCCAACCTTGAGGGCCAGGGCGAAATCAGCATCCGCGATCTTGTGAAGAACGCGCTGCGTATGCGGCCTGACCGGATCATCCTGGGCGAAATTCGTGGCAGCGAATGCTTCGATCTGCTCGCCGCCATGAACACCGGCCATGATGGCTCGATGTGTACGCTCCACTCCAACTCGCCGCGTGAAGCGCTGGCGCGTATGGAAAACATGGTGATGATGTCGGACATCAAAGTGCCCAAGGAAGCGATTAGCCGCCAGATCGCCGATTCGATCGATCTGATCATCCAGGTGAAGCGCTTGCGCGATGGTTCGCGCCGGGTGACGAACATCACCGAGGTGATCGGCATGGAAGGCCCCGTCATCGTGACGCAGGAGCTGTTCAAGTTCGAATATCTCGATGAAAGCGCCGACGGCAAGATCATGGGCGAATATCGCTCGATGGGCCTGCGCCCCTACACGCTGGAAAAGGCGCGCCAATACGGCTTTGACCAAGCCTATCTCGAAGCGACGCTGTAATTTTTCGGGACAGCCGCGTGGCATTCACGCCGCCCGCACTTCGCGCTACTGATCGACCATGCGCTCCGCAATTCTGATCCTCCCCCTCCTATTGCTGTTGCTCGGCGCAGCGCCAATGCCGGGCACTGGCGTCTCGGTGCTTGCCAGCGACGCGGACGCGCGCTGGGTCCCGTTCGATCTCACACCCGGTAACCAGATCCGCTTCGTGATCGCGATCAACGGCAACCCGGCGACTGCCGTCCTAGATACCGGCGTCAGCGCATCAGTGATGTCGCGCGCCTATGCTGCCGCTGCAAGGCTCAAGGTCCAGCCACGCGGCAGCGCCAATGCAATCGGCGGCAACGTTTCGATCGGGTGGACGGCAACGCGGAGCATCGCCTTTGGCGGCCTTGCTCGCCAGGGCGGGGGCATCTCGGTCACCAATCTGCCGGCTGCGGCTACTGGCGGCGATCTGCCCGTCGATGTGCTGGTGGGCCATGATCTCGTCGATGCCTATGCACTCGACATCGATTACGCGGCAATGCGCTTTCGCCTGCTACCCTCGGGCCGGTTGCCGTTTCGCGGGATGGCGGCTCCATTGTCGGTTTCGCTCGACCAGAATGTCTACATCACCGAACTGACGATTGCCGGGCGCAAGCTCCAGCCGATCGTGGTCGATACCGGCGATGGCTCCTCGATCACGCTGTCGCAGGAAGCCTGGGCGGCAACGCGAATGGCGCCGCTGCCAATGACGACGACGATCGCTTACGGTCTTGGCGGGCCGCAGGTGACGCAATTGGCGATCCTGCCCGCGATCACGATTGGCCGGCTGCAGGCACGCGAAGTCGAGGTGCGGATCGAACCACGCGGGGGCTTTTCGCAAACGATCGGCGCCGCCGGGCGAATTGGCTCGGGCCTGTTGCAGCATTTCCGGGTGTTGCTTGATCCCACTGCCGGACATCTCGTGTTCGGCGCTTCTGACAACACCGATCTTTCGCCGCTCCGGTCGACGAGCGGCATTCTTGCACGTACCGAGCGGGATCGGCTCCGCGTGCTCCACGTCATGCGCGGCAGCCCGGCTGAGTCGGGCGGCTGGCGTAGCGGTGACATGATCTGCACGATCGACGGCACCGGCATTGGCGGCGATTACGAGAATAGCGGCATCGCCGGCTGGTCGGTCGATGCACCGGGTCGATCGGTTTGGCTGGGCTTGTGCGACGGCGGCGTCAGGCAATTGACGCTGCGCCAATTCTACTGACGATGGGTCAAAACGCTCCGGTGCACATGCGGCGCGGCGGCGCGGCATTGCTGCTCCTCGCGGTCGCCATTGGCCTGCGCTGCTGGGATTATGGCAATCCCGTAATTCATGTCGACGAGCAATATTACCTGCTCGTCGGCGATCGCATGTGGCACGGCGCGGTGCCTTATATCGACATCTGGGACCGCAAGCCGATTGGCCTGTTCCTGCTTTTTGCAAGCTTTCGGTTGCTGCCGGGCGACGGCATTCTCGCTTATCAGATGATGGCGACGCTGTTCGCTGCGGCGACTGCCGTAATCGTCCGGTCCGCCGCGATGAAGATCGGGGCATCGCGCGCCGCCGCGCTGGCAGCGGGCGTGGCGTATCTGATCTGGTTGCCGCTGCTTGGCGGGCGCGGCGGGCAATCGCCAGTGTTCTACAATCTGTTCGTCACGGCTGCTGCGTTGATTAGCCTGTCGCTACCGATGTTCGCCGCGCAGCGAAGGCGATCGCAGATCATCGCCAGCGGGATTGGCGCGTGCCTGCTCGCGGGCATCGCCATCCAGATGAAATATACGCCAGGGTTCGAGGGTGCGTTCTTCGGGCTGGTTCATGCCTGGTATCTGCGCCGTGCGGGCGCGACGCGGCTTGTGCTGGGAGCGGCGACCAGTGGCTGGATGCTGGCCGGGGCCTTGCCTACGCTGGCGGCGATGGCTTGGTACCACGCAATGGGGCCCGCAGCGTTCGCTGCCTTCTGGTTTGCAAACATCACCTCGATCGGCTTGCGCCCCGGCTATCCAATCGATCAGCTAGTGATGCGGCTGCTGGGCATTGCAGCGCAGCTCAGCCCGCTGATCGCAGCCGCCGCGATCAGCTGGCGGTCGCAAGAAGGCGCGCGTAGCGGCGCCGCAATGATCGCCGCTGGCTGGCTGATCGCGGCGCTGATCGGCTTTTTCGCGATCGGCACTTTTTTCGATCATTATGCGCTGCCGCTGATCGCACCGCTGGCGGTCGCCGCTTCAATTGCGCTCGGCGCCGCGCCACGTCTCAGGATCGGCGCGCTTGGCGTGGGCCTGGCACTATTGGTGATTCAGCGTTGCTTTGCGCCCAACGATGCCGCCGGCGCGCGCGAAGTGGCCAAGCTGGTGCGCGCGAATAGCGGCAGCGCTTGTCCCTATGTTTTTATCGGCGACACGATCACCTATCTGCTGGCCGATGCCTGTCTGCCGACAGCTTATGCATTTCCCAATCTGCTCGCCTACACCACTGAGCAAGGCGCGACCGGGATCGACGAAGCCGCAGAGGTCCGCCGCATTCTCGCCGGCCGCCCGCCTGTGATCGTGAGTTCGGATCGAAAGCTTGCGATCTGGAATCTCGGGAGTGTCGCTGCGCTCAACCGCGCCCTCGGCAGCGACTACCGCCTGATCTACACCACAAGGCGCGAATATTACCGCACGCGTGTCTATCTCAGGCGGGATTTACCGCTCAGGCGTTGAACGCAAGGCTGGCGAGCAGCGCCGCCGCCATCAGCGCCACCATCTGGACGGTCGGCCAGTCGATGATTCCCACGGCATCGGGATCGCTGCGCTGCGCCCGCCGATGATCGCGCCACCCGCTGAGCACCGCCACTGCCAAACACAGTCCAAATCCGACCCATAGCCATGCTTGCATCGGCTCGATCCGCCCGCCAAAGAGACACCGTCATTGCCTTTGCCCGAGGAGTCGAGATGCGCCATCCCCTTTTTATCGCAACCGCCGCCGCGCTTGCCACCACCGCGATCGCTGGATCGGTCGCCGTTTATGCTGCCGCAGTTCAGCCCAGCGCCGCGCTGCTCGCCGCCATCAAGGCACCAAGCCGTACCCCTGAGAATGTTGCGCGTGATCCGTTCCGCCACCCGGCCCAAACGCTGACCTTTTTTGGCGTGAAGCCAGGCGATACGGTGGTCGAGATCTGGCCATCGGGCGGCTGGTATACCGAAATCCTCGCGCCTTATCTGGCCAAGAGCGGGCGCTATATCGCCGCCGCACCAAGCGCCAATGCACGCAAGGGGGTGGAAAAGCTTATCGCCGCCAAGCCCGGCATTTATGGCAAGATTTCCTTTGCCGCATTTCCAAGCGCGGCCGCTGCCGATCGCGTGGCAGATGGCAGCGCCGATGTGGTGCTGACCTTCCGCAACGTCCATAATTGGAGCTTCGGCGCGACCGATCAAACCCAGGCGGCATTCGACCAGATGTTTGCGATGCTGAAGCCCGGCGGCACGCTTGGCCTTGTCGAGCACCATTTGCCCGAAGATGCCAAGGGCATCACCGAGGCCAAGAGCGGCTATATGAAGCGGTCCTCGGTGATCGCGCATGCCACCAAGGCGGGATTCAAGCTCGTGGCCGAAAGCCAGATCAACGCCAATCCGAAGGATAGCCATGACTATCCCAAGGGTGTGTGGACCCTGCCGCCCAACTATGCCGAGAAGGACGTCGATCGTGCACGCTATGCCGCGATCGGCGAGAGCGACCGGATGACGCTGAAGTTCATCAAGCCCAAATAAGCGATATCGGCGATCCGGGTCGACGCCGCACATATTGACGATGAAGAGAAGCGCCGCTGGCCCTATCGGGCCAGCGCGCGCGCAATGGCTATTTGCCGAGCCGCTCGATCTTTTCCTGAAGGCGCGAAAGCTCAGCCTTCAGCGATGCGATCTCGTCGTCCTTCCCCGCCACCGCCTCGTTGACGCCGCCGGGCTTGAAAGCCGCCGTCGCGGCATCGAACATCGCGATGTTGCGTTTGGCGATTTCGGCGAAAGGCGAATTGGCAAAGGCGCCCTCGACCGCCGATTTGAACTGCGCCTGGTTGCGCCGAAATCCCTCCATAGACGCTTCGAGATAGCCGGGCACCATCGCCTGCATCGAATCGCCGTACATCGAGATCAGCTGGCGCAGAAAATTGACCGGCAACATCGTTTGCCCGCGCGATTCCTCCTCCATGATGATCTGGGTCAGCACATTGTGGGTGATGTCGTCATCGGTCTTGGCATCGACGACCTTGAAGTTCCGGCCTTCGCGCGTCATCGCCGCGAGATGCTCGAGCGTGATGTAGGATGACGTCTCGGTATTATAGAGCCGCCGATTCGCATATTTCTTGATGATGACGACGCCGTCTTCGGATGCCGATTTTTTCATAGAACCAATTCACTCAAGGGGAGCCAGCGCGTGATCGACACGGCCATAACACCCTTTTATGCGGCGCTGCAACACGGCCCCCGGCCGCTCCCGCTTTTCCTCGAGATGTTGCGCAGCGAAACCGCAGCATCGCCCGAGCGACAACAAGCAGCATTGGCCGGGCTTGCCGCCTACCAACATGCCAAGCGCGGGCGAAATCGTCGACTGGCCGGCACCTGGCGGCGACGTGGGCGGGCCAAGTTGCGCGATTATGGTGGCACGGGACCTCCAGTCGTGTTCGTTCCGTCTTTGATCAACCCGCCACGGATCCTCGATCTCACTCCAAGCCAGTCGCTGATGCGGTGGCTGGCGAGCACTGGCCAGCGTTGCCTGCTGCTCGATTGGGGCACGCCCGATGCCGGCGCACACGCGATGGACGTGACGGCGCATGTCGAAGACTTGCTGGTGCCACTGATCCGCAAGCTCGATCAGCCACCGATCCTCGTCGGCTATTGCCTTGGCGGCACGATCGCTGCCGCGGCGGCGTGTCGGACACCGGTTGCGGGCCTGGCGATGCTGGCGGCGCCCTGGCGCTTCGATGGCTTTGGCGACGACGCGCGTGCGCGAATTGCCGCGCTATGGGCATCAGCCAAACCGGTATGCCAAAAGCTCGGATTGGTGCCGATGGAGGTGTTGCAGGCAGGCTTCTGGCAACTCGATCCCGCCAAGACGATCCGCAAATATGAGCAATTCGGTACGCTCGATCCCGGCAGCGACGCAGCGCGCGGCTTTGTGGCGCTTGAAGACTGGGCCAATGCCGGTGCCCCGCTACCCTATGCAACGGGCCGGCAATTGTTCGAAGATTTCATTGCAGACGACACCCCGGGCAAAGGCGAATGGCGGATCGCCGGTGCCGCGCTGGCCCCGCTTGCGCTCGACTGCCCCACGGTCGACTTCGTGTCGCTGAGCGATCGGATCGTCCCTGCCGCCAGCGCCATCGGCTTTGCTGATCGGCGCGAATTGGGCGCTGGCCATGTCGGTATGGTCGTCGGCAGGCAGGCCAAAGCACAGCTCTGGGAACCGCTTGCCAACTGGATAAGCGGCGTGCAGGCGGATAGATAACAACGACACCATAATCATCTGCACAGGAGCCGCCCGCCATGACCGATATCGTCATCACCGCCGCCAAACGCACCCCTGTCGGCAGTTTCTTGGGTGCCTTTGCAGCGACGCCCGCGCACGAGCTCGGCAGAATCGCGATCGAAGCGGCGATGGCGCAGGCAGGCGTTACCGGCGAGGATATATCCGAAGTCATCATGGGCCAGGTATTGACTGCAGCCCAGGGCCAGAATCCCGCCCGGCAGGCGTCGATTGCCGCCGGCATTCCAAAGGAAGTGCCCGCCTGGGGCGTCAATCAGGTTTGCGGATCGGGGCTGCGCGCCATTGCCCTGGCGGCACAGGCGGTGGCGGCAGGCGATGCCAAGGTGGTGATTGCCGGCGGGCAGGAATCGATGTCGCTATCGCCGCACGCCCAATTCCTGCGTGCCGGGCAGAAGATGGGTGACCTCCAGCTGATCGACACGATGATCAAGGACGGCCTGATGGACGTGTTCAACGGCTATCATATGGGCATCACGGCAGAGAACCTCGCCGAACGCTATCAAGTGACCCGTGAGGAGCAGGACGCGTTTTCAGTCGGCTCGCAAAACAAGGCGTCGGCGGCGCGTGCTGCTGGCCGATTCAAGGACGAGATCGCGGCTGTCACGATCAAGGGCCGCAAGGGCGATACGATCGTCGATCAGGACGAATATATCCGCGACGGCGCAACGATCGAGGGGATTTCGGGCTTGAAGCCTGCCTTCAAGAAGGATGGCACCGTCACCGCGGCAAACGCCAGCGGACTGAACGACGGCGCAGCGGCGCTCGTTATCATGTCGCGCGAAGAGGCCGAGCGACGCGGCAGCACGATCATCGCGCGAATCGCCAGCTGGGCATCGGCGGGCGTCGATCCTGCCTTCATGGGAATCGGCCCAGTGCCATCCAGCCGGCGCGCGCTTGAAAAGGCGGGCTGGACGATCGGCGATCTCGATCTCATCGAATCGAACGAAGCCTTTGCCGCGCAGGCATTGTCGGTGAACAAGGAACTGGGCTGGGATGTCGAAAGGATCAACGTGAACGGTGGGGCGATCGCGATCGGCCACCCGATCGGCGCCTCGGGCGCGCGGGTGCTGACAACATTGTTGTATGAAATGGGAAGGCGCGACGCGAAAAAGGGCCTCGCCACCTTGTGCATCGGCGGCGGCATGGGAATCGCGATGTGCGTTGAGCGCTGATATCGGTGCGCTGCCTGTCATTTTGACATGAAATTAGATGAAACTTCAGTTCTCTATACTTTTAGTTTAGAAAACTGCCGCTATTCGCGTCATTTATATCACTCGAGATCGAACACCGTGTTGCTCAATTACAACTATGTGACAAATTCATCGCCTCTAGTTCATTGAAGGTTCAACTTTAGATTGCGCGGCGGACTGGTTTGAGATTGATGGCTTGAGATAGCTAACCAATCGAATGAATCAGGGGCAGTGTAACAATGATGATCAAGGGATTGATGGGCGCAACTGCGCTCGCGACCTCACTATTTATTGCGACGGCAGCCGATGCCAAGGCTGGACTGGCGGCGCCGAAAGCGGCCCCCGCAGACCAGGCGAGCGATAGCGCGGCGCCGCAATCGGCGCCCGCCGTTGATACAGGCGCTTCGAACGCAGTCGAAGGCGAGATTATCGTTACGGGCACACGCCTGCGCCGTCCGAACGACGTCTCCATCGTGCCCATCACCTCTGTTACCAGCGCGGAGATTTTCCAGCGCGGCAGCATTTCGGTGGCGGATGTCCTGAACGATCTTCCCCAGCTGCGCAGCACCGTTTCATCGCAGAACTCTACCTCGGGTCTGGGTGTGCGTGGTCTGAACTTGCTCGATTTGCGTGGTCTTGGAACGTCACGGACGCTGGTTCTCGTCAACGGTCGCCGTCACGTAGGTGCCGAAATCATCAACAACCGCAACTCGCCGGACATCAACACATTCCCGACCGACCTGATCGAACGCGTTGACGTCACCACCGGCGGCAGCTCGTCAGTCTACGGATCGGACGCGATCGCCGGCGTGGTCAATTTCGTGCTGAAGCAAAATTACGAAGGGCTTCAGTTGCATGGGCAGGCTGGCGTCAGTGGTCACAATGATGCTGGAAACCAGTATATTTCGCTCGTAGCCGGCAAGAACTTTGCCGATGGCCGCGGCAATCTCGCCGTGAACCTCGAATATGCCCAGCAGGAAGCGTATTTCGGGTCAAATCGACCAAATCTTGCCCAGAATGATGCTTTTGTGGTTATTCAGGCCGACCCGGCCGGATCGGTCAACGGGTCCGACGGCAACCCGGATCGCCGGTTTTTTCGCGATATCCGCTCTACGACAATTTCCAGTGGCGGTCAGGTCGGCATTCAGACCGGTCCAAACGGGCCCTGCGGGCTTGACGGCGCCGGCGCTTCTTTCACCTGCGCCTTTTTGTTCCAGCCAGGTGGCGCGTTGGCGGCACAAACCGGCACACGCGTCGGGCTTGGGCCGAACGGCAGCTTCATTGGCGGCAACGGCTATACCAGCCGTGACGGCCAGCTGTTGGTCCTGTCGCCAAACTTGAATCGCTATGCCATCAACGTGCTTGGGCATTTTGAGATCACGCCGGCACTCGTCCCCTTCATTGAAGCGAAGTTCGTCCGCACGGAGGCCTTTGGGTCGCAGAGCGGGCCGTTCTTCTCGCAAGGGCAGACGCTGGGCGATACAATCGCTGTCCCCGGCCTGGTCGATCGTTCCTACTTCACGACCGGGAATGTGAACCGCGAAGGCATCAGGCTCGACAACCCCTATCTGTCGGCTGCCGCCCGAGCGACGCTCGCAGCGCAGCTGACGGCGTCCACGATCAACCCTAACACCGGTGCGGCGCTGACCGCGGCAAACCTGACGCTTCAGCGTGCGCAGATTGCCGATGGCTCGTTCCGTTTCAACCTTCGGCGCAATTACGAGGAACTGGGCATCCGCGACGAGCGCATCACGCGCGATACCTACCGGATCGTCGCTGGTGTGCGCGGAACGTTCAATGATGACTGGCGCTACGAAGCGTCGATCAATTACGGCGAGCACATTGAAAGCAATGTCATCTCCGGCAACGTCAATCGTCAGCGGTTCTTGCTGGCGAACGATACTGTCCGGAATGCTGCTGGTCAGATCGTCTGCCGCGCCCAGGTGCAGCCCGCCTATGCCGGCACAGATCGTGGCGGCAATCCCGCCGTTCTGGCCGCCGATATCGCAGCCTGCGTTCCGCTCAATCCGTTCGGCGATGGCTCAATCACCGACGCCGCTCGACGCTATCTGACGATTGCGACGACGGCTGGCGGAAAGGCGACCCAGCTGGTCGCTCAGGGTTTTGTGTCGGGCGACCTTAGCCAGTTGTTCGAATTGCCGGGTGGTCCAGTCGCCTTCTCGCTGGGCGGCGAATACCGTCGCGAGACGCTGACCTACACGCTCGATCCGCTGACTCAGGCTGGCTATGCATTCTACAACGCGATCCCGAGCTTCAACCCACCATCATTTGAAGTGAAAGAAGCTTTCGGCGAAGTTTCGGTGCCGCTCATAAAGGATGTGCCATTCTTTCATGAACTGACACTCACCGGGTCGGGTCGGGTCGCGAATTACAAGGGCGCAACCGGAACGGTCTATGCCTATAGCGGTTCGGCCGAGTGGAGCCCTATCCGGGACATCCGGTTCCGCGGTAGCTACTCGCAGTCGGTGCGCGCGCCCTATCTCGGCGAGCTCTTCTCGCCCGCCAGCCAGAACTTTGCAGGGAACTTTACTGATCCTTGTTCCACGCGGAACCTGGCAGCTGGTTCAACCACGCGTGTGGCGAACTGTACCGCTGCAGGACGGCCGGCCGCTTATGATTATGTCTATTCTTCGTCGCTGGAAATCCGGAGCGGCGGCAACCCGAATCTGACAGCAGAAACCTCGACGTCGATGACGATTGGTGGAATCATCACGCCGCGCTTTTTGCCTGGGCTGTCGCTGTCGATAGACTATTACGACATCACGGTATCCAGTGTTATCGCTTCTGTGACCGCGCAGAACATCTTAAACCTGTGCTATGACTCGCCGACGCTGAACAATCCCTTTTGCGGGCTTTTCCAGCGTGCAGGGGCTGCAGGCGGCGCACGCGGTGAAATTCCGTTCCGCGTCCTCGAAGGATCGCTGCTTCAGTCATCTGCCAACTTCGCCAGCCGCAAGGCCCGCGGACTGGATGTCAACGCCACTTATGCAAGAAACTTTGGCTGGGGCGGCTTTTCGCTCAAGGGTATCTATACCCATGTTTACCAGCGCGATAACTTCAACAATCCGGCTAATGCGAGCTTTGCTGACACCATTGTCGGCGAACTCGGCGATCCAGATGATAACTTCAACATCAATCTGGACATCCGATTTGGCAAGCTATCGTTCGGCTATGGTTTCCGCTGGATTGGCCCGCAGTATCTGAACACTTTCGAGGACTATAATGCCCTCAATGGCCTGCCGCCGCAGAACGCGGATTACGCCGATATCCGTCAGTACCCTGCGATTACGTACAGCGATCTGCGCGTTGGCTACCAGGTAAACAAGAAGTTCGATCTGAACTTGGGCGTGACCAACGTGTTCGACCAGATCCCTCCTTATGGCCTGACCGGCGTCGGCGCTGGTTCGTCCATCTATGACAACCGTGGGCGCTTTGCCTTCATCGGGGTGACTGCCAAGCTGTAATCCCTACAATATACTCGATACGCAAAACGGCCAGGGTATATCCCTGGCCGTTTTCATGTAGGGTCTTTGTGTCTCAAGTGCCGTGTTTAGTGGTGATAGACCGGGGACCACGCGATTGGGTTGCTGGCGACACGCCCTGATCCGTTTGACGGCTCGGCGATGTCCAATGTGGCTAATCCAGCCACAGCCGGTCGAAGCGCCGCCCCAGTCCCGTCAGCAATTCATATTGCGACATGCCAGATCGCGCAGCAGCGTCGGGAAGTTCGAAGGCGAGCGATACCCAATCGCCCTCACCAAGCGACGGCAGGGCATCGACGCAGACTGCCACCAAATCCATCGATACGCGGCCAAGCACCGGCAAATCGCAACCGCCGGCGTGCCCCATGCCGACCCCTGAAAAACCTCGCCAATAACCATCGGCATAGCCAATGTTGAGGATCGCCACCTCGGTATCGGCCGCAGCGGTGAAGGTCGCGTTATAACCGATCGAAGCGCCAGCAGCGACGCGCCGGCGCTGCAGGATCTGCGCCTCGGGAAAGGCCACTTGGCGGATCAGTCTCTCATGCGCTGCTCGCATGATCCCGCCATAAAGCGCTAGGCCCGGTCGCGTCAGATCGAAGGCATAGTCCTTGCCCAGAGCGATGCCTGCTGAATTGGCAAGGCTCATCCGCTGCGCGCTGGTGCGGTTCTTGAGCGCAGAAAAGGCGGCGCATTGTCGCGCGTTCATCGGCCCGTCCACATCTGCACAAGCGAGATGGCTCATGATCGTGTCGATTGCGAGCCCATCGAGCAGCCCCGACGTCGCTTCCTCAATCGACAGGCCAAGCCGGTTCATGCCGGTATCGACCATCACGTCGCATGCGCCGCCGCCCGCCGCCTTCCACCGCGCAACCTGCGCCGCTGTATTGAGCACCGGGCGCGCCATGCCGCTGATCGCCAGCGGCATGTCTTCGACGCGGACGCCGTGAAGGACTGACAGGGATACTCCAAGCGCCGCCAGATGCTCGGCCTCAGCCCAGGTCGCGACGAAGAAATCCCGGCAACCCGCCGCTGCCAGCCGCCGCACAACCGCTATTGCGCCAAGCCCATAGCCGTCGGCTTTGACCGCAGCGCCACATGCCGCACTGCCGCTCGCCGTGTCGAGTTGACGCCAGTTATCGGCAAGGGCAGCACCGTCGAGGCGCAGACGAAGGGGAGCGCTGATCATCGCCTAGCGCGTTACCGGGCCCTAGCGCCGCGCGCTAGTGGTGCGGAACAGCCCGTGGCTCATCCTTCAGCCACAGCAGGGTGACGATCAGCGCCATCGCAACAACCCCCAGCGTATACCAAAGCCCGCCATAAGGATTGCCGCTGCGGGCGACGATATACTGGCTGATGAAGGGCAGGAAGCCGCCGAAATACCCAGTGCCGATATGATAGGGGATCGACATCGAGCTATAGCGGATACGCGGCGGAAACATCTCCGCGAGCAACGCCGCAACCGGGCCATAAGTGATCCCGGCAAGCGCGCTGAGGGTGATGATCGCCAGCAGAATGATCACGATATTGCCCGGCGACGGGATTACCTTGCCCAGATTATAGCCATTTGCTGTCAACGCCGCATCAAGCGCGGCGGCGCTTGTATCCTGTTGGGTGAGCCCGCCGATCGTCACCACGGTCGCCGGCGCTGGTACAGAGGTGTAGGCCACGCCCTTCTTCGAGAAATAATCGAGCAGCCGGCCGCACTCATCGGCCTGTTCCTTGGCAAACGGGCTGTAGCGACAGGCTGGCCCCGACACGACGACGGGCGCGCGCGCCGCCGCTCGGGCCAGTTCCGGATTGGCAGCGCCACCAATCACCCAGAAGATCGGGAAGAGCAGAATCAGCGTCAGCGCATAACCGAGCACGATCGGTGTCTTGCGACCGATCTTGTCCGACAGCCAGCCAAACACGACAAACCACACCAGCCCCGCCGCTGCCCCTGCCCCGACGATCAGCTGCGCCGTCGTCTCTTCCACCCGCATCGTCGCCTGGAGGAACGACAGGACGGTGAACATCGCGGTATACCAGATGACGGTAAGCCCAGCCGCAATACCGAACAATGCCACGAACAGCCGCTGGAGATTGCCGGGATAGGTGAAGCTTTCGATGAACGGATTGGCCGCCGTCTCGCCTGCGGCCTTCATCTTCTTGAATACCGGGCTTTCGGAAAGCTTGAGCCGCATCCAGAGCGACACGGCAAGCAGCGCGAGGCTGAAGATAAAGGGCAGCCGCCACCCCCATGCCTCCCATGCTTCCGGCGGAATCACTGCCTTGGCGAGGAGGACGACCGCGAGCGACAGGATGAAGCCGCCGGCGACGCTTGCCTGGATGAAGCTGGTGTAGAAGCCACTTTTGCCCGGCGGTGCGTGTTCTGCGACATAGATCGCCGCGCCACCATATTCGCCGCCAAGCGCCAGGCCCTGCATAATCCGCAACAAGATGATGATCGCAGGCGCCGCCAAGCCGATTGATGCGGCCGATGGAACAAGGCCGACGCCTGCCGTCGCCAGCCCCATCAGCGTAATCGTCACCAGAAAGGTATATTTCCGACCCCAGCGATCGCCAAGGAAACCGAACAGCACGGCGCCAAGCGGGCGAAAGCCGAAGCCGACGGCGAATCCGGCCCAGGCGAGCAGCGTCTGCACGGTTTCGTTGCCAGCCGGAAAATAGGTGCGGCCAATGATTCCGCTGGCGGCGAGCGTGCCGTAGATGAAGAAATCATACCATTCGAAAATGGTGCCGAGCGACGAGGCAGTAATAACCAGCCGGATATCCTGTGCGCTTGGTTCGCTCACATGATCGTCCGCCGCTATGCTCGCCATTATCGCTCCCCCCTTGTGTTTTACAGAGGATTAGCCGGTTTGCGCGCGGCGGCAAGCGCGGGCTTTGCTCAGCGCTTGGCGTCGAGCATGTTGATGATGCCCGAAAAATCGCGCCCGCCTTCGCCTTCATCCATGAAACGCTGGTAGAGCTCGGCGGCTTTTTCGCCCATTGGCGTGTCGGCACCGGCATCCTGAGCCGCCGCCATCGCCAACTTCAAGTCCTTGAGCATCAGCGCAACGGCAAAGCCGCCTTGATAATCATGATCGGCCGGCGTTTCGGGGCCGACGCCAGGCAGCGGGCAATAGCTCGTCATCGACCAGTTCTGGCCCGAGGAAACCGACGAGATATCAAAGAATTTCTGCGGATCGAGGCCAAGCTTCCGCGCGAGCAGAAACGCTTCGCAAGTCGCCACCATCGACGCGCCAAGCAGCATGTTGTTGCAGATCTTGGCCGCCTGCCCCGCGCCATTGTCGCCGGCGTGGATCACCGCCTTGCCCATGTTGAGCAACACCGCCTCGGCGCGCTCGAACCCGCTCTCGCTGCCGCCGACCATGAACGTCAGCGTACCCGCCGTCGCCGCGGCAATCCCGCCCGATACCGGCGCATCGACGGCGACCAGCCCCTTGGCGGTGGCAGCGTGCGCCACACGCTTGGCAGTGGCGACGTCGATCGTCGAACAATCGATCAGCAGCGTCGACGGCTTTGCCGTTGGAAAGATCGAGTCGGCGTAGACCGCCTCGACATGATGGCCGGCGGGCAGCATCGTCACCACCACTTCGGCATCTTCGATCGCTGCCGCCGCGCTTTCAGTCGGCAGGCAGCCCGCCGCCTGCGCGCTGGCAAGCGCTGGCTCGGAAAGATCGAAGGCGCGCACATCGTGTCCGGCCTTGGCGAGGTTTGCGGCCATCCCGCCGCCCATATTGCCGAGGCCGATAAATGCGATGCTGGTCATGTCATTTTCCGGATTATCGCTGCGTCGGCGAACAAAAGCGGCAGGAGCATCGGACTTTCCTTCGCGAAAGGTGATGAAAGTGACGACCTCTTTATGGGGGGGCCCACCTTGGGGGGGGCGCCTCATCATCAGCCGTTTCGCCAGGATGGCAGACAATTTCCAACATTCACAGCAGGGATTGCAGCGCGATTTTGAGCCCTTCGCCGGGGTGACGGTGGAAGGCCATTGCCGCAATAATTGGGCGGCGGCGCTACTTTCCGCTCCACACGGCGGCGCGCTTTTCGACGAAGGCCGCCATGCCTTCCTTCTGGTCCGCCGTACCGAACAGCCCGTGGAATAGCCGGCGTTCGAAAACAATGCCCTGGGTCAGCCCGGTTTCGAACGCGGTGTTCACCATTTCCTTGTTCGCCTTGACGGCAAGCGGCGCCATCGCGGCGATCGTTGCGGCGGTCTTCACCGCCTCGTCGATCAAGTCGGCGGCGGGGATGACCCGACTGACCAGCCCGGCGCGTTCGGCCTCGGCTGCATCCATCATCCGGCCGGTGAGGCACATCTCCATCGCCTTTGCCTTGCCGACCGCGCGGGCGAGCCGCTGCGAGCCGCCCATGCCGGGCGAGACGGCGAGCTTGATTTCGGGCTGGCCGAACTTGGCGGTATCGGCGGCCAGGATGAAATCGCACATCATCGCGACCTCGCAACCGCCGCCAAGTGCATAGCCGGCGACGGCAGCGATGATGGGCTTCCGTGTCGCGGTCACCCGGTCATAGCCGGCGAAGTGATTGGTGCCGAACATCTCGGCAAAGCCCATCGCCTGCATTTCCTTGATGTCGGCACCTGCTGCGAATGCCTTCTCGCTGCCGGTGAGCACCGCGCAGCCCTGCCCCTCATCGGCATCGAACGCGGCGAGCGCTGCGATCAGCTCGGCGAGCACCTGTGAATTGAGCGCATTGAGCGCCTGCGGCCGAATGAGCGTGATCAGTGTGACACGGCCGCGTTGTTCGACGATGAGGGTTTCGTAAGTGGTCATATCTGCTCTCTTTCGTCACCCCGGACTTGATCCGGGTCCCGCTGCTACTCGCCGCCCGAAGGGAGCGGGACCCCGGCGCAAGGCCGGGGTGACACGGGAAGGTGGTTAGTGCGGCGTCCATGCCTCGTCATCTGACAAAGGCGCGAAGATCTGATCGATCACGTGCGGCGTCACACCTTCCGGTGTTGCTGGATCCCATTGCGGCGCATTGTCCTTGTCGATGATTACCGCGCGTACGCCTTCGAGAAAATCATGGCGCTGGACGACGTGCGCGCCGACCGCATATTCCTGCCGCATCTCATCGGCGAAATCATGCATCAAGCCGCCCTCATGGAGCAGCCGGAGCGATACCTTCATCGTCTGCGGCGATTTTGTGCGCAGCAATTTGAGTTGGGCCTGCGCCCAGTCGCCATCGTCCTCGGCAAGCGCTGTGAACACCTCTTCGAGCTTATCGGAAGCGAACAGCCGGTCGATATCGGCTTGATGTGCAATGATCCTGGCCTCGGGTGGCGACACCGATAATTCAGTGAGGATCGAATCGATAGCGCGCGGATCCGCGATGATCCGTGATTTCGCATCATCAAGCGCCGCAGCCGGCAGGTAATGTGTCGCCAGGCCAAGCGCGAGGCATTCCGCGCCGTCAAGCCGGTGCCCAGTCAACGCTAGAAACCGGCCCATCCGCCCGGCAAGCCGCGACAGATACCAGCCACCGCCGACATCGGGGAACAGCCCGATCCCCGTCTCGGGCATCGCCAGCCGGGTATTTTCGGTCGCGACACGGTAGCGGGAGGGCAGCGATATCCCGACACCGCCCCCCATCGTGATCCCGTCCATAAAGGCGACGATGGGCTTCACATAGGTGAAGAGCTTGTGGTTCATCCGGTATTCGGTGTGAAAGAATAGCCGCGCGTCAACGCCGTCCTTCGCCCCGCTCTCCGCCAGCATGCGGATGTCGCCACCAGCGCAGAAACCCCTGCCCTCGGCGTGATCGATCAGCACCGCCTCGATATCGATATCGACCCGCCACGCTTCGAGTTGCTCAAGCATTGTCGCGCACATCGCGGTGTTGAGCGCATGGATGGCACCGGGCCGGTTGAGCCGGATAAGGCCGACATTGCCTTTGCGCACTGTAAGGACGTCAGTGGTCATGTGCCTCCTTGTACCCCCGCGAAGGCGGGGGTCCAGACTGGGCTCCCGCCTTCGCGGGAGCACAAATTGCCTATTGCCGCGTCAACTCACGGCCGATGATCATGCGCATCACCTGGTTGGTGCCCTCAAGAATCGAATGCACGCGCAGATCACGCCACAATCGCTCGATTGGATAGTCCATCAGATAGCCATAGCCGCCGTGCAGCTGGAGCGCGCGATCGGCGACCATGCTGCCGGTATCGGTCGCGAGCCGCTTGGCCATTGCGGCAAACTTGGTCTTGTCGGGCGCGTTGGCGCTCACCTTTGCGGCGGCCATGTACAGCAGCGCGCGCGCCGCCTCCAGATCGGTTGCCATGTCGGCCAGCATGAACTGGGTGTTCTGGAAATCGCTGATCGCGGTGCCAAACTGCTTGCGGTCGCGGGTGTAGCCGATCGCCTCGTCGAGGCAGCGCTGGGCACCTCCCAGCGAGCAGGCGCCGATGTTGAGCCGCCCACCGTCGAGCCCCATCATCGCGATGCGGAACCCCTCACCCTCGCCGCCGACGCGATTCTCTACCGGCACGCGGACGCCGTCGAGAATCACCTGCGCGGTCGGCTGCGAATGCCAGCCGAGCTTGCGTTCATTGGCGCCGAACGACACGCCGGGCATGTCCTTTTCAATGACGAGGCAGGAAATCCCCTTTGGCCCCTCCTCACCGGTGCGGACCATCGTCACATAGATCTCGTTCTCGCCACCACCCGAGATGAACTGCTTGCTGCCAGTGACGACATAATGATCGCCGTCGCGCACCGCCTTGGTCTTCAACGCAGCGGCATCGGAGCCCGAGCCGGGTTCGGTGAGGCAATAGCTCGCGATCTTGTCCATCGTCACCAGATCGGGAAGGTATTTGGCCTTCACTTCGGCAGCGCCGAACCGGTCGATCATCCAGGATGCCATGTTGTGGATCGAGATGAAGGCGCTGGTAGAGGGGCAGCCATAGGCCATCGCCTCCATGATCAGCGCTGCCTCGAGCCGGCCAAGGTTGATGCCCCCCGATTCCTCGCTGACGTAAATCGCGGCAAAGCCGAGTTCGGCTGCTGCCTTGATCGTGTCGCGGGGGAAGATGTGTTTTTCATCCCACTCGGCAGCGTTGGGGGTGATCCGGTCGGCGGTGAATTTGCGCGCCAAATCCTGGATTTCGCGCTGATCGTCGGTCAGGTCGAATTGGGTCATGGGCAAGCCTCTAGCGTCCTTCGGGGGTGAGCGCCATAACGCGAACGTGACTCGGCTTTTGCTCATCGACAGCGCGCTGCGCATCCTCGCAATCGGCCAGTTGCTGCTGATCGCGCTCGTCATCGGGCGCGGGAACGCGCCGCGCGCGATTCGGCTTGCGTCGGTCGCGCTGCTGTTGGGCGTTAGCTGCTATCTGACGATTTCGACGCCTATCTTCCTGGAATTGCATGGCCCGTTCTGGGCGCTGGTTCAGCTCGCGGCGCAGGGGACGCCGCTGCTGCTTTGGGTGTTTGCGCATTTGCTGTTCGAACGCCGCATCAACCGGCCGGCGTTTGCGGGCGGGCTGGTGGTGCTGTTGGTCTCATGGCTGTGCTTTGCCTTGTTCGAGCGGCCCGATGTGCGATTCTGGATCGCGCTCGCCCAGCGTGTCGTGTCGCTCATGCTGGTCTGCCATGCGATTGCGATCGCGATCAGCGAACGCGGCGACGACCTGATCGAGAAGCGCCGGCGATTGCGCGTCGGCTTCGTCGTCATTGTCGGGCTCGGCGCCGTGATGGTCCTGGTCGTCGAGATGATCTTCGGTTTCCGCCACCGCGGTGTGCTCGCCACGCTGCCGCAAACCATCGCCATATTCATTGCCGTGATGGCGACAGGCGCGGCCCTGTTGCAGAGCGACTCAGAACTGCTGTTCGATCCTGCAGCGCCCGCGCCGCCACCCGTGCCAAATTTTACGCCGAGCGAGCAGGTGCTGAAAGGCAAGCTCGATGCGGCGATCCTGGGCGGCGTGCACCGCGAACAGGGGCTGACAATCGGCGAGTTGGCCAATCAGCTGGGCGTGCCCGAGCACCGCCTGCGCGCGCTGATCAACCAACGGCTGGGCTATCGCAACTTCTCGGCGTTCCTGAACAGCTACCGGATCGCCGAGGCCAAGGCGATGCTGGCAAGCCCTGCGCATGTCGATCTGCCTATCCTGACGATCGCGATGGACCTGGGCTATGCGAGCCTTGCGCCGTTCAACCGCGCCTTTCGCGAAGATGCCGGGCTGCCACCAAGTGATTTTCGGCGAGCCGCCTTTGCTGAAAAAAGCTGATCGATTCCGGAATTGATCGCTCTTTTTCGGCACCGCGCAGCATCTTGCTCGACGAGCGCCTAACGCAATATGACCGCCTGTGCCGAGCAAAGAGCAGAGGCTTCTCAATGTCGGAGAATCACTCGTGATCGATTTCATCCAGCTGATCGGCAATCGTCTCGTCCATAGCGTGGAGATCGAATTCGTCCGCTACATGATCGGGGCTGCGGGGCTGACGATTCTCTATGCGCTGATCCACCGCTGGATCGCGCATCGCCGCATCCAACAGCGCAAGGCGAGCTTTGCCGACCGGCGGCGCGAGTTTCTCCAGTCGGTCCAGACGATCTGTGTCTTTGCTGTCGTGGATCTGATTGCTTTTGCGCTGATCAGCGCTGGCATCATCCCGATCGAACGGCAGGCTGTGAACCTGCCTATCGTTATTGTGCAGGTGCTGGCGATGATCGTGCTGCACGATTTCTGGTTCTACTGGATGCACCGGTCGTTGCACCACAAGCTGCTGTTCCGCCGCGCGCACGCGACGCATCATATCTCGCGCACCCCGACGAGCTGGGCCGCCTATAGCTTTGCGCCGCTGGAGGCAGTGGCGGAGGCGATCTACATCCCCTTCATGCTGATCGTGCTGTCGATGGTGACGCCGCTTTACGGCATCGCGATCTTCATCTTCCTGGGGCATCAGATCGCCCGCAACGTGATCGGCCATTCGGGCTTCGAACTCGCCTGGCCGGGCTTTACCAAATCACCGCTGACGGGCTGGATGACGACGACGACGCATCACGATCTTCACCACACCGAAGGCGGCTATAATTTCGGGCTGTATTTCACCTGGTGGGATCGAATGATGGGCACCGAGAATCCCCGCTATCATGCAAAGTTCGAGGAAGTCGCTGGCCGCAAGACGGCAGTGGCGGAAACAGCCGCGGCGGCTTGAGCATCAACGGGCGGTAATGAGGTGAAACGCCTTTTGCCGCCCATCGATGAAGCGGACCGACCGGCCATCGAAAAAGGCGTCTTCCTCAAGCCGGAAGGGCACGCTCTGCCCGCCCCATTCGGCCACCGGGGCAGTTGCCGAAAGCTCGATCGACCAGGCGGTGTTGGGGCGAAGCTTGTGGGCGCCGCGCGGCGAGCCCGCCTGATCGTCCCAGAAGCCAATCGCACTGCCTGCCGCATGGCCATGATAGCCGATCGGGTGCGAATAGATGGTGGGCTTCAACCCCGCGGCAATCGCCTTGGCGCGTGCAGTCGCCAGCATCTCGTTGCCGCTCAGCCCTGTACGAAATGACGAGGTGAGCGCATCCTGCACCGCGTTGGCAGCAGCCATGCCCGCGACGAGCCCCGCCGGCGGCGCCGTTTGGCCGGCGTTGAGCACATAGGCCATGTGCTGGGTATCGGTGTTGAGCCCGAGATAGGTGATGCCGAAATCGGTCCACAGCAAATCGCCCGGCTGGATCACGGTATCGCCCGAGAGTTCCTTGGCGCTGCCCTGACGGAAAATGCCGATCGATGGCTGGAACCAGGTATCGAGCTTCAATCCCGCGATCCGCTCGCGGTACCACCAGACAACGTCGTCGGCGGTCGTTTTGCCCGGCGTGATGACCTTGTTCGACAAGCCTTCGGAGATGATCGTGTGCGCGATCCGCACGATCTGCGGATAGACCGCCATCTCGGCTGGCGTGCGCGTCTCCAGCCAGCCGATCGCGAGCTCCTCGGTCGGCATGATCCGCGCGCGGATCGGCTCGGGCAGAGCAGCGCGCAAGCCCTCATACTGGCTGTGCGTGAGCCCATCGGCGAGCGCGGTTTCAGTCGAGATGTTGACGGCGATTCGCTTTGGATCACGCTTGGTGATGACCTCGGCGAGCCCCTGCCACTGATCGGGCAGCTTTTCCGGCGACCAGGCGGGTGCAAAAAGCCCGCCAAGCCCATAGCGGCTGACGGTGAGTCGCTCGATCGGCTTGCCTTGGCCCGGATCGAAGAAAACGAGGATCGTCCGCCGCCGCGCATGCATGCTCTCGGCATCGAGCATCGTCTGGACGACGGGATCTTCCATATATTCGCGCGCGATCAGCACCCACATGTCGATGCCCTGCTCGCGCATCAGCGCCGGCACGACGGTCTCGAGCCGTTCGGCGAGCCAGGCGTCGCGGAGCGTGGCCCGGTCACGCAGTGGCAGGATGGCGGGCATGCGGGGGTGGAGATCTTCCACCTGCGGCTGGCTCGCGGGCAGCTGCGCTGGCGCCGATGCTGCCAACAGGCAACCACCGATGATCACCGCTGCCGATCCACCAATCCCGATCGCCGAACGTTTCGTCATCATCGTTCCCCCAATTGTCCGCGCAAGCTATTGCGAACTTGGGGGCCCCCGTCCAGCAGCGCGACGTCAGCCGCCTGCGAGGTCGATCAACATCGCGGGGGTAAGCACCTGGGGCAGGATTTCCGGTTCGGCGGCACCGGGCTTGTAAAACAGATACAGCGGCACGCCGGCACGGTTATGCTGTTCGATGAAGCGGCCGAGCTTGGGATCGCCGTCGGTCCAGTCGCCGACCATGATCGCCACATCATGCTTGGCGAACGCCGCCTTCACCTGATCGGTGTCGATCGCTATGCGCTCGTTGACCTTGCACGTCAGACACCAGTCGGCAGTGAAATAGGCGAACACTGGTCGCCCCTTGGCCCGCGCCTCGGCAAGCTTCTCCTCTGAGAACGCCGCCTTGTTTTCAGTGGCAAGTGCAGCAGCGGCGGCAGCACCCTTTGGCACAGCCTTGATCACGCTCGCCGTCGCTGCGGTCACGCCGATCAGCAGCACCACGCTCAGCCAGTGCGCCGAAAGCCCGCGATGCTGGCGCTTGCCGACGACGAACAGCACCATCGCGACGCCAAGCGCGCCGATCAGGCCAAGGGTGATCCCATCAATCCCCGCCTCGCCGCCCAGCACCCAGGCGAGCCAGATCGCGGTGAGGCCCATGGGCACGGCGAGGATTTGGCGAAATGTCTCCATCCACGCACCGGGCTTTGGCAGCGAACGGCGCAGGGCGGGAACGAAGCCGATCGCGAGGAACGGGATCGACAGACCAAGGCCGAGCCCTGCAAATACCGCCAGTGCGGCTGGCGCCGGCAACACGAGCGCGGCACCAAGCGCTGCCCCCATGAACGGC
>JBBQAG010000164.1:0-2038 GCA_038315875.1 Sphingomonadales bacterium | reverse complement strand
GCGCATTGGTGGTCGACGCCGGCGCGGTCGCGCGCTGCAGCGCTTGATTGCGTTCCAGAATCTGCGCGCGCAGCGCGAGCACGCGGTCGATGCCGCCCGCAGCGCCGATGGGTCCGATGCCGCTCATGCCGAGATCGCCCGGACGATATCGTCACCCTGCTCGCGCGCCATGGCGAGGCGATAGCGCAGCGTGCGTTCGGAAATCCCCAGCCGGCGTGCGGTTTCGATCCGGCTCCCCCCGCACGCAGCAAGCGTTTCGCGGATCGCCTGAAATTCGGACATCTGGACGATGTTGCCAAGCGTCGCCGGCAAGGCTTCGCGATCGACCCGTGGCGCTGGCGCTGGACGATCGAACAGGATGTGGGTCGCGCTGATCGTGTCACCCGATGCAAACAGCAGCGCGCGCTGGATCACATTTTCAAGTTCGCGGACATTGCCGGGCCAATCATGCTGCATCAGCGCAGCAACAGCACTGCGATCGGGCCACGGAATGATCGCGCGGCCAACCGCGTGACGCAGCACCAGCGTCGCGGCGAGTGCGGGGATATCGAGCGGACGCTCGGCCAGCGGCTTGGTGGTGAGCGGAAACACACTCAGCCGGTAATAGAGATCGGCACGGAACCGGCCCGCAGCAACTTCGCCCTGCAGATCACGATTGGCGCAGGCGATGACGCGGACGTCGATCGGCTCGGGCACCGACGCGCCGAGTGGCACGACTTCGCGTTCTTGCAGCGCGCGGAGCAGCTTGGCCTGCAGCTGCAGCGGCATCTCGGCGATTTCATCGAGCAGCAGGGTGCCGCCATTGGCCGCGCGGAAAAATCCTTCGCCGCCTGAAGACGCGCCAGTGAAGGCGCCCTTCTGATGGCCGAACAGCAGCGCCTCGAGCATTGATTCAGGCAATGCCGCACAGTTGATCGCGATAAAGGGGCCTTCGCTGCGGGTCGAACCGCGATGGATCGCACGCGCCAGCACTTCCTTGCCGGTGCCCGTCGGGCCATTGATCAGCACGGTGATATCGGCGGCGGCAACGCGTTCGGCCAGCGCATAGAGTGCCAGGCTCTCTGGATCGGCGGCGGTTGGTGCGTCGCTCCCGGCAACAAGGGCACGGGCAAAACCATCCCCGATCGCGCTATCGTCTGGCGTATAGGCAATCCGCGCGGGATTGCCGTCACGCGATGGCATCACCTGGCGACCTTCGCCGCCGACGATCACGGTCCGCGCCGGCGCCGGCGGCGCCTCGCCCTCGGCAATCAGAAACAGATCGCCGGGCAAAGGTTTGCCGTCCTCGAACGAGCCGACCTCGAACCCTTGCGCCCTGAGCGACGACACGAGCGCGTATTTCTGGCGGAGAACGGCTGCAGACGGGAAGATCGAACGCATCAAATTTGCCCCCTATGGTCCACATCACATGCGGCCAATTTGGTAAATCACTGGTTAACTAAGGGGATGCCGGCAATTTTTTTCCGCTTGCCGCCTGCCCCCCGGACAGATTGGCTGGGCAGCTTATGCCAGCAGAGATGAAAATGCTTGGTGAGCGAAACTGCTTAATCTTCAAAAGCAATGGCCGTTTACTCTCCTGACGGCGCGGCTCTTCCGATGGGGGGCGGCAGTGATCGTCGGCTAAATGGAGATCGGACAATGACCGTTATCGGAACCAACGTCGCCGCATTGAAGGCGACCAATGCAAACAACCGCGCTAGCGCGGACCTGTCGAACAGCATCGAGCGCCTGTCGACCGGCAAGCGCATCAACTCTGCGAAGGACGACGCCGCCGGCCTCGCCATCGCCACCTCTTTCACCTCTCAGATCCGAGGCCACAGCCAGGGCATCCGCAACGCAAACGACGGTATTGCACTGTCGCAGACAGCAGACGGCGCTCTCGGCGAAGTAACCAACATTCTGCAGCGCGTCCGTGAGCTGGCCGTTCAATCGGCTTCGGGCACCTATTCGGCTGCAGACCGCACCAATCTGCAGGCGGAAGTCACGCAGCTGCAGGGCCAGCTGACCGACATTCAGGCAAGGACGACCTTTAACGGCG
>JBBQAG010000018.1:0-35567 GCA_038315875.1 Sphingomonadales bacterium | reverse complement strand
GGTCCAGTCGCAATCATCGCTCGATCTCGCGATTTCGGGCGACGGCTTCTTCGCAGTGAAGCCGCAGCTCGATGCGCCTGCTGTCAACTTCACCCGCAACGGCGCCTTCCTGGTCGATGCCAATCGCTATGTCGTCGATGGCCAGGGCGGCCACTTGCAGGTCTATCCGGCCGACGGCAGCGGTGCTGTCGTCAATTCGGGGCTTGCCTCGGCGGTCAGCCTGCAGCTCCCTGCGACCAGCGGCACGCCGGTCGCAACCCAGAACGTTTCACTCACCGCCAATCTTCCGTCGGGTGCGTCGATTCCTACCGTCGCGTCCTTTGATCGGTTCGATCCAGCGAGCTACAACCAGTCGACCCAGACTGCCGTCTATGACGGGCTCGGCAATCCGCATTCGCTGACCAGCTATTTCCGCCGCGAGACGGCCAGCACCTGGTCGGTTCACAGCTTTGTCGATGATCAGGCGCTGACGACCGGCGGCACCGCAGCGGTGACGCTGAGCTTCGATGCGGCGGGCGCGCTCACCGCACCAACGGCGGCAACCACCTTCGATCCGATCACTGCTGCAGGCAGCAACGCCCCGCAACAGATCGCGCTCGCCTTCGGCGCGGCCACCGCACAATCCACGAACGCGTTCACCGTCGGCGCACGCAGTCAGGACGGCGTTGCCGTCGGCCAGCTGCAGGGCGTGACGATCGATGGCGAAGGCCTGATCAAGGCAAGTTTTTCAAACGGGTCATCGAAGACGCTCGGCAAGGTTGCGCTCGTCAATTTCGCCAATCCATCGGGGTTGCGCCAGCTTGGCAATAGCAACTGGTCGGTGACCGGGCTTTCCGGCGAACCAGTGCTCGGCGAGCCCAACCGGAACGGCTTTGGCGGCCTGCTCTCGGGCACGATCGAGCGTTCGAATGTCGACATCACCGAAGAGCTCGTTGGCCTGATTGCTGCACAGCGCAATTTCCAGGCCAACGCAAAGGCGCTCGATACCGACAAGCAGCTCTCTCAAACCATCTTGAACATCCAGTAATTGCACTCACGAATTCGAACTGACGGGACCGATTGAATGGACAAGCTGATCTACACTGCAGCGTCGGGCCTGAAAGGGCATCTGGCGGCACAGGCAGCGATCGCCAATAACATGGCGAATGCCTCGACGATCGGCTTTCGCGCCGATCGCGTGGTGTTTGATCAATTGTCGGTCACTGGACCCGGGCTGCTTGCACGCCAGCCGGCATCGGAAGAAATCACCGATGCCGATCGTCGTGCCGGCACCCTCAGCAAGACCGGGCGTGCCCTTGACGTCGCGATCCCGGGCGATGCCTGGATTGCAGTCCAGGCAAGCGACGGCAGTGAAGCCTATACCCGGCGTGGCGACCTTTCGGTCTCCAAAACGGGCGTGTTGGAAACCGGAGACGGTTTCCCGGTGATCGGATCGGGGGGTCCGATCACCGTCCCGCCCGCGCAGAAGGTCACGATCAGCCCTGAGGGCGCGGTCGCGATCATTCCGCTGGGTGCAGCGCCCGGCACGCCCGAGCAGGAAATCGGCCGGATCAAGCTTGCCAGCGCGCAAGGATCAGACACCGTCAAAGGGCTCGACAACCTGCTCCATGTTCGCGGCGGCGGCACCCTGCCGGTCGACGCGACCGCCAAGCTCGAGACGGGCACGCTTGAAGGATCGAACGTCAATCTGACCCAGGCGCTGGTCGACATGATCGAGAACCAGCGCAGCTACGAAGTCCAGGCGAACCTGATCAAGGAAGCCAAGACCATTGATGAAGGCGGTGCATCGCTGATGCGCCTGCCAAGCTGAAGGAATTAGGATATGGGCAGCGCCGCACTCCACATCGCCCGCACCGGGCTCGACGCGCAGGATATGCGCATGCGCGTCATTTCGAACAACCTCGCCAACGTGAACACCACGGGGTATAAACGCGATCGCGCTGCGTTCGAAACGCTCGCCTATCAAACCGTGACGGCGCCGGGCGCGCCCAGCACGTCTGAAACCAAATACGCCACCGGCCTGAACCTCGGTACGGGCGTGCGCATCCAGGGCACGGCGCGGATCGACACCCAGGGCACGCTGGCGCAGACCGGCAATTCGCTCGACCTTGCGCTTGATGGCGATGGCTTTTTCCAGGTTCAGCTGCCCGGCGGCACGCTGGGCTATACCCGCGCCGGCAATTTCTCACGCTCGGCCGAAGGGCTGCTGGTGACGGCGGAGGGCTATCAGGTCCAGCCCGGCATCACGATCCCGGAAGGCACGACCTCGATCACGATCGGCACCGACGGCACCGTCTCGGCGTCGCTCGCGGGGCAGACCGAACCCAGCCAGATCGGCCAGATCCAGCTCGCCACCTTCCCGAATTCCGCCGGGCTCCAGGCCAAGGGCGACAACTACCTGATCGAAAGCGCTGCCAGCGGCGCCGCCTCGATCGGCAATGCGGGGCAGGAAGGGCGCGGCAATATCCGTCAGGGCATGCTCGAGGGCTCGAACGTCAATGTCGTCGAGGAGCTCGTTGACATGATTGAAACCCAGCGGGCGTATGAAGTGAATTCCAAGATGATCACCGCCACCGATGAGATGCTGAAATATGTCAATCAGAACATCTGATCCCGGCGTGCTCGTGCCCTTTGCCACTGGCCTTGCGGTCGGCGCGCTGCTGCTCGCCGCTTTCGCGCCGACGCCGGCGGCAGCCGGTATCTTTGGCAAGAAAAAGCCGCCTATCGATTATTCGGCCACCCTGCCACCGCCGCCACTGGCGCCGATAGCGGCCAATGGATCGATCTATCAGGCAGCTGCAGGGTATGCGCCGCTCTATGAGGGCTGGCGTGCGAAGCGGGTCGGCGATCCGTTGACGATCGTGCTCACCGAACGCACCTTTGCTTCCAAATCGGCGAGCTCGAAGCTCGACAGCAAGGGCAATGTCGGCATCAATCCGCCCGCCGCAGGGCCGCTTTCGTTCGTGCCGCCAAATGCGCTTCAGGCCGGCGGCACACGCGGTTTCAATGGCCCGGGCACCGCTGATCAGTCCAATTCGCTTTCGGGTGAGGTCAGCGTGACGGTTGCCGCCGTCTATTCCAACGGGACGATGCTCGTGCAGGGGCGCAAACGCGTCACGCTCAATCGCGGCGATGAATTCGTCCAGATCAAGGGCATTGTCCGCATGGCCGATGTCGATGCCGACAACCGCGTACCGAGCACGCGGGTGGCCGATGCGCAGATCGCCTATACCGGCAAGGGCGATGTCGACCGCGCGAGCCGGCAAGGCTGGTTCGGTCATTTCTTCTCGATCCTGAGCCCGTTCTGATGGGAAACAAGATGGCCCGCCTGATCATCGCCTTGCTGATGAGCCTTTTCGTCGCGCAGCCCGCCTGGGCTGATCGGGTAAAGGATCTCGGCGCCTTTCAAGGTATCCGCACCAACCAGCTGACCGGCTATGGCATCGTCGTCGGGCTGCCCGGCACGGGCGACGATAATCTGGAATACACCGTCCAGTCGCTCAAAAGCGTTGCCTCGCGGTTCGGTCTGCAGCTCCCTGCTGGAGTCAATCCAGGGTTGAAGAACTCGGCCGCCGTGCTGATTACCGCTGAACTGCCCGCCTTTGCAAAGCCCGGCCAGCGGATCGACATCACCGTTGCTGCGCTGGGCAAGGCAAAAAGCCTGCGCGGCGGCAGCCTGATCATGACGCCGCTGATCGGCGCCGATGGCCAGGTCTATGCGATGGCCCAGGGCAATCTTGCCGTGGGCGGGCTGGGGGCTGACGGCGCCGATGGATCGAAGATCGTCGTCAACATCCCCTCCACCGGTCGCATCCCCGAAGGCGCGACCGTCGAGCGCGCGGTGGACACAGGATTTGCTAGCTCGCCAATGCTCACCTTCAATCTTGCCCGCGCCGATTTCACTACCGCGCAAGGCATTGCCGCGGCGATCAACACCCGGCTCGGGGCCGGGCGGGCGCAGGCCATCGACGGTGTGTCGATCACAATCGCAGCGCCCGAAGGCGCCGATTCGCGTGCCATGCTGATGAGCCAGATCGAAAATCTGTCGGTCACTTCGGCCGAGCCTGCAGCGCGGGTGATCGTCAACGCACGCACCGGCACCGTCGTCATCAATTCGGCCGTGCGCTTGGGCGCCGCCGCAGTCACCCAGGGCAAGCTCACCGTCAAAGTCGATGAAAACCAGCGGATCAGCCAGCCACAGCCCTTCAGCCAGGGGCAGACCGCGCTTGAGCAGAAGAGCAATGTCGGCATCGCCGAGGAGATCAAGCCGATCTTCCTGCTCGATCCCGGTCCGAAGCTTGCCGATGTCGTCAAGGCGATGAACGCGATCGGCGCCTCGCCCGCCGATCTGGTCGCCATCCTCGAAGCACTGAAAGAAGCCGGCGCGCTGAAAGCCGACTTGATCATCCTATGACGAGCATCACCCCCATCCAGGCCGCCGCGCCCACCACGCTCGATGTGTCGAGCGTCACCGCCGATGCAAGCCGGCTGGCGTCGCGCGCCAATCTGGAAAAGGCGGGCAAGCAGTTCGAAGCCGTCTTCACGCAGATGATGCTCAAATCGATGCGCAGCGCGCACCTAGCCGAGGATATCTTCTCCAGCAAGGCGAGCGACACCTTCCGCGACATGCAGGATCAAAAACTGTCGCAGACGATGGCGGAGAGCAAGCCGCTCGGCATTGGCAAGGCGCTGGTCGATTTCCTCAGCAAGGCGCAGACCAATCTGCAGCCCGATGCTGCAGCGGCGGCGGCTGCTGATAAGGGCGTACAGCCATGAGCGATCTGCTCGCGGTCGGCGCAACGGGCTTGCGCGCCTATCAGACGTCGTTGACGACGGTTTCTGAAAACATCGCCAATGCCTCGACCCCCGGCTATGCCCGACGCTCGACCGATCTGCACGAAGTCAGCACCGTCGGCGGCGGCCTGACTCAAATCGGCGCGGCATCGGGCAGCGGCGTGCGGGTTGGCGGCGTGATCCGCTCCAGCGATGCGTTCCGCAATGCCGCCGTGCGCAACGCCGCCGCCGATCTGGCAAAGACCGAGACAAGCGTCGCCTGGCTCGATCGGATCGAGGGCGTGCTCACCCAGAATCAGCTCGGCAACCAGCTGACTGGCTTCTTCAACGCCGCCAAGGGCATCGCCGCAGACCCCACCGCCAGCGCGCCACGCGCAGTATTCATCGAAGCGAGCGCTGGCTTGGCGGCTGCCTTCGGCGCGAGCGCCCGCTCGCTTGATCAGGTCGACAGCGACCTTGATATCGCCGCCCAAAGCTCAGTGACGCTGGCCAATGGCCTGGCGACAGGGCTTGCAAAGATCAACGACGGGCTTGGCCGGGCAACGCCGGGGACAAGCCAGCAGGCCAATCTGCTCGATCAGCGCGATCAATTGCTCGATCAGCTGAGCGCGATCGGTGATCTTGGCGTCACCCTCGACAATGCCGGGCGCGCCACCGTCACGCTTGGTGCGGCCGGCGGGCCGGTGCTAGTCCAAAGCGTCGAAGCGGGCACGATCAGCTTCAGCCGCAATGCCAGCGGCGCAGTGTCGATCGCGGTGACGCGGGGCGGCCAGACGCTGGCGGCAACACCGTCCGGCGGCGCGCTCGCCGGCATCGCCGAGGGCGCGCAGCGCATCGCCGACGCGCGCACCGAGCTCGATCGCATCGCAACCGATTTTGTGACCAGCGTGAACACGGTGCAAATCCAGGGCCGTGATCTTGATGGCAATCCAGGCCAACCGCTGTTCACGGTGGGCACATCGCCATCGGACATCAGCGTCGGCATCACCAGCCCGCGCGAGATCGCCGCTGCAGCCGTTGGCGGTGGCCCGCGCGACAACAGCAACATAATCGGCCTCGAAGCGATCCGGACCAGTGGCGCGTTCGAGACGGACACGTCCAATCTCGTCGCCGGGAACGCAGCAGCACTTTCTGCCCGCAAGACCGTGGCCGATGCGCAGGGCGCGATCCGCGATAGCGCCGTCGTTGCGCGCGACGCGGTGTCGGGCGTCAATCTCGACAATGAGGCGATCGATCTGCTGCGCTTTCAGCAGGCCTATGCTGCATCGAGCCGCGTGATCCAGGTCGCGCGCGATACGCTGCAAACGCTCCTAGATATCCGCTGAGAGGTCGCATGCAGATCAGCAACTCGCTTTATTTCGATCGCGCTTCGGCCCAGATCAGCAAGATCACCGAGCATACCCAGACGCTGCAGACGCAGATTTCGACGGGTAAGCGGCTGGCGACGCCATCGGACGACGCTGTCGCTTATCGCCGGCTGCAGACGATTGGCGTGCAAGATGCCGATTCGGCGGCATGGGCGCTGAACGTCAAGCTGGCGCAATCGGTGCTTGGCCAGGCAGATACCGCTCTTGGCAGCGCAACCGACCAGCTGCAACATGCCCAGGAACTCGTCATTTCCGCCAGCAACGGCACGCTTTCGGATGCCGATCGCAGGGTGATTGCCGGGCAGCTGCGCAGCATCGTCGATGATCTGGCGAGCAGCGCCAACGCCAAGGATTCACGCGGCACGCCGTTGTTCGGTTCGGCGACGGGCACCACAGCGCTTACCCGCAACGCCAGCGGTGTCGTCAGCTTCACTGGAACGGGCAGCCCGGTATCGATCCCGATCGGCGACGGCCTGGCGGTGCAGCCAAGCGAATCGGCCGAAAAGATTTTCGGCGGGATACCGGGGGCGAGTGGCAGCACCGATGTGTTTGCGCTGCTCAGCGACTTTGCAACCGCGCTTGAGGCCGGGGGAACCGTCAATAGCGCTTCGACCGCAGACGGGATGAAGGCCGCGCTGGACCAGGTCGGCGCGGTCCGTGCCTCGATCGGCGCGCGCGGCGCCCGGCTCGACATCGAGACGACGCGGATCGAGGATGCAACGCTGTCGCGCGCCCTTGATCGTTCAGCGCTTGAGGACACCGACGTATCAGCTGCGATCATCGAGCTGCAGAAGACCAGCACCATCCTCCAGGCGACCCAAGCGAGCCTTTCTCGCCTGAGCCAGCTCTCATTATTCGATTATCTTCGCTGATTAATGGTTTTGGTAACCGAATAGCGACGAAATTAGGTGAATGATCGGTAATCGCAGCCGTTCCCTGTTTGGGAGCCGCTGCACCTGGAAGGGGGAAAGGCGTACATCATGTTTCCGATCATCGGCCTCGTCATCCTTCTCGTCATGGTATTTGGCGGCTTTGCCATTACCGGCGGCGCGCTCGGCCCCGTCATGGAGGCAATCCCGCACGAAATGCTGATCATCGGCGGCGCCGCCGTCGGCGCGCTCGTCATCGGCAATTCGATGAAGGAGCTCAAGGCGATGGGCGGTGGCCTGATGAAGGTGTTCAAGGGCCCGAAATACAAGAAGCAGGATTATCTGGACGTAATCTTCCTTGTCTCCAAGCTGATGAAGATGCTGCGTACCGAAGGGCCGATCGCGCTTGAACCCCATGTCGAGGATCCTTCATCCAGCGCAATCTTCGCCGAATATCCCCGGCTGCTCGCCGATCACACACTGATCGCGCTGATTGCCGATACGCTGCGCCTGGTCGTCGTTTCGTCGGGCACGCTCGACGTGCACGCGGTCGAAGAGGTGATGGACAACACCATCAAGACTCACCATCACGAAACGCAAGGGCCGCAGACGACGCTGCAATCGCTCGCCGATGCGCTGCCCGCGCTGGGCATCGTCGCCGCCGTGCTGGGCGTGGTCAAGACGATGGGTTCGATCGACAAGCCGCCCGCCATCCTGGGCGCGATGATCGGTTCGGCCCTGGTCGGCACGTTCATGGGCGTGTTGCTCGCTTATGGTATCGTTGCGCCGCTCGCCAGCCGGCTGCAGCAGGTGATCGACGGCGACAGCGCAATCTATCATACCGTGAAGCAGATCATCATCGCCTCGCTTCACGGCCATCCGCAGCCGCTTGTCATCGAAGCGGCAAGATCGGGCATCGCGCACAGCAACCAACCCGGCTTCGCCGAGGTATTCGACGGATTGCGGGGGCGGTAGGCGTGGCTTTCGCGCAACCCTGCGGTGAAAAGGAGAAGGGGATTTCGCGCGGAGGCGCGGAGAGCGCGGAGGCCGTTGCGCGCGCGCCAGCGCTTTATTCTTATCGCAGTCGATGCAATGACGAGCCGCAAATGTGGCTGGGTGCAACCGCTCCGCGTTCTTTGCACCTCCGCGCGAACGAGCTCTTCTTCAGCACCAGGACGCCTTCGCCCGACATGGCAGGGACACAGCGCTGATGCCCGCCCGCGCGCCGCACGGCAACAATCAGCCGCCCAAGATCATCGTCAAGAAAATCTATGTCGAGGGGCATGGCGGCCATCATGGCGGCGCCTGGAAGGTTGCCTATGCCGATTTCGTGACGGCGATGATGGCGTTTTTCCTGCTGATGTGGCTGCTCGGCGCAACGACCGAGAAGCAGCGCAAATCGATCGCCGATTATTTCGCGCCGAATCTGGTCAACTTCAAGGCCCAGAGCGCTGGGTCGACGGGGCTGTTCGGCGGCGAATCGATCACCGATCTCGACAAATATCCGCACAAGGCGCAGCAGACCGGCACCCGCTCGCTGACGATCCCGGTCGATGCCAAGGGCGGCCCGAATGTCGGCACCGGCGACAAGGGCACGCTCAAGAACAAATCGATCGCCGGCGAAGATCGCAAGAATTTCGAGCGTATTCGCCAGAAAATTACGCGCGAACTGGCTGCCAACGTTAAGCTCGCCAAGATTGCGACGCACATCCGTTTCGTGCCGACGCGCGATGGATTGCGGATCGACCTGGTCGACAATGCCGATTACTCGATGTTCGCACTTGGCACGACGGCGCTTGAACCCGAGGCGGACAAGCTGATCGGGCTGATCGCCGAATCGGTGAAGCCACTTGAAAACACGCTGATGATCCGCGGCCACACCGATAGCCTGGCCTTCAAAAATGCCGCCGGCATCAACAACTGGCTGCTCTCAAGCAGCCGTGCCGAGGCGACCCGCCGCCGGCTGGCGGGAGGGGGACTGCCCGATGCGCGCTTCGAGCGGATCGAGGGCGTGGCTGACCGGGAACCAATGATCGAAAAGGACCCGACCGATCCCCGCAACCGGCGGGTTGCGATCACGCTGCTCTATCGCAAGGGCGAATTCGGACAATAAGCTGGTGTGCGGTAACGCATGTCGATACCCCCGCATGGCACCACTTGCGGGAGAAACGAAGCGATGCAAGCCAGCACGATGCGCCAGGTCAGGCAGTTTCACCGCTATCTCGGGCTGTTCTTCACCCCTGCCATCCTGTTCTTCGCCTTTAGCGGCATGCTGCAAGCCTTCGATTTCCACGAGCCGCAAGGGGGCGCCGCGCCGCCGAAGTGGATCGCGGTGATCGCCGGCATTCACAAGAAGCAGGATTTTCCAAAACCCCGCCGTCCGCGCGCAATCCCAGCCGGCGACGAAGCGAAGGCGCCCGCCTCTGCCCCTGCCCCTGTCCCTTCCCGGAAACATTCGGCCTTTCCACTCAAGGTTTTTGTCGGGCTGATGTCGATCGGGCTGATCCTGTCGTCGCTGCTCGGCAGCGTGATCGCACTCACGGTGCGGAGCACGCGCCGCGGCGCGGTAATCATGCTCGCACTGGGGATGCTGTTGCCGATCATCCTGCTCATCGTCTGATCGGCTGCGCGATCATCGGCTAGGCGCCGCGCCCCAATTGGGTGCGCGCCGCAGCGATCGCCAGGCACAGTACCGCTTCCACAGTCATTGGCTGGATGATCGCGCTGTCGCCAGTCTGCGCATAAGTGAATAGCCGACCGGCAAAGGCGAAGCCGAGCAGCAGCATCGGCAGCGCCGCCATCCGCCGGTCGTCGCGCCACGCCGCCAGCAGCGCGCCGATTGCCCATGCAGCGAAAAAGCCGCCGGTATCCGCGCGCAACGTGGCAGCAGCGAGCGGTGTCGGCGCGACCGGCCCCAGAAGACGCGTGAAACGGGGCAGATCGAACCAGACGACTGTAAATAATATTGTCGCCATTGCTCCCGCAAGTGCCAGAAACCCCCGTGCGATCAGCTTGCCCATCGTCATATCCCCATTGCCGCGCGCCATCATCGGAGCATGGCCAGGCGCACGCAATCGATCATTTTGCCAGCGGCGCGCATCGCTCGCGCTATGGGTCGCCACGGTCTTGCCGCCGGCACCGACAGGCTGCTAGGGCATTGCCTCAACACTCTGCGCCCGGCCAATGCGGACCGCGCGCCAGCAACGAGGCATGATCGGCAAGCACCAGGATCGATCGATAGCCGTCAGCCGCTGCAGACACCCACATGGCGAAGCAATCCAGCGATCTGTCGAATGGGCGGTGGTGCCACATCAGCAAGGGTTCAATCATTGATTTCGAACAAGACGAAAATCCTGGTGACCGGCGGCAAGGGGATGCTCGGCTCGGCACTTTTCGAAGAGGCATCGCGGTCGGCGCGCTTCGATGTGCGCGCGCCTGGCAAAGATGAACTCGACGTGCGTGATCCAGAAGCGGTCAACCGTTGGGCAGGGTGGATCGAGGACGGCTGGATCATCCACTGCGCCGCAAGGGTTGACGTCGAGGGCTGCGCCCGCGAGCCCGAGGCGGCACGGCAGACGATTGTCGAGGGCACGCGCCATATCGCCGATTTGGCGGCAAGGAGCAGCGCCAGGCTGTTATATCCGCAATCCTTCCTGACCTATGACGGCCGGATCAATCCAATCCCGGAAGATGAACAGCCCCGCCCGCTGTCTTTCTACGGCGAAATCAAACTCGAAGCCGAACAGGTGATCGCCGAGCGGTTGCCCGATGCGCTGATCGTGCGGATGGCAGGCTTTTTCGGCGGTGCCGCCGCCGACAAGAATTTCGTCGGCCGGATGATCCCGCCGATGTTCGCAGCGATCCAGCGCGGCGAGACCCATTTCGAAGTTGGCGACCGCGTCTGGCAGCCGACCTGGACGCGCGATCTGGCGATCAACTCGCTCCACCTCGTTTCGAAGGACGCCCGCGGCAGCTATCAGATGGCATGCGTTGGCCATGCAAGCTTTGCGGCCCTGGCGCAGGAGATTGCGGTGGCGCTTGGCTGGACCGGGCACCTCGAAATCGTCCCGGTCAATGCCTCGCTGGTGTCGCAGAACGAACTCGGCCGCCGCCCCGATACAGCGATCCTCAGCTGTGCAAGGCTCGATGCCGAACATGCCAATTTGCAGCGGCCATGGCGGGCAACGCTGCACGCCTATCTCGACGATCCCTTTTTCGATCAATATCGCCTGGAGCCCAAAGCATGACGACGCTTCTCGATCCGCTGAACCACTCCGGCTTCATCGCCCTGCGCAATCGCACCGTGATGTCGGCGATGAGCCGCGGCTTTGCCGGTGAGGGCCATCATGCCACCGCCGCGATGCGCGATTATTACAAGCGCCGGGCCGATGGCGGTGTCGGCTTGATCCTGACCGAGGGCACGCTTGTTCATGAAAGCGGCGATGGCTGGAACAACGCTCCCTATATCGCCAGTGACGCGCATGCCGAAAGCTGGAAGCCAGTGGTGGATGCAGTCCATCAATCGGGCGCGGCGATTGCTTGTCAGCTGTGGCACACCGGGCGGATCTCCCACAGTGACTATACCGTCGTACAGCCGGTCAGCTCGACCAACATCGCGGCTGGCGGGGTCAACCGGCAAAACGGCAAGCCTTACGGCGAACCGCGCGCGCTGACGCCCGACGAAATGCCGACCATCTATGGCTATTTCGCCGATGCCGCACGCCGATCAATCGAGATTGCCGGCTTCGACGCTGTCGAACTGCACGTCGGCCATGGCTATCTGGCCGATCAGTTTCTCGATGCGCGCGTCAACGATCGGACCGACCAATATGGTGGCTCGGTCGAAAATCGTTGCCGCTTTGCGTTGGAGCTGATCGAGGCGGTGCTGAAGGCGGTGCCCGCAGACCGGGTGATTGCGCGCATTTCGCCCTCGCGATTCATGGGCGGACTCTATGATTGGCCCGATCTGGAGGAGATGATCGCCTATTTCATTCCCGCATTGCAGAAACTCGGGCTCGTCGCGCTCGATATCAGCTGCGCGAACGCGAACTATTTCGATACCGCCGGTCGGATCGTCCGGATGGTCCGCCCCTTGTGGAACGGCGTGTTGATCGGCGGCGCCTCGCTGACCGCCGAGCAGGCAAATACCGAACTCGAGGCAGGCTTGCTCGATGCGGTCACCTGGGGCCGCGCTTTCATCGCCAATCCCGATCTCGTCGCCAAGATCGAAAGCGGTGCGGCATGGGCGCCATTCGAAGATGCGATGCGCGAAACTTTGGTTTGATCCCCCGGCGCGCCGATCGCCGGGGACTTGTCCCATCTTCATCGATCTTATAGCCCGTCGGTCGGTTCCGATTGGCCGCTTCATCCTCTGGTACGAGCATTATCATGAGTGCAACCGCCTGTGTCGTCTGTAACAGCATGTCGCTTGATCACCTGACAACGGCGGTTGGCGAGCGCGCGTATTGCCGGACATGCTTCCACGGCTGGCGCACGACCATCAAGCCGTTCAGCTATGCAGCAACCGCGATGTGCTCGCTCGGCACGTCCGATGATCGCTTGCGCGCCCAAGTGGCCTTCTTTGCGCCGTTCGCCCCACAAGGCGCGCGGATGCTGGAAATTGGCTGCGCGACGGGCGAACTCGCGGCGATGGTACGCGCCGAGCAAAAACCCGACAGTTATGAAGCGATCGAGTTGTCGCCCGCCGGCAAGCAGGCAAAGGCGCACCTCGACAACCTCCATACCAGGCCGCTGGGAGAATTGATCGCCGCAGGCTCGATAACGCCAGGTTTCGACATGATTTTGATGTCGCACGTCCTGGAGCATCTCGAGGACCCGGGGGGCGAGCTGCGGGCAATGCGGCAGGTGCTGAGCCCCGGCGGCGCCATGTTCATCGAATTGCCAAATCTTGCCGGCCACCGCAAACTGCCGATCGACGACAACCGCTCGCATCTGCATTTCTTTTCGTCGACCTCGCTTGCTCGACTACTTGCCAATGAAGGTCTTGAGGTCATCGCGACGCAGACCGATGCGTGGCTCGATGCGCGCTACGCAGATTCGCTGCGGGTCGTTGCCCGGCCCTATGCGCTGCCGCATTGGAACCCTGCACTGCTCTCCGATCATCCCGCCCTGGCTGATCAATCGGCGATCGTCGTATGGGGTGCGGGCAGCCTTACCGATGAGATGCTGGCGAATTTCTTCGATCCCGCAAAGATCGATTTCTTCATCGACCGCGATCCCGTCAAGCAAGGCACGACGCTGCTCGGGCGGCCAGTGAAGTCGCCCGCCGATCTCGGTGTGGCGCCGCGCACCGTGCTACTCAACAGCATCGATTTCGCCCCGGCGATCGCCGCGAACATCAAGGCGCTGTATCCCAATACGCAACACCGTCTGATACCGATTGCCGACCTGCTCGATTGAGCGGCTTATCGGAAATCTTCTGCCGATCGCTTGCAAATCCGCGGGCCTTTCGCCCGAATATCGACAATGATAGAAAATCGCTTGAAAGGCGGTAAAATGGCCGAGATTGTAACGCTTCGAACGACCCGGATGCGCTGGGTAAATGTCGCCAAAGCCTGGGCACCGCCGATCATCTGGGGCGGGCTTTACAAGCGGCTCATCGTCAAGGACATTCCCGATGCGGATCGCTATGCGCCGCATTATTCGCCTTGGCTCGCGCCCGAATTCGTTGCGCTGTACAATCAGGTGTCGCCCTATACTGTGGTCGACATCGAACGTTGCTGGACGATCTGGCAGGCACTTTCCCAATCACTCAACGTCGATGGCGACGTGATGGAAGCGGGCGTATTCCAGGGCGGCACGTCGCGCCTGATCCGCGCCGCGATCGGCGAGCGTACCGACAAGAATTTCTACCTTTTCGATTCCTTCGAGGGGATGGAAAAGGTCTCCAACGTCGATCGCCACAGCAAGGGCGATTTCGCCGATACCTCGCTGGAAGGCGTGCGCGCAGTGGTCGGATCAGAGCCGTTCATCCACTATCGCAAGGGCTGGGTGCCCGATACATTCGCTGGACTTGAAGACCGCCGATTCTGCTTCGCCCATATCGATCTCGATCTGTACCAGGGCGTGCTCGATTGCCTGAGCTTTGTTTATCCGCGGCTATCGTCGGGGGGCTCGATCGTGTTTGACGATTATGGTTTTGCCTCCTGCCCCGGCGCGCGACGCGCGGTCGACGAGTTTTTCGCCGACAAGCCAGAGCGCCCGCTAGCGATGAAAACCGCCCAGGCGCTGGTGACCAAGCTGTAGAACCGGGGCCGCCCGCTGGCGTGCGCGCCAAGGCATTCTCTCAGGCGCTCCCTTAAACGATCGTCGCGAGCAGCCGGCGCCGTTGCCATGTCCAGCCGTTGGATCTGATGTCCTGCCACACGGTGGACAAGGTGGTGCAAGCGAGCGCGACCGGAATCAGATAAAACAGCAACGGCCTCACGAATGATCCCAGCATGATATAATAGACAATGAAAGTCGTGCTATTATAAAAGAACGTATCGTGGATGAGGGGTGGCGTTCGATCCAGAATATAGTCGAACTGTAGCGACAATACATAACAGGATATGATCGCAATTCGTGGACCGATGCCGCGCCACTTCTCAAAGAGGGTGAAAAATATCGGAAATAAATGCGTATATCCCCCCGATTCGACTGTAATGAGCGCGAATGAGACACCGAAGTTGGTAAGCCGGTACATCGGTATCAGTTGCGGGCGAAACCACGCTGCGGCCACCGCCAGCAAGATGGTGACCTGGGCCAAACGAAGCAGCCAGGGCAGAATCATGAGCAAGAGTTCAACATTGCGCGAACCGATCAGCGCGGTGACTGGAAAGGACTGATTCTCCAGGAGCGTGATCAACGGCGCGAAAGTGGCCGGATAGAAAATATCAAGAAATTGATTAGGCTGCGCCTGGCTCTGGAACTCGACGATATTGGTGTAAATCTCAATCGGCGAGCCTCGACCAAGAATGCCATAGGACAGCAAATAAATCGCGATCGTGGCGATCAGCCCGCCTTCGAACCATCGCCACCGGCGCTTCAAAAGCTGCGGAAAAAGCATGGCGACAACGTAGATCTTCAGGTTTATCGCGGCGCCAAGCGCAAGCCACCGCATCCGCGCCGTCTTCAGGATCGGGCCAAAGGCGAGGATGACAAAGGCGAATGCGAGGATCAGCAGATTTGCTCGTTCCAGTGCTGCCGTCAGCGGCAATCCCATGCCGATGGCGATCGCTCTCGGCAATGCTGTCGATCGATCGGTCCGCAGATAGGCTATTGAGACGAGAATGATATCGGCGAGATAAATGCCGTGGATCGCGAGCACGCCAGGCCAGTCACAAGCGCGTGCATAATAGGCCGAATCGAGCCCACCACCTTCGTAGCAATAGGACAGCCCGGCGTTGCGCAGGATGATGAAGGTCAGCGGCGCATAGACTGTCTTCCAGCTATCATAGACCCCGAGATCGCGCGCCCAGTCTGCGGTGTTGAACCAATCCATCCAGCTGTCTGCAGGATCATAGAAATAAGGCTGGGGAAGATACCCGTTGAGGAAGACGAGGATAATCGCGCGGGCAAGACCGCCGACCAGCACGATCGCGAGTATTGGCTCGATCCATCGCTGGTTGGGGATCAATCGATTCCAGTAGTTCATGACAAGAGTCGGCGGACGAACACCAGATATTTGAGCGTGAAATAATTAGCGAGCGACGTGATGACGAGCACAATGATACCAAGCACATATGGGGAAGGTATGATCTTCTCGAAAATAAATAGGATCGTCAGCCCAAGCAGATATTGAGCAAGATAAGTAACGAAAAAGCGGAATTTCGCTGGTTCGGAGTCGCGAAAAACGTGGCGGCTGTACGTCAGATAATTAAACGCCGCTCCGATCACCTGGGCCAGGATTTGGGCGAAATAGATGTTAAGGCCGAGCCAGATGAAGGCGGCATACAGCCCGAAACCGAACATGGCGTTGACGAGTGCCGCCTGGTAGAATCGAAACAGCTCGATCAACGAAGCAATTTTAATCGTCCGCGGCATCGATCAATAACCTTCCGGAAAGTTGACCCGTTCGCGCTCGAATACCAGCGGTGTCCCACGCGTGCGTGCGGAAATAAGCCGCACCTGATCACCCATCAGTCCCAGAAAGCCGAATAGTAGCGCAAATTGGGCCTCGATGGCAGCCGCAATCAGCCACGGCAGCACCGCGCCGCCCAACAGCCAAGCGATAGGCGCGGCGAACAGCGACAGGCTGGCGATCAGCCCAATGACGACGCCGACATAGATCGGCAACCGGACCATCTTTTTGGAAAACCCCGCCAAGCTCGATAAGGCGAAATCAAGCAGCGTGAAAAATGTGTTGCTGGAAAGTCCCCGCTGCCGCTTCGGCCGCGGATAGGTGATGGTCTCGATCGTGTAGCCGGTTTCGACAAGCATGCCCCTGAAAAAGGGCTCCGGTTCCTTTAGGCTCGCAATCGCCCGGACGACCTTGCCGTCATATAAGCCAAAGCCCGTCGCATTTGGCACTATCGGGTAATCCCCCAGGCTTTGGGCGAGACGATAGGAAAGCGTGCGAAACCAGCCCAGGAACGGCCCGGTCTTCTCTGATTCCCGCACGCCGAGGACGATATCCGCGCCGGCGCGCCACCGCTCGATGAACTGCGGCAACATCTCGGGCGGATCCTGGAAATCGGCGCAAATGCCAATGATCGCCCGGCCGCGCCCCGCAAAAACGGCGTGGCTCGGCGATCGCATCTGGCCGAAATTGCGGGTATTGGCGATCAAACGGATCCGTGGATCATCTGCGCACAACTGTCGGATGATTGCCACGGTTCGGTCGATTGAGGCATTGTCTATGAAGATGATATCGAACGAATTGCAAACCGGTTCGATGGCGGCGATTACCGCCGATGCAATGTCGGCGGCATTCTCCTGTTCGTTGTAACAGGGTATCACGACCGAAATTTCCGGCGACAGGTCGGTGTCGACGGCAAGCCCCGCCACTGTCATATCGCGTGGCGCGGCTCGCCGACCGGCGGACGCAGTCCATAGAATTCGAGCGCCAGCCCAAGCATGACGATGAGGATGCCTATGGCCATGGGGAGCAGATTATATTGGCGTTCTGAATCGACATAGGGCGGCTCAATCACGCGCACGACGGCATCCTTGGTGATGTCCTCGACCGACGTCCCCTCCAAAAGCCGCTGGTAATTGTCGTGCCGGGCGTGCGCAATCTGCAGGATTCGTTCGAGTTCTCGGACATGCGTTGATTTTTCGACGACATCGCCAACCGAATCGGTCTGGTCGGAATTGAGCGAGCTCGCCTTTTTTAGCTGGACGTTCAGCGAATCGATCTCCGCAAGCAGCTGCCGTACCGAAAGATTTTCATCGGTCGCGAATTGGCGTGCTGCGTAGAGCTGCACCTGTTTCGATCGGATGACTTCTTTAAGGTATCCGACCCGGCTGCCAATCCCCGAAATCGCGTTGCCAGGTTGCGCATAACGCGTATCTCGCCGGAACCGGTCGTAATCGGCCTGGGCGGCGGCGAGTTTTTTGTCGGCGTCGTCGAGCAGGCGCGTCAAGATCCCGCGTTTGTAGGATGTCTGCCGACGGCTGATCTCGGAAAGGCTGTTGCGCGTTGCATCGGCAAGCCCCCCGACAAGTTGGCGCGCCAATTCAGGATCGGTCTTCCAAGATTCGATGGAGATGATGCCGCCTCGGAGCGAGCGGATATAAACCGAGCGATCAAGCCATCGGTCTGCCTGCTGAACGTTCGAGAAGTTCATCCGCTTCATCAAATCGAGACTCTTGATCACATCGAGACGCGTGCTCTTGCTACGCCCGACCTTCAGGACCACTTCGACCGCGGCTTGGCTGCCAAAAGCGCTGTTCACGGCGCCCGATTCACCAAGAGCTGCGCTCAGGCCCAAGCTCGCGGGATCGGTGGGCGTCATCGACATCGCGGCCCGGAATTTCTGCGGAAACAAAGTCAGGATCGCGAAAACCAGCGCCAAAACGACGAAGACAATTCGCCGCTGCCGCGCGTCGCGGAGAAGCGGGCTATTGAACAGCGTACCGATAATATTGCGCGGCGGAGTCACCTTGCTACCGCTACGAACGCCGCTGCGCTGATACCGATCTGGAAGATAATCGCGCTGATATCACGGATCTTGGCGAGGATCGATGTCGACTGGGTCTTGACCGGGACGAACACCACATCTCCCGGTAACGCAATCGCGTTCAGCGCACCCCGTCGCCGCGAAAGCACGTCGCCATTGGCGCGCACGACGATCGTGCCGCCGCCATCTGCCGCTCGTAACTTGCCACCGGCACGTTCGACATAGTCACGAATACGAATCCGTTGCCCTGGATTGATCAGGAAGGAAGCCGGGCGATAAACCGCGCCGAACACGCCTACGGTTACGGGGCGGCTCGGAATAACGATTCGGTCGTTATTCTCGAGGATGAGATCGGCAGGCAAATTCGGCTGGTCGAACGGCAAATCGAGGACGATACGGCCATCGGGCTCGGCCGCGCGCAGCTTCTCAAGCGCACCCTTGGCAGATTGCAACTCCAGATTGCGATCGCCCGCGCCAATTGTTGAACTGCTCAGCGGCGTAGATAACAGGCTGAACTCGAGCTGATCGATCGCCTCGACAAAGCTCTGCCGTTGCTGGCGCTTGACCGATAACCGCTCGAGCCGGGTGCCGAACGCGAAGGCCTGCTGAGTCAGCCCTCCAGCCTGGGCGAGCACTTGAGACAGCGTCGTATTGGGGGGCACGAAGTAGTTGCCTGGCGCGTTGACTTCGCCCTCAAGCCGCACAAGCACTGCCTGGTTCTTGATTGGACGCTGAAGCGTGCCCTCGGAAACAATCTGCAGGATGTCACCGCCCTTTACCAGGGTCGATGCCACTTCGGCACGATCAATCTGCTGGCCATTAATCAGCTTTGGTTCGGTCAGCCGATAGAGGAAGACGCGGCTATCGTCTGCCAAGTCATTAACGCCGCCGGCATAGCCGACCAGCGATGCAATGCTTTCGCCCTCGCGCGCTTCATAGATCGCCTCTCCGTTAACGCTGCCGGTGACGGCTACCTGCCGGCCGAGTGGAGAGATATAAAGCACGTCCTCATTCTGCAGGATGGCATCGCGTGACCGATCGCCTCGCAAAATCATATCGTAAAGATCGAAATCGGTAACAAGTTTGCCGTTGCGGAACAGTTTTGCCGAACGAAGGCTGCCCCCCGAAGAAGGCCCGCCCGCAGCGAGTACCGCATTGACAAGCGTCGACAGGCTGTTGACCGAATAGGCGCCAGGATTGCTGGCAAAGCCGGTGACATAGACTCGAATTCCGCGCAATTTCTTGATGCTGACGGTCACCGTATAACCGCGATATTGGCGGCCAAGCGCTGCTGATACGACATCATGCAGGTCACGGTAGCGAACGCCTGCAAGCACGATCGTCCCCACCTTGGGCAGAAAAATCTTCCCCTCGGTATCGATCTCCACGCTCACGCTGCCATCGACCGAGCCCGCAAGCGCAATCGAAATCGTATCACCAATATTGAGCGGATAGTCGGGCGGTATGGAGGCAGTGGCGGGCACGGCGTAATCGCGGTTGCTCGGCAACAGCAGATTGGCGCCAAACCGCGGCAGCTTGCGGCCCAGCGTCAGCTCGGCGAAAAGCTCGAACTGGCTGGGTATGAGCGGCTTTAGACGAGCGTTGGCAGTCGCCTGCAGGATCGCCTGCTCGGTATCGCGCTCGGCGGAAGTCTGCGCTTCGCGGGCACGATCAGCGCCATTGATATCAACCGGCTCGATCTTGGGATCCGACTGAATAACCTGAGGGCGGCTGGAGTCCTGATTTTGAGTGCCGCTTTGCGACGCATCCGGCGACGTCGGCGCGCCGAAGGGAACGGAGGTGTCGTTTTGCCGCCCGGTCGTTTGGGCAGTCGACGGGGGGATCGCGGATGCGCCGAAAGCGATGGCATAAAGCACCGATGCGCCTAACCGAGCTCGATGCCCGCGGCGGGCCGAACTCCATGTGAAGCGGATGCCCCCGATGCGCGCTAAACTCTTCATACTACCGTCATTCCTCACGTGCCCATCCCCCCCGACGGGCAGGCAAATTCGGTTAAGCGACTATCATGCACATCCAGCCCCGACCACTTAAATATCGCGCCTTCTCCAATCACGCGCCTGGGCGTTTGCTGGCTGCCGCCCGTGCGCGACAAGTGGATGCGAGCAGCGCTGGCAGCGCCTCGAACCGATCGAAGCGCGCGGCGACATCCTGCTCTCGGCAGTCAGCGGCTCCGTATCCGCCCTGATAAAGGATGAACGGGATGGCACAAACGAGCGCCGCTGCCGCATCGACATGGCTGTCGCCAATGAAGATCGCTGCATCGGCACGCGCACCAAGCAACGCGAGCGCATGATCGATCGGCGCGCGGTCGGGCTTTGGATACGCAGCCGTGTCGCCACCGACGATCGCGCCGAAATAGCGATCGAGCCCCAGGCCCTGCAACAAGCCCCGGCTCAATCCCTCCGGCTTGTTCGTGACGATCGCCATCGGATGCCCCGCCTGAGCCAATGTCGCCAAAGCGGCCTCTGCCCCGGGATAGACTGTCGAGCGATCGGCGGGCTGATTGGCGAGCACGCGGCGGAACTCCTCAAGATCGGTATCGCAATCGCCGGCGACCGCCCCAAGCGCCGTCAAGACCAATGTCGCCGCGCCGAGGCTGACAAGCGGTCGCACCGTTGTGGCATCGATGATCGGCCCACCCCGGGCCGTGCTGACCGCCGTCAACGCACGCGCAATGTCGCAGGCACTGTCGACCAGCGTGCCGTCAAGATCGAACAGGAGCGCCGGTGCCGCCACCTCCCGATCAGCTGGCGAGCGGGATCAGCATGTTTTCCTGCAGTTCCTCGCGCGACAGGAACGGCGCCAGATCTTCCATTGGCGCGGTCACCATCGATCCATCCTCGAGCCGTCGCGACGACACCTTGGGGGCGAAATTCTGTTCCTTGTCGATGAACACCTCGCAGATCGCCGGCCCGGCTGAGGCGAGCGTGGCGCGGATCGCCTCGGCCATGTCCGCGTGATCGTGCGTCGAAATGTAGCTGAGCCCAAAAGCGGCAGCGATCTTTTCGAATTCGGGAAAGGTCACACCGGAATCGGGGCCGCAGCCGACCGAATAGCCGTTGAGATAGGCCTGCTGCGCCTGCCGGATCGAGTGATAGCCGAAATTATTGTAGAGGAAGATCTTGGCGGGGATTTTCTGACCGACGATCGTCTGCAGTTCCTGAAGATTCTGCATGATGCTGCCATCGCCTGCCATGCAGATCAGCCGCTTCGATCCCGCCGGCATCGCGTGCCAGGCCCCTACCGTGGCGGGGAGGTCATAGCCCATCGATGCCGCGCCGGAATTGGAATAGATGCGCTGGCCGGGCTTCAGCTTGGCCGCCTGTACGGTCACCACCGCAGCGGTCGCATCGGCCATCACGATCACTTCATTGGGCTCGAGCTGATCGAACAGCACCTCGGTGAAGCAATAGGGGTTCACCACCCCCTTGGTGTCCCAATATTCGGGAAGAACGGGGTTATAGCGTTCGCGCCGCGCCAGGCCCCAGTCGAGATAGGTCTGGTGCGCGCTCGGGCGTTCATACCCCTCCAGCTCCTCGAGCAGCACTGGCAGGAAAGTCGCGAGATCGGCATGGATCGGCATATCGATTGAGAGCGTGGGCTTCCCCATTTCGGCACGATCGATATCGACCATGATCTTCTTTGCAGCCCGCGCAAAGGCAGGGAAATTATAGCTGATCTGGCGGATGTTGAGCCGGCAGCCGAGCACCAGCAACAGATCGGCATTCTGGACCACGAAATTGCCCGCACGGTCGCCGACAGTGCCGGGACGGCCGACAAAATTGGGGTTGTCGTTGTCGACCACATCCTGCGCGTTCCAGCCTGGCGCGATCGGGATGCCAAGCTTTTCGGCAATTTTCAGGAACGTCTCATGCGCGCCGCTGATGCGCACGCCGGTGCCCGGCAACAGCACCGGGCGCTCGGCCGATTTCAGTGCAGCGATCACCGCACGCGCGGCATCGCGCATTGGCTCACCCGTCAGCCAGCCAAATTCTGCAGGCAGCGCATAATCGCGGCCATAGCCCTCGGCCTTTGGATCGAACCCGTGGAGCGTCGTTGGATCGATCGGCATCGCCTGGATATCGATGGGGATATCGACCCAGACCGGGCCCGGCCTGCCCGTCGTCGCCAGCCAAAGCGCCTTTTCGACGAGATAGCGGATATCCTGGGCATTCTCGACCATCACCGCAAATTTGGTGATTGGCTTCACCATCGCGACGATATCGGCCTCTTGATCACCCAACTGGCGCAGCAGCACCGGGGCATTGCCGCGCAGCGTCTCGCGCTTCACCTGGCCCGACAAAACGATCATGCCGATCGAATCGGTATAGGCGCCGTGGACGCCGTTGAGCGCGTTGATTCCACCTGGCCCGGTGGTCACGTTCAACGCCGCCAGCCGTCCCGACAATCGGGTGTAACTCTCTGCGGCCATCGACAGTGCCTGCTCATGATGGCAGCAGATATAGTCGAGGCCCTCGGCCCGGCCGAGCGCATCGTTCAGGTGCATCGCCCCCCCGCCCGTCAGCATGAAGACATGGCGGACGCCGTGATCGACGAGCATCTGGGCGACATAATCGGAAAGACGAACGCGGGTCATTGGCGGTCCTAATGCAAACCGCCCCCGGCAGATCGCTCAGCGCGATCGACCGGGGGCGGGGATATCGTCTCGGAAAAAAAGCGTCAGGCGGCGCTCGCCCGGGCCGTGGCCGCCGGCTTCGGCGCCTCTGCGTCCATGCCGCGATCGTTGATCAGCGCGGCAAGCTCTGCATCGTTGCAATATACGGCATCGATACCGTCGAGCAGCACGGGGGCATGCGCCGCGATGGGGGCATGCAGCACTTCCCCGCTTTCGAATTCACGGGTTGAAATCTGGCCCTTCAGCAGCGGCACGGCATGATAGACATCGGCATCGGTCAGCGTGTGGCCGGCAGGCAGGTCGCGCTTTGCATAAACGCCGCGCACCAGCGCATCAAGGTAACGCCGCTCGCCTTCGGCCACATGCCGACGCTCGGAGGCGGCGCCGCCACACATTTCCTGTGCCTTCTTGAACGCCTTGAACCACACATCTGCCTGTTCTGGCTGCGTGCAATAAGCGCTGACGGGAACGCCTTCATGATCGATATCGATATGCCGTTCGAAGGTGCGGGCGCCCTTGCCGTACGCGATCATGATCGAATCATGCCAGTCGCGATGCTCATGGGTCGAAAGGCCGACCGTGATGTTTGGATAGCGGGCGCGAAGATAATCGATCTGATTGAGCTCAAGCTCGCTGTCTTCGGAAGGATAGAGCGACACACAGTGATTGAGCGCAAAGGGGATGTTGCGCGATGTGAAGAACTCGACCAGCGCGTCGATGTGATCGGCATTGGCGCCGCCCGACGAGGCGATCACCGGCTTGCCGGTCGACGCCATCTTGCGCAGCAGGGTCTTGTCGCGAATATCCGAACTGGCGATCTTCAGAATATCGACGTTGAACTCGACGCATTTGTCAACCGAAGCTTCGTCAAACGGCGTCACCATCGTCACCATGCCGGCGGCGCGGACAGCCTCGATCATCTGGCGCAGGCTGTCCCACGGCAGGAACGTGTCGAGCGTTTTCTTGATGTAGCGGACATCGGCACGCTCGCGAAAATCGCGGTGCACAAAACTGTCGACATCACGAAATTGCAGCTTGATCGCGGCGCGGACGTCGTTGAACCGAACAACGCGCGCGAAATCGCTGATGATCTTCAGGCCGCGATCGATTTTGCCCCAATGATTGTTCGCCAGTTCGAGCACGAACAAATCGTCAAAAATCGTGTTCGCCATATCGTATTTCCCTTCCAATATTCACAGATGCCGCAATGTCAGACCTTGATTGATCAACAAGGTGTTCAAAAGACCCGCAGCATCGACCCCCGTGATTCTGCACTATCTACCGCTTTTCCGCCCGATCCCCGACCGGCGACGATCAGCTCTCTCTTCATATCCCCTGACGCGTATCATCATCGGCACGCAACCTCCATCCATCGGGCAGTGTCGGCAACTTGATCTAAAAACGAGGTCAACGGAACGCCAGTCTCCATCGACAACACTTTTGTGTCGACGAAGCTTCCCAAATACGCGTTTGGGCGCGACCAATCCACCCTATCTCGGTTGATCGGGATCGACTCGTCGAGAAGTTGCGCAACCGTTGCTGCGATATCACTCATTTCGAGCACTTCGGCGCCGCACAGATCGATGGCGGCCGGCCGGCCGACGCCCTGCCTCCCCGCCTCGACGATCAAGGCCCCGAGATCGCAGACATGGAGGTAGGAGCGGAACACCGGCACGCGCGCCTCGATCCGGATCGCACCGTCACGCCGCGCCTGGCCAATGAAAACGGCGATTGCATAGGAATCGAGCTTGTTGATGTGGGGACCGGCGACGTTGAAGATCCTGCCGGCAATCACGGGCACACCGCGCGCTGCCCCCCATGCCAGGAACCGATCCTCCTGGCGCAGCTTGCTCATGCCATAGGGGTGACGGTCGCGGCCATTCTCGGCCTGGGCGGCGGCACCCGATGAGGCGACGAACACGCTGCGTGGCGCCGCGCCGGCGAGCGCTGCCAACACGCGGTCGTCGATCGACATATTGATATCGCTGAACTGCCGCTCGCCAAGAAGGTTGACCTTTTCCTTGGTCAGATAGGCGAGATGCACGACGATCGAATCGTCCAGATCAGCAGGGCACAATGCATCGAGCGACTCCATTTCGATCGCCGTGCCGTCGGGCGCCATCACCGAACGTCGGCTCGATCCGAACAACTTTACCGTCCGGTGCCAATCGGTGCCGAACCGATCGGCGAGCACGCCGAGCAGCGCCGATCCGATCCAGCCGGTTGGGCCCGTCACCACGACACGCGGCGGCATCAGGCGGTCATTCATGACCGCCTTGTTCCCGACCGCAGCATCAAGGGAGGGACCGTCGATGTCAGCCCCGCACGAACTGAGTGATGGTGTCGACAGCGAAACCGAGATGGTCTTCGGTCAGGCCTGGATAGAGACCGATCCAGAAGGTGTTCGACGTGACGATATCGGCATTGGTCAGATCGCCGACCACGCGGTGCGGGCGTCCCTTCATATAGGGCTGACGCAGCAGATTGCCGCCGAACAACAGCCGGGTGCCGATGCGGTGGGCATCGAGATGGCGCGTCAGGTCGTCGCGGGTGAAGTGCGCGCCCGGGCGCACCGTGATCGCATAGCCAAACCAAGACGGATCGCTGTTTGCCGTGGCTTCCGGCAACATCAGCACGTCTTCGAGGGGGCGGAGCAATTCGGTCAAAATCGCGAAATTGCGACGCCGCGCGGCGATGAACTCGTCGGCGCGGGCCAGTTGGCTCACGCCCACTGCCGCCTGCATATCGGTGATCTTCAGATTATACCCGCAATGGCTATAGGTATATTTGTGATCATAGCCGTGCGGCAACTCGCCCAGCCGGCGATCGAAGCGCTTGCCGCAGGTATTGTCCTTGCCCGGCGCGCACCAGCAATCCCGACCCCAGTCGCGCATCGATTCGAGCACGCGCTTGATCATTGGTTTATCGGTGAAGACAGCGCCCCCTTCACCCATCGTGATATGGTGGGCGGGGTAGAAGCTGAGCGTACCGATATGGCCGAACGTGCCGACGCTCTGGCCATTATAGGTCGCGCCGAGTGCATCGCAGCAATCCTCGATCACCCAAAGGTTATATTTTTTGGCGACGCGCATCACCTCGTCGACGTTGAACGGGTTGCCCAGCGTATGCGCAAGCATGATCGCCCGCGTCTTGTCGGTGACGGCAGCCTCGATCATCTCGGGCTTGATGTTGTAGGTTGGCAGTTCGACATCGACGAAGACGGGCACGATGCCATATTGCAGGGCAGGATTGACGGTGGTGGGGAAGCCCGTTGCCACGGTGATCATCTCGTCGCCCGGCTTCAGCGCGTCGCCGCGGAAATAGTGCGAAAACAGCGACGAAAACGCCAACAGATTGGCCGACGAGCCCGAATTGACGGTAAGCGAGAAGCGCGTCCCCATCCGCTCGGCCAGTTGCGCTTCGAACTGTTCGTTGAAGCGCCCCGTCGTCAGCCAGAAGTCGAGCGCCGAATCGACCAGCGAGCGCATATCCGCTTCGCCGTAGACCTTGCCCGAAACGGGCACTGGGCTTTCACCGCGAACAAACGGCTTGGGGGCGTGATAAGCGCGGGCATATTGGCCGACGAGATCAAGGATAATGTCTCTGAACTGCTGTTCATTGGCACCCGCTGCCAGTTTTGCCAGCGCCTCGGGGTTCGGGGCGGTCATCAATTCCATCCAGCAGGCTCCATCATGCGCGCGGAAAATGCCGCGCGATATGCTTGCAGTTGCGCGAAACACACGTCGCGCGCCATACGTCCCTTGGCCACATCGCGGTGCCAATCAATAACCTTGGTCAAGGCCTCGCCCAGCCCCATGGCGGGTCGCCACCCTAGTTCGTTGCGCGCCTTCGAACAATCTAACTTCAACAGCTTGGCTTCGTGCGGCTGTGCCCCTTCAGGACGATCCCAACCCGGCGCACCCCATTCGGCGAGCATCCGATCGACGATCCAGCCGACTGGTTGCGTATCGTCATCCGCTGGCCCGAAGTTCCACGCCGTTGCTGCAGCCGCATCGCCGACCATCAGCCTCTCGGCGATCATCAGATAACCGCCAAGCGCTTCGAGGACATGCTGCCATGGCCGCACCGAGCCTGGCGAGCGGATCATCGGACGCTGGCCGGCCTCAAGCGCGCGGATGATATCGGGCACCAGTCGGTCCGCTGCCCAATCGCCGCCGCCGATTACGTTGCCGGCGCGAACCGAGGCGATACCCGGCGCACCATCGCGCTCGAAGAACGACCGCCGATAGGCGGCAATCACCAGCTCTGCCGCCCCTTTGCTGCTGCTATAGGGATCGTGGCCGCCCATCGGATCATTTTCACGATATGGCCAAACCCATTCGCGATTCTCATAACATTTGTCGCTGGTGATGCAGACGATTCCGCGAATGCTCTCTGCCGATCGGCAAGCTTCGAGCAGATGCACCGTGCCCATCACATTGGTTGCATAGGTCTCGACGGGTTCGGCATAGGAATAGCGGACGAGCGGCTGAGCAGCGAGATGAAAAACCATCTCCGGCTGGCATTCCATCACCGCGGCCTGCAGCGCCGGCAGATCGCGAACATCGCCGCGGATATCGCGGTGGATAAGGTTGGCGACATCGGCCTGTTCGAAAAGGCTCGGTTCGGTCGGCGCCGGCAGCGAATAGCCGGTGATTTCGGCCCCCAGATCGGCCAGCCAAAGCGCGAGCCAGCTGCCCTTGAACCCGGTATGCCCTGTAATGAACACGCGGCGACCCCGCCAATCCAGCGCCATCAAATGCCTTTCAAAAGGGCAGTTGGACACTCGACCCCGCCGGAAGCTGATCGAGATATCTCGAAGCGGGGCTCAACAGGAACGACCGCCCCCAATCCAAGCTGGCTCGCCAGCCGGCTGGCGAGAATAATTCTCTGCAACGATCTTGCCCCACCACGTTGCCACTTCTGGCTTTCGGGCCAGCCTATTCAGCGAAGCTAACGGCTTGTCAAGCACCCGATCCTGTTACAATATTTCGGCAAAAGGCCTTCTGCGACGGCAGGCGCTGCGTGCTAGCGATGATAAGTCATCTGCTGAGCATTGCCTCGAGCGATCGCCGGGGTAACAGTTTTCCCCGGCGCGCCACTGGTCCCAGCCGCAGCTGGAAAGCCGATAATGCGCACGATCGGACCGGTTGACTGGCCAGCGACCGGCGCGATCGTCTTCAGCAGCCTACCGCCCCGCAGGAAATCGGCATAAAGGCTCAGCTCGTCACGATAAAAAGGCGCCTCTGCGCGGTAGCGATCATAGTCCGAAAGGATGGCGAAATCGGCTCGGCAGCTATCCAGTCGGGTGCGATCGATCGTCCCCAGGTCGACGATGTATTTGCCGCTGCGCCAGCCATCGATCGCGTCGTAACCGATCTTGTTCTTCAGGTGGCTGACGGCATCGACGCAACCGACATGGCCCGCCGGCGTCAGGAAGGTCCAGGGTTGATCGACCATATCGAAGCCGAGATGCTCGATAACCACCCGGCTGCCCGGTGGGATGTGCGCCTTCGCCCAGATCGCCGCGAGGCTGCGGGTTTCATGGCGGCGCTCGTTCGCCTCCAAGATTGCCGTCATCAGCATCGGCACGAGCAGCACTGCCGAAAACACCAACTGCCATGATATCGCGGGCACGCTGCGAACCCGCTCACCAATCCAGTCTCCAGCACCGCACAATGCGACCGCCGCAAAGATCGACAGCATCGGCACGATCGGCACGATCCACCGCGCCCAGATGATCCGCTGCGAACAGATCAGCAGCAGGAAGAGGAGCGTCGGCACCAGTACCGTCGCCAAGGCAATCCGGTGACGCACCGCAATCATCGCCGCACCGATCGCGGTCATCGCCAGCCCCAGCACCCCCATCGATCGGCCCAACGGGTCGGTGATGTACCAGCCGAGATTCCAGAACACATTGCCGCCGGTAGCGCCCAGATGATGCAGCTGCTCCTCGCCGCTGACATGCTGGACCACGGTGATCGCGTCGATCACCAAAAAGGGCGAGGCGACGAACAAAGCGACCGGTGCCGCCAGCACCGATACCGCGAGGAAGCGAAACTCTTGCGACGGATCGGCCTTCTGATCGAGAATGCGATAGGCACAGGCCCCCAGCGGTGCGAAGGCGATCACTGCCGCTGGCCATTTGGTCGCCGTCGCTAGGCCAATCATGGCCCCTGCCCAGATATAGTCGATCAGCCGTCCGCGCCGGGCAATGGCAATCGATGCCACGACGCACAACAGCATGAAGACGCTGGCGTGCACATCGGTGCGAACGATCTGCGACCATTTGATGTGGAGGGGGTTGGCCGCGAGCAACGCAGCGGCGAACAGCCCGGTGCGAGTATCGAAAAGCCGCTGCGCGATCACGTAGGTGAGGCCGACGCACACCACGCCGAAGCTGACCATCAGATAGCGGGCCGGCAGGAACAAGATGCCCGGATCATGATAGGCAGCGGTTGCAAAGGCGGTGGCGGTCGCAAATTTGCCGGAGAGATAGCCGGTTACGAAGACCCAGATCTCGACCAGTGCCAGGCTGTAGATCGTCGTCGATCCAGGATGGCCGAACCAGCCCGGGTTCAAGGTTTGATTGACGATCAGCTTCAGCGCGATGATCATGAAGATCGGTTCGTCTGGATCGAGCAACGCTGGGAGACCGAACCCGATCGCCTGTAGCCGCAGAACAAACGCGGCGGCCATGATCGCAGCAATCGCCGTGCCGGCTGGCGTTATGGATAGCAACCTTGCTTTCATGCCTGCCCGAACGATCGCCTAGTGGAGGAAAGGCCGTGCGCTAGCCGCCAGGCAACCCCTGCGCAAGCGGCGCCGCCGAGGATGAGGCGCCAGGGGTTTTGATGAGTGGTGCGGCCGAGAAGACTCGAACTTCCACGGGCTTTCGCCCACAACGACCTCAACGTTGCGCGTCTACCAGTTCCGCCACGGCCGCACGTGAAACACCGTCGACCCATTTCGCTTGAGGGCCCAACGGCTGGTAGGCGCGAGCCCCTAGCAAAGCAGGCGGGGCCTTACAAGCGCGATTGCGTGCCCGCCTTCGCCAGCCTTCGCCAGCGTTCTTTGCCTTCAGCTCACCGGCCCACGAGAGAAACTGAAATCGAGCTGCTTGGAATTTTTGGGCACGTCGAGCTGGGCGCTGTTGAATTCGAGCGTCGCCTTGGGCAGCAGAACGCGCTGCTGCGGGGTGATCGTCCAGCTGTAGACGATGCGCCCTTGCCGTCCCTGGGCATCGCGCAGTTCGACGCGGATATCGGGGACGGGCTGGCGGGTGTTCGATGGGTTGATCACCCGGCCACTGACCGCGAACAATTCGCTGCCATTGTCGAGATCGCGCCGATCGATCGGATATTGTTCGATCCGAAGCGGCGTCTCGGCGGTTTGGCCAAGGCCGAATTGCGCGGCGACCCCGGGCGCGCCGGAATAGAGAATGGCGCCAACCGCGACCAACATGGCTACCCCTGCGGCGAGCGCGGCCATGGTATACCGCCGGGCGGGATTGCGCCGTGGGCGAAAGGGCGCACGGTGGGCAAAGGGATCATAATCCCGCTCTTCCTCCGCTGCGGCTCGCGCAAGCGCCGGCTGCGCGATCGATGACGATGGCGGTGGCACGGGAGGATCGCGCATAGCATCAGCCCGGCCATCAACCTGGCCGCGCCCATCTTGCATCGCGCCGGGCTGGAACCAGCTATGCTTGCAATTCGCACAACGCACCGTTCGCCCATCTGCGCCAATGGCAGTATCGGCGACGAGGTAGCGCGTACGGCATTCAGAACATTCGAGGATCATGGCGGCTTCGTTTCGGTGCGTCGGTCGAGCCGGATGAGGGGATAGGCCCGCGCCCGAATCTAAGCACGTCCTGCCCGATAGTAGCAAGGGCCAGCGAAGCGATAAGCGTCGTTGCGGGCGCTTGAGCGCATCGCGAGAGCATGCGATGGCGTCAATCGGCGGCAATCGGCGGCAACGAAAGAGGATGGCGGCGCCCGCATGGCGAATATCGTGCAGTTCGAAAATGTTGGGCTGCGCTATGGCACCGGCCAGGAAACGCTGTCGGATATCAGTTTCACCTTGTCCGCGGGCGCTTTCTATTTTCTCACCGGTGCATCGGGTGCGGGCAAAACATCGCTGCTCAAGCTGCTCTATCTGTCGCAACGTCCCAGTCGCGGTTCGATCCGGTTGTTCGGCGAGGATGCCGGAATCCTGCCGCGCAGCCGCCTGCCCGGCTTTCGTCGGCGGATCGGCGTCGTGTTTCAGGACTTCCGGCTGCTGCCGCATCTTTCGGCTTATGATAATATCGCCCTGCCGCTGAGGGTGTCAGGCGTCCCCGAAAGCGATGTCGAGGCGCCGGTACGCGAAATGCTCGCCTGGGTCGGCCTGTCCGACCGGGTCGAGGCGAAACCGCCGACGCTTTCCGGCGGCGAGCAACAGCGCGTCGCGATCGCACGCGCCGTCATCGGCCGGCCCGAAATCCTGGTCGCCGACGAGCCAACCGGCAATGTCGATCCCGACATGGCAGAACGGTTGCTGCACCTGTTCGAAAGCCTCAACCGGCTTGGCACCACCGTCGTTGTCGCAACGCATGATTTCCATCTGCTCGGGCGTATTCCCAATGCCCACATGATGCGCCTCGACAAGGGGCGCTTGCTCGATCCCACTGGTTCGCTGCGATTTCCGCCACCGGCCGGCAATCCATCATGAAAATCCGCATCACCACGCCCGCCGCCGATCGCCGATTGCTCGACGAACGCCGGCAGACACGATCGATGATGTGGATCATGGCCATCATGCTGTTCCTGACGGTGCTGTCGGCCGCATTCGGCCTTGGCACCTTGGCAGCCGCAAGCGTGCTGGATCGGCAGATTGCGGGGCGGCTAACCGTCCAGATCGTCGATGCCGATCCACAGCGGCGGGAGCGCGATGCCGCCGCCGCCCTGGCAGTGATCCGCGCGCTGCCCAGCGTCGCCCGCGCAGCCTTGGTCGACCGTGAGGCACTCACCGCGCTGCTGAGGCCGTGGCTGGGCGAGGATGGCGCCGATCCTGATCTGCCAGTGCCGGCGATGATCGATGTCGAGCTGCAGGCAGGCAGCGACGCCACTGTCGTCCGGCTTGAACAGGCAGTCCACCGGGTCGTGCCGGCGGCAAGGATCGATCGGCAGGAAAGCTGGATGTCGCCGGTCAGCAATTTCATGCGGGTGATGATTGGCCTGGCGCTGGGCCTGGTGCTGCTGATGGCGGCGGCAACCGCGGTCGTCGTCCTGCTCGTCGGGCGCGCGGGGCTGGATGCCCACCGCGCGACGATTGAAGTGCTCCACATGCTTGGGTCTACCGATGTGCAGATCGCCCGGCTGTTCCAGCGGCGGATCGCCCTCGACACATTATATGGCGGGATGATCGGCACCGGGCTTGCGATCGTGACGATCCTGTTCGTCGGCGGACGGATGGCAACGCTCGGGTCCGATCTGCTTGGCGGGATCGCGCTTGGCGAACGCGATTGGCTGGCGCTGATTGCATTGCCAATCCTGTTTGCGCTGCTGGCGACCTTTGCCGCGCGCGCAGCCGTGCTTGGCGCACTTGGCAAATTCCTGTGATTCGCCGGATCATCGGCTTGGTAGCGATTGCGTGGCTGGTCGGGTTTGCGTGGTTCATGCTGACGCTTCCCGGGCCGCTCGATCAGCGCAGAACCGATGCAATCGTGGTGCCGACGGGTGGTCCCGGGCGGATCGATCGCGGCATCGCCCTGCTCAAGGCGCATGCTGCACAGCGCATGCTGGTGACGGGCGTCGCGCCCAATGTTCGCCCGATCGACCTCGCAACCGAATACCGAACGCCGCCAGCCTTGTTCGCCTGCTGCATCGATCTGGGGCGCGAGGCGGTCGATACCCGGTCCAATGCCGAGGAAACCAGCAAATGGGTGCATCGCCATGGCTATCGATCAGTGCGGCTCGTTACGTCGGATTGGCACATGCGCCGCGCCCGGCTTGAGCTTGCCAACGCGCTCGATCCCGATGTCGTCGTCGTCGGAGACGGCGTCGCCGGCGCGCCCCGCATCCTGCTGTTGCTTGCAGAATATGACAAATATCTGTTGCGCCGGGCGGTGTTGATGCTTGGGCTCAACCAATGATCGCGTGGGCACGCACCTGGGCGTTCAAGCTCATATTCTACACCGGATCGGTGCCGATCGTGCTGTCGACACCGCTTTCGGCGCTGTTCGGGCACCGGATGCTCGTCGCCAATGTTCATCTATGGTCGCGCTTTCACCGGTTCTGCGCGCGCTGGCTGCTCGGCATCACCTGCCGATATGAGGGCGGCGTTTCGCCCGAACCGACCTTCTACACCGCCAAGCACCACGCGATGTTCGAAACGCTCGAGCTCTGCCTGCTGCTTGGCAACCCGGTGTTCGTGATCAAGCGAGAACTCGGCGCGATCCCGGTATGGGGCTGGGCGATCCAGCAATATGGCGCGATCGTCGTTGATCGGGAGGCAAACGCTGTCGCGCTGCGCCAGATGATGCGCGAAGCAAAGGTGGCGCTCAATGCCGGGCGATCAGTGATCATCTTTCCTGAGGGAACGCGCGTGGCGGCGGGGGAAAAGCCGCCGCTCCGCTCAGGCTTTGCGGGCCTGTACCGCGTCCTGGGGCTCGGCGTCGTCCCCATTGCGATAAATTCGGGCGACGTTTGGCCCAAATCCGGCCCCAAGCGCGCCGGCGTCGTCACTTTTCGGTTCGGCGCGCGCATCCCGCCCAAATTGCCGCGCGAGGAGATCGAGGCGCGGGTATATGCCGCGATCAACGAACTCGACTGAGCGGCCTATTCGTGTTGGCGCCCGAAATCGGGAGCGGGATCGTCCTGGCCCTGTTCGATGATCCCCCGGCGGATCGCCCGGGTGCGGCTGAACAGATCATATAGCTCGTCACCCTTGCCCCAGCGGATCGCGCGCTGCAGCTGCGACAGATCCTCTGAGAATCGCTGAAGCATGTCGAGCACCGCCTCGCGGTTGGACAGGAACACATCGCGCCACATCGTTGGATCGGACGCGGCGATGCGGGTGAAATCGCGAAAGCCACCCGCCGAATATTTGATCACTTCGGAACGCGTTACCTCTTCAAGATCGGACGCGGTACCGACGATCGTATAGGCGATCAAATGCGGCAAATGGCTCGTCAGCGCGAGCACCCGGTCATGATGGTCGGGCGCCATCAGCTCGACATTCGCACCAAGCCGCCGCCAGAATTCGCTGACCCGCTCGGTCGCCGCCTCGGGCATGCCGTCGACGGGCGTAACGATGCACCAGCGCCCCTGGAAAAGCGTTGCAAAGCCCGCGTCCGGCCCCGATCGCTCGGTGCCGGCCACTGGGTGCGCCGGCACGATCACGGCGCCGGGCAGCGCCGCCGTCAATGCCCGCGCAACCTCTTCCTTGCAGCTCCCGACATCGCTGACGATGGCATCGGCGGGCAGATCGGCGCGGATCGTCGCCGCTGCCGCTGCCATTGCACCAACGGGGACGCACAGGATGACAAGATCGGCATCGATGACCGCCGCGCCCGCTGTATCGGCGACATCGTCGCACAGCTGCAGCCTGTCTGCCACCGCGCGCACCTCTGCATCGGCATCATGGCCGGTCAGGCGCACCGTCGGCATCTGCGCGCGCACCGCATGCGCGATCGATGATCCGATCAAGCCCAGCCCGATGATCGTCACGCGGGCAAAAGGGAGCATCAGTCAGCCGGCTCGACGATATCGCGCAGCGCTGCCGCCAGCCCGCGCGTTTCCGCCTCGGTGCCGATCGTCATGCGCAGCGCATGGGGCAGGCCCTGGCCGGGCAGCCAGCGGACGATATAGCCGCGCGCCATCAGGCCGGTATAAGCCGCCTCCGCCGTCACCGCGCCCTCGAACAGGACCAGGATGAAATTGGCCTTTGACGGGATGGCGCGCAAGCCGTGATTGCCCATCGAGGCAATCTCCTCGGCAAGCCAGCCACGCCATGTCGCGTTGTGCGCGCGCGTTGCGTCGACAAAGCCGGTGTCGCCAAGCGCCGCCACCGCCGCTGCCTGCCCCGCCGCCGTCACGTTGAAGGGCAGCCGGATACGGTGCAATGCCTCGATCACCGCCGCCGGGCCATATCCCCAACCAACCCGTTCTGCCGCCAGGCCATGGATTTTGGAGAAGGTCCGCGTGACGAGCACGTTGGGTTCGGTCATCGCCAGCGCCAGGCCTGCATCATCGTCTTCAGGCTCGAGATATTCGGCATAGGCCTGATCGATCACCAGCAGCACCGTCTTGGGCAAGGCCGCATGCAGCCGCCCAATCTCGGCGCGCGGGGTGAAGGTGCCCGTCGGGTTGTTGGGATTGGCGAGGAAGACGATCCGGGTGCGGTCGGTAACGCACGCCAGGATCGCATCGACATCGGTCGCGTAATCCTTGTCGGGCGCGACGATCGGCGTCGCCCCCACCCGCCGCGCCGCGATTTCATAGACCGCAAAGCCATAATGCACGAAGATCACCTCGTCGCCCTGGCCAGCAAAAGCGCCGGCGGCGAGGTGGAGGACGTCGTCCGACCCGGTGCCATAGATCACGCGCATTGGGTCCAGCCCGAATTTGTCGGCGATCGTCTCGCGCAGCAGGGTCGCGCCAGGATCGGGATAGCGATCGAGCACGCGATCAGCCGCGTCGAATGCCGCGCGGGCATGCGGGCTGGTGCCAAGCGGGTTTTCATTGGCGGAAAGCTTGACGAGCACGTTGGGTTCGGT
>JBBQAG010000104.1:0-8326 GCA_038315875.1 Sphingomonadales bacterium | reverse complement strand
TCGCATTGTGCGGCGTCAGCGATCGGCCAAAAGAACAGGAAGCATGAGCCATGCCGCTTTACGAGCATGTCTTTCTCGCGCGTCAGGACCTGGCCCAAGCCCAGGTCGATGCGCTGGCGGAAAACGCCACCAAGATCATCGAAGACAATAAGGGCAAGGTCACCAAGACCGAGAGCTGGGGCCTGCGCAGCCTAGCCTACAAGATCGCCAAGAATCGCAAGGCACATTATGTGATGCTCGAAATCGATGCGCCTGCAGGCGTCGTCGCCGAGCTTGAGCGCCAGACCCAGATCAATGAAGACGTCATCCGTTACATGACCGTCAAGGTCGACGAGGCCGAAGCCGGCCCCTCAGCGATGATGCGCAAGGGCGACCGTGATCGTGACAGCCGCCGTGGCGGCGAGCGCGGCGACCGTCCGGATCGTGGCGATCGCGGTGATCGCGGCGACCGCCCGCGTCGCGATTTCGACGGCGAATAAGGAGAATATAGACAATGGCACGCCCATTTTTCCGCCGCCGCAAGAGCTGCCCCTTCTCCGCGAAGGATGCCCCTCGGATCGACTATAAGGATGTCCGGTTGCTGCAGGGCTTCGTTTCCGAACGTGGCAAGATCGTCCCGTCGCGCATCACTTCGGTGAGCGCGAAGAAGCAGCGCGAGCTCGCCCAGGCGATCAAGCGCGCCCGTCATCTGGGCCTGCTGCCCTATATCGTTAAGTAAGGAGCAGACCGATGGAAGTCATCCTGCTGGAACGCGTCGAAAAGCTCGGCGCCATTGGTGATGTCGTCAAGGTGAAGGACGGCTTTGCTCGCAATTTCCTCCTTCCCAACAAAAAGGCGCTCCGTTCGAATGCCGCCAACCGCAAGGTGTTCGACGCCAACCGCGAACGGATCGTGGCTGATAACGCAGCACGTCGTTCAGTCGCCGAGGAAGAAGCCAAGAGCGTCGACGGCGTGACCGTGACGATGATCCGCCAGTCGTCCAACACCGGACAGCTTTACGGCTCAGTCGCGGTGCGCGATCTGGTCGAGGCGCTCGATGCCGAGGGTCACAAGGTTCCGAAGAACGCGATCGTGCTCAACAAGCCGATCAAGGCGATCGGCATCTATGACGTGAAGGTTTCGCTCCACGCCGAAGTGTCGGTGATGATCAAGGTCAACATCGCCCGCTCGCCGGAAGAAGCCGAGATGCAGGCCAAGGGCGTCAACGTGATGGAGGCGATGTTCGAAAAGGACGAAGCTGGCTTCACCGAGGATTATGATCCCAACGCCGAACCCGGCGAAATCGGCGTGGCGCGCGAAGCGGCTCCTGCCGAAGCGCCGACCGAATCAACGCTCGAAGCAGCAACCGATGAGGATGCCGAGGGTTAACCCCATCGCCGCTCGCAGACGGCACCAACAGCGCATGAAAAAAGGGCCGTCCGGATCACTCCGGGCGGCCCTTTCTCCGTATGCGACACTCGACATTGGCGGTTGGTTCGATGGAAGGATCGAACCGGACCGCGCTGACTACCGGTTCAGGGGGCCACCACGCATGCACTGACCATCACCGCGAGGGGAATTAACGCGAGGAACACAGTCATGACGTTTTTCACAATGACACTTTCGACTGAACCGAACCTGTCGCCAACAATTCGTGACCGCTCAAAAGGTTTCCCGCGGGGGAGACGGAAAATCTTCGCCAATCACGATTCCTTTTCGGCCCGGGCCATACGGGGGTTACAAACCACATCGAAAAAAATGACATTGGAGAAAAAAAAGGAACGTGCGGCGGACTATCGCGCCAGTGAATGATAATCGGGCAACGCGTACATCCTCGCGGTCGCCCTGTTGGTGACACCGGCAGGAAGGACGCGGAGAATCGCATTCAGCAGGGCCCGCGTCAAAGGGGATCGGCTGTGCGCGGGCAATCCGCCCTGAGCCGACTGGCTGACAAATCGGCGAACCCGGCCAATTCTGAGTTTTTCGAACGCGGGCAACAGCAATGGGGTTGGTACCTGGCGCGCCGCCAACGCCCCTATCGCCACGGCATCCTCGATTGCCTGGCAAGCACCCTGCCCCAAATTGGGTTCCATCGCGTGCGCCGCATCGCCGATACAAATAATTCTGCCCCGCCCCAGCCTTCTGGGTGGCGGTTTGGCGTGCACCGAAAAAGGAATGAGCCGGTTGGCAGGGGTGGCCGACACCGCTCGGCCGATCTCGGGCGGCCAACCCCGCGTGGCGGCCTCGACACATTGATGCGTCAACTGATCGGCGACCGCGCTTTCTTCGTTGCGCATGTAAAACCAATATCGGCGGCCGGCGCCGATATCGAACAGCCCGAATCTTTCGCCAACGCCCCAATATTCGAAGGCTGCATGATCGACGCCCGCGCCCGAGGTCGCATCGGACAAGGCCAGCACACCGCCATAGCCAACATGATGCGCGGTACTAGCAAGGATTTGCGTAGCAACATCCGACCAGATGCCGTCTGCGACAATCGCGATGTCTGCTTCGATGCGCGTCCCATCGGCCAAGGTGGCGACGACTCCGGATTCATGCTCGTCGATCGACGACACTGCGCAATCGAGCGTCAGCCAAGCAGGATCGATCGACTGCATCAACGCCGCCTGAAGCGCCGATCGCGTCACCAGATACGCGGTCGCGCCGGTATGGGGGACATCATCGACGATGCGCGGACCGATGATCGCCCGACCGGTGCGATCGAACACCGCCATCGTCTGTATCCTGGTTGCCCCAGCGCGCACGGCCGCGCCGACGCCAAGCAGATCAAGCGCGTCAATCGCATTTGCCCACATGGTGATCGCGGCGCCGATTGGCTCGAGCGCAGCCGCGCGCTCGACGATTCGAACGGAAATGCCCGCCTTGCCAAGCGCAATGGCAGCGGCAAGCCCGGCAATGCCGCCGCCGACGATGATCGCGCTGCGGGGCGGGCCAGCCATGTTGTCCACTCAACGCCTCCCGAACAGTTTTTCGATATCGCCATGCGCCAGCTTCACCCAGGTCGGGCGGCCATGATTGCACTGGCCCGAATGCGGTGTGACTTCCATTTCCCGAAGCAGGGCGTTCATTTCCGCGACAGACAGCACCCGTCCGGCACGCACCGATCCGTGGCAAGCCATCGTCGCGGCAACATGATCGAGCCGCTCCTTGAGCGAGAGCGCCTCGTCGAACGCACCGAGTTCGTCGGCGAGATCGGTGACGAGACCCAGGATATCGCCCTGCCCCAACGCCGCCGGCACGCCGCGCACCAACATCGCGAGCGGGCCGAAGCGTTCCAGATCGAGCCCGAACTCGCCTAGTTCGGCAGCGCGTGCCTCAAGCCGGTCGCATGCGCCTTCGTCGAGCTCGACGACTTCGGGCAGCAGCAACGCCTGAACCGCCACGCCGCCGCCCGCTATCGCACGCCGCATCCGTTCCAGCACTAGCCGTTCGTGCGCCGCATGCTGATCGACGATCACCAGCCCGTCCTCGGCCTCGGCGACGATATAGGTTTTGGCGACCTGGCCGCGTGCGACGCCAAGCGGGAACGCGGTTCCTTCGGGCGGCGGCGTATAGGCGGGTTCGGCGCGGCCTTGCGGTGGTGGGCTAAAGAAGGTGCGCCGGGAATCGGCGAGACGCTGGCCAGCTCCTGTCATCCCAGCGAAGGCTGGGATCTCATCGGGGGTAGCGCTCGGTTGCCCGAGACCCCAGCTCTCGCTGGGGTGATGAGGTTGGGGTGACTGGGGCACGGTTTCCGACGTCCACATCGCCATTGCATCCGTCGATGGCCGCTGCGCGCTGCGGTGACCAGCCTCGGCCAGCGCCCGCTTCAGTCCAGAGACGATCAGCCCGCGAACCAGCGCCGGATCGCGAAAGCGCACCTCGGTCTTGGCGGGATGCACATTCACATCGACCATATCGGCGGGCACATCGAGGAACAGCGCGACGACGGCATGACGATCACGCGCGAGCACATCGGCATAAGCGCCGCGTACCGCGCCTGCCAGCAACCGATCCTTCACTGGCCGCCCGTTGACGAACAGATATTGATGATCGGCGACGCCTCGATTGAAGGTGGGCAGGCCGGCCACCCCGCCGAGCCGCACACCCTCGCGTTCAAGATCGACCGCGATGCTGTTGTCGATCAGCGCGCGATCGGTAAGCGCTGCCACCCGCGCCGGTCGACTGGCATCAGCACCGACGTTGATTGCCAGCCGCCCGTCATGATCAAGCGAAAAGCCGATTTCGGGTCGCGCCATCGCCAGTCTTTTCACGACGTCGACACAGGCCGCATATTCGGCGCGGGCGCTGCGCAGAAACTTGCGACGGGCGGGCACCCGCTCGAACAATCCCTCGACGCGCACGCGGGTTCCAGGCGGCATCGCGGCCGGGCCGTCGCCCACCAGTGCGCCATTATCGATGCGTCGCGCCCAGCCTTCACCGCCGCGGACCCGGCTCTCGATCGTCAACCGCGCGACGCTGGCGATCGAGGGCAGCGCCTCGCCGCGAAAACCGAGTGTGGCCACAGCCTCGATCGCCTCGTCGGGCAATTTCGAGGTGGCGTGCCGCTCAAGCGCCAGCACCATCTCGGGTGGCGTCATGCCGTTGCCGTCATCAGCGACTTCGATCAGATCGATCCCGCCGCCGACAAGCTTCACGGCAATTCGCGTGGCCCCTGCATCGACTGCATTCTCAACCAGCTCCTTCAACGCGCTGGCGGGCCGCTCCACCACTTCACCGGCAGCAATGCGATTGACGAGATGTTCGGGCAGGCGGCGTATTGACATGGGACGGGCTCTAGCCCAAGCGGCGGCATTCTGCGACCCGCATCAACGAACAACCAGAGCGTGGATATCCAGGCTCTGTGGGGCGGGTTGAAGCTATGCGCACCGCTGCGCCCCTTCCGGGCAAGGCCATGAACGAGACTATTAAATGATCTTCTCGCGGTTCTTCAATTTCATGTCTCACGATATGGCGATCGACCTCGGCACGGCGAACACGGTCGTGTACCTGCGAGGGAAGGGAATCGTCCTCAACGAGCCATCGGTGGTGGCGGTCGAGACGATCAACGGCGTCAAGCGGGTGAAGGCCGTAGGCGACGATGCCAAGCTGATGATGGGCAAGACACCCGACAGCATCCAGGCGATCCGCCCCTTACGCGACGGCGTCATCGCGGACATCGATGTCGCCGAACAGATGATCAGCCACTTCATCCGCAAGGTGCATGGCGGCAAGAGCCGGTTCATGCGCTGGCCGCAGATCGTAATCTGCGTGCCATCGGGATCGACGAGCGTCGAGCGGCGCGCGATCCGCGATGCCGCGCAGAATGCCGGCGCGAGCCAGGTGTTCCTTATCGAGGAGCCGATGGCGGCGGCGATCGGTGCCGGAATGCCCGTTACCGAGCCGATCGGCAGCATGGTCGTCGATATCGGCGGCGGCACCACCGAAGTCGCCGTGCTATCGCTGCGCGGCCTCGCCTACACCACATCGGTGCGCGTCGGCGGTGACAAGATGGACGAAGCGATCGTTTCCTATGTGCGCCGCAACCACAATCTGCTGATCGGTGAATCGACCGCAGAGCGGATCAAGCAGGAAGTCGGCGTCGCCAAGGCGCCGCTCGACGGGATCGGCCAGACGATCCACATCAAGGGGCGTGATCTCGTCAACGGCGTGCCCAAGGAAATCACGATCAACCAGGGCCAGATCGCCGAGGCGCTGTCGGAACCTGTCGGCACGATCGTCGAGGGCGTGCGGATTGCGCTGGAGAACACCGCCCCCGAACTCGCCGCGGATATCGTCGATCAGGGCATCGTGCTGACCGGCGGCGGCGCGCTGTTGAAGGGTATCGACGAGGTGTTGCGCGACGAAACCGGCCTGCCGGTGACGATTGCGGACGATCCGCTGACATGCGTTGCGCTTGGTACCGGACGGGCACTGGAAGACCCGGTCTTCCGCGGCGTCCTGCACAGCGCGTAAGCGGGGATAGGCGGGCATGGCGTCGATCCGCGACCGGCGCCCAGGCTTTTCGCGGCGCGCTCAATATGGCCTGTTCATTGGCTATGTGATCACGATTGCCGGATCGCTGCTGGCCGCCGTGCTGCTCGCCATCGCGACTTTTGATCCATCGACCTTCGCCTCGATCAGGCTCGCTGCGGCGGAACTGACCACGCCGTTTTCATCGGGACTCGCCTTTGCTTCGCGCACCATCGGCGGGGTGCCCTCTGCCATCGGCGATTTTTTCTTCGTCAAGACGCGCAATGCAGCCCTGCGCAGGCAGATCGACGAAACCCATGCATTATTGATGCGCGCGCGCGGCATTTCGTATGAAAATCGCCGGCTCAAGGCGTTGCTGGCGGTGCGCGAACGGACGACAGCGCCAGTGGTGGCGGCACGGCTGGTCAGTTCGACAGCGACGAGCACGCGGCGTTACGCTGTCCTCAATGCAGGCTTTCTTCAAGGGGTGCGTTCAGGGCAGCCGGTACGGGGCCCCGAGGGGCTGGTCGGGCGCATCCTTGAGACTGGCCCCGATAGCGCACGCGTGCTGCTGCTGAGCGACCCGGAAAGCATCGTGCCGGTGCGCCGTACCCGTGACGGCCTGCCCGCCATCGCTGCCGGGCGTGGTGACGGACTGATCGAGATCCGTTCGGTTAATCTCAGCAATGTGATCTTCCGGACGGGTGACGTGCTGATGACATCGGGGACGGGTGGCATCTATCCTCCCAATATTCCCGTCGCGCGAGTGATCCGCAGATCGCGCGACACTGCGCTCGCACGCACCTTCGCGCAGCCCGACAGCTTCGATTTTGCGATCGTCCAGCAAGCCTTCATGATGATGCCCGAAGAGCGGAACCGGACGCGGTGATGGCACGCGTTCGAGGGCCATTCGATCCCGAACCGCCTTCGGCACTGATGTGGCTGATCCCGGTCGGCTCCGTGATGGCCGGATCACTGCTCACGCTTTTGCCGGTGATCGCGACAATCGCGTTCCTGCCACCGTTCGGATTGATGATGCTGATCGGCTGGCGGCTCGGGCGACCCGATGCGATGCCGATCTGGGCGCCGCTGCTGCTCGGCCTGTTCGACGATCTTTTCAGCGGCCAGCCTTTTGGCAGCGCGATGTTTTTGTGGTCTGCGACCGCAATCGGCCTCGATCTGCTCGATCAGCGCCTCGTTTCGCGCGATTTCTGGCAGGATTGGCTGCTAGCAGCAGGATCGATCAGCGGCTGCCTGATCGCGGCGCGTCTCGTTGCGGCACCCATCAGCGCGCATGTCGATACTGTGCTGTTGATCCAGATCATTGTGTCGGTCATGCTTTATCCAGTCATCGCGCGGCTTTGCGCCTGGCTCGATCGCAAACGGAACCCGGCATGAACCGCCCGACCCGCATCGTTACCGAAGCGCATCAATCCTACAGCTTTTCGCGTCGCGCGCTCGTACTGGGCGGGGGACAGGCGGCGATCGGGCTGCTGCTGGCTGGGCGCATGGCCTGGCTCTCGATTGCGGAGAATGCACATTATGAGATGATGGCGGAGAGCAACCGCGTGAACACCACGCTGCTGCCGCCGCGACGTGGCTGGATCGTCGACCGAAACGGCGTGCCGATCGCCAACAACCGCACCGATTTCCGCGTCGACATAATCCCGGATCGCCTGCAGAATAAGGGCCGGGTGCTGACGCTGCTGCGCGAAATTCTGGGGCTGACATCCCAAGACGTCGACCGGATCGTGCTTGATCTGAAGCATGCGGCGGGGTTTCAACCTGTGCAGGTTGCCGAGAACCTCGATTGGGAGCGGTTTGCCGCGGTCAGCGTGCGGCTGCCCGAATTGCCCGGCGTCGCACCGACCCGAGGCTTTGCCCGCAATTATCCTGCGGGCGCCGCGATTGCGCATCTGACCGGCTATGTCGGTGTCGCCTCAGCAGATCAATATCGCGCACTGAAGGATCCCTTACTCGTCACCCCCGGCTTCAAGATCGGCAAGGATGGTCTTGAAAAAGCGCTCGAACCCCGGCTCCGCGGCGGGCCGGGCGCCAAGCGCGTCGAGGTGACCGCACGCGGCAAGCTCGTCCGCGAACTCGCCACCAGTCCCGACAAACCGGGCGACACTGCCCGGCTGACGATTGAAGTCGGGCTTCAGGAATATGCCGCGCGGCGCCTTGGCACCAATTCGGGCTCGGCGGTGGTCATCGATTGCCTGACGGGCGAGATGCTCGCCATGGTGTCGATGCCTGCCTATGATCCAAACAGCTTTTCCGATGGCATCAGCCACCTTGAATGGAAAATGCTGAGCGACGACGATCATGTGCCGCTGATGAACAAGGTGATTCAGGGTCTTTATCCGCCTGGATC
>JBBQAG010000144.1:0-4047 GCA_038315875.1 Sphingomonadales bacterium | reverse complement strand
CGCAGGAAATCATAGTCGACCACCGCCGCGATATCGTCACCAAGCGCCTGTGGATCGTAATCGCTGTGGAGCCACACCGAAATAGTCACCCGCTGCGGGGCCGCCAGTTCCTCGGCGTGGATGCCGATCCGCATCGGCAGGTCGAGGCCCTCCAGGCGGGTGACGAACTCAGCCATGCATTGCTCCCTGCCCCGCCTTCCCTGCCAGGTCGCGCGTGGCGAACATCACGTCCCGGGCGCGGGGGAGAAAGCGCTGGCCATTATCGACAAAGATGTTTTGCCCGCTGATCCCCCGGCTCGAGAGCAGAAAGCCGACTGCCTGCGCGATTGCCTGTGGGTCGACCGGCCGCTGCAGCAGATTGATCGCAGCGACGGCACGGAATTCCGCCTCGGTCTGGTCGAGGCTCGGCAGTGTCAGCCCTGGTGACACGGCGTTGACCGATATGCGGGGGCCGAATGCCTGGGCCAGCATCCGGGTCGCGCCCGCCAACGCGAGCTTGCTGCAAGTATAGGCGTAGAAATCGGGATTGAGATTGGCGATCTTCTGATCGAGGATGTTGACGATGGCGCCACTGCCGGGATCGCCGCCCAGATCATCCTGCCGCGCCACGGCCGCCGCAAGCAGACTTGGTGCCGATAGATTGACGGCCATGTGCCGATCAATCGCGGCGCTGGTGACATCCGACGGATCGTCATGCGCAAACAGCGATGCGTTGTTCACAAGTCCCGATACGGGACCGCCAAATGCCGCGCGGGCGGCAGCGACCAGCACATCGCCAGGGTCTGGCAGCGCCAGATCGCCTTCGATCGCGACCGCGTGTCGCCCTGCTTCGACCAGTTCGTCGGCAAGTCCAACCGCCTCGGCTTCCGATCGGTGATGATGGATGACGACCCGCCATCCCTGCCCGGCGAGATGGCGCGCGACGACGGCGCCGAGCCTGCGCGCGGCCCCCGTCACGATCACGATCCGCCCAACCGCTTCCTGTGTCATCGGGTCCGCCCTCAAATGCCCATCAGCGCCAGCACTTCCTTGCGGCTGCGCTCGTCATCTTTGAAGACCCCCATCATCCGGCTGGTCACCATGCCGACGCCGGGGGTGCGCACGCCGCGCGCGGTCATGCAGGCATGGCTCGCCTCGATTACGACCGCGACCCCCTGGGGCCGCAGATTGTCCCAGATGCAATTTGCGACCTCTGCCGTCAGTCGTTCCTGGACCTGCAGCCGGCGGGCGTAAGTGTGGAGCACGCGCGCGAGCTTCGATATCCCGACCACCCAGTTGCTGGGCAGATAGGCGATGTGCGCCTTGCCGATGATCGGTGCCATGTGATGTTCGCAGTGCGACTGAAACGGGATGTCCTTCAGCAGCACGATCTCGTCATAGCCGCCCACTTCTTCAAAAATGCGCGAGAGGTGATAGGCCGGATCGTCACCATAGCCGGCGCAATATTCTTTCCAGGCGCGAGCAACCCGCTGCGGCGTATCGATCAGACCCTCGCGCGCTGGATCATCGCCTGCCCAACGAATCAGCGTGCGGACGGCATCTGCAACCTCCGTTGGGACCGCTATTTTCGCCGGCTGACTGACGAGATCGCCGGTATCATTGTGGTCGTCATCGTCGTTCATGCATCCTCCTCGACACGCGATTCGGATCAGACGCTACGTCAACCGTCATTTCGCGCTAAATCAGTTCGATTTTGAAACTGTCTCATTTGGGCAACATCTTCGCAAGCCCGCAGTTTTGCCAGCATCTCCGATTGACGGGGGGAATCCTTGGACGCTAAATCGCGCGGTAAGACGACACTGTCCGCTATGGCCGGCGATCAAGACCGGCGAGCGACCAAAGAGGGGATGATCATGAGGAAATTCGAACTGCTCGCCGCATCGGCTTTGGCAATGCTCAGCCCGGGCATTGCGTTTGCCCAGACCGCACCTGCCCCTACGCCTGCTCCACAGGCGCAACCAACGGGTGCCGATGAAGCCTCTGCTGGCGAAGACATCATCGTCACCGCTACAAAGCGCGAGACAACGCTGCTCGATACCCCCATTGCGGTCTCCGTCGTCAGCGGCACAACGATCCAGCAGGCGCAGATCCGCGATCTGATCGATCTGCAGACCGTGGTGCCGTCGCTTCGCGTTTCACAGCTGCAAAGCTCGGCTAACACCAACTTCATCATTCGTGGCTTCGGCAACGGGGCGAACAATGTCGGCATCGAGCCTTCGGTCGGCGTCTTCATCGATGGGGTCTATCGCTCGCGCTCGGCAGCGCAGATCGCCGATCTTCCCAACATCCGCCGCGTCGAAGTGTTGCGCGGGCCGCAATCGACGCTGTTCGGCAAGAACGCTTCGGCAGGCATCATCAGCATTGTCACGGCTGAGCCTTCGTTCACCTTCGGTGGCAATGCCGAAATTTCCTACGGCAATTACAACGCATTGGTGATCAAGGAAGATTTCACCGGGCCGATCACCGATACGCTCGCCTTTGCCTTTGGCGGCAACTACAATCGGCGTGATGGCTACATCCGTGACGCCGGGATCAATCAGGACGTCAACACGCGTGATCGCTACGGCTTGCGGGGCCAGTTGCTGTTCCAGCCAAGCGCCACACTAAAATTCCGCCTGATCGGCGATTATGATCGGATCAATGAAAATTGCTGCGCGGTCAGCAATATCGTCAACGGCCCGACGGGCGCTGTTGTCGGCTTGGTCGGCGGCAATCTGGACCGGGCCAATCCGCTATCCTACCGGGTTTTCAACAACTTCTTGTCGACCAACGACATCCAGAACTGGGGCGTTTCGCTGCAAACCGATGCTGATTTCGGCAAGCTCGGGCTGACCTCGATCTCTGCCTATCGCGGCGTCGATTCGATCACCAACCAGGATTCGGATTTCACCAGTGCCGATCTTATCGGCACCAACCGCGCCAATACGAAAATTCGAACCTTTACGCAGGAAGTGCGTCTGTCTTCCAATTTCGAAGGGCCGCTCAACTTCCTGGCTGGCGGCTATTACTTCAAGGAGGACATCAATTTCACAGGTGATCTGACCTATGGCCGCAGTTTCCGAGCCTATGGCCAGGCGCTGTCGGGCAACGGCTACAGCGCCATCGAGGGAGCGCTTGGCTTGCCCGCCAACACCTTTGCCCAGAACGGCCAGGGCCGGTTCGAGAATTGGCGTTATGCCGATGACTCCTATTCGTTCTTCGGCAGCGCGGATTTCAAGATCACCGATCGCCTGATCTTGACTGGTGGCCTGAACTACACAAGCGATCGCAAGCGCTTCAGCTCGAACAGCACCAGCACTGATAGCTTCTCGGCGCTCGATTTCGTCGCGATCGGCCGACAGCTGCTGATCAACGGTGCGGTTGCCAGTCAGGTAGGCGCTGCGTTACGTTTGCCCGCAGGCACCACGCCGACAACGGCACAGATCAATGCCTTCGCTGTAGCCCAGCCAGCGGGCTTTGCCGCTATCCAGGCGGGTGCTGCGGCTTTTGCAACGGCGAACCAGTCAGTGCAGCCAACGGGTAACCCGGCCGCGCCGGGCAATCAGCTGCTGCCGCTTCGGGCGCTTCAGTTCCTACCGCCCTTCCTCAACCTGCCAAACGCGGTCGAGCCCGGACGGACGTCGGACGACGACCTCTCCTATTCGGTGCGACTTGCCTACAAGGCGACCGACAGGATCAGCCTGTATGTAACCTATGCAACCGGGTTCAAGGCGTCGTCGATCAACATCGGGCCTGATTCACGACCGACAGCCGCTGATTTTATCCCCGGCTCACCAGTGACCAATCCTGCGACATCACCAATTCGCGCAGCTGGCCTGGCAGTGCCTAATCTCACGACCGGTTCGCGCTTCGCCAACCCCGAAAAGGCGCGCGTGATCGAAGGCGGTATCAAGGGCCAGTTCCCTGGCGTCGCCTTCAACGTGGCGGTGTTCCAGCAGGAAATCAGCAACTTCCAGGTCAACATCTTCACCGGAACGGGCTTCGTCCTGACCAATGCCGGCAAGCAATCGACCTTTGGTGTCGAATTCGACGGCACCTATTCGCCGG